>NZ_JBSFRK010000012.1:33065-220607 GCF_053589195.1 Streptomyces sp. NPDC003379 | reverse complement strand
AAGCATCTAAGCGGGAAGCCTGCTTCGAGATGAGTATTCCCACCCCCTTTGAGGGGTTAAGGCTCCCAGTAGACGACTGGGTTGATAGGCCAGATTTGGAAGCCCGGTAACGGGTGGAGGTGACTGGTACTAATAGGCCGAGGGCTTGTCCTCAGTTGCTCGCGTCCACTGTGTTTGTTCTGAAACAACGAACAGTTGTGTCGGCTGAACAGCGTCACTATTTAATTGAAAAGTGTGCTTGTTCGCTGCCCTGTTTGAGATCCTGCTCTACAGCGGGATATTTCATAGGGTTTCGGTGGTCATAGCGTGAGGGAAACGCCCGGTTACATTCCGAACCCGGAAGCTAAGCCTCAAAGCGCCGATGGTACTGCAGGGGGGACCCTGTGGGAGAGTAGGACGCCGCCGAACAATCTTTGGAGGACCCCTGGTCCCAGCGTCCACGCTGGGACCAGGGGTCCTTTTGTTTTTGTCGAAGCGCGCCGGCACCCCGGCTGCGCGAGAATGACTGCGGTACCGAAGACTAGGAGTCACCGATGTCCACCAACTCTCCCGACGAGCGACCGGGGCGCGACCAGCGCGGCCGGGACGGTGGCGACCGGGGCGGATACCGCGGGGCTCCACGGCGGGACAACGACCGCGGTGGCTTCCGTCGCGATGATCGGCCCACCGGGCCCCGCCGTGACGACCGGCCCACCGGGCCTCGCCGTGACGACCGGAGTGACAGCGACCGTGGCGGTTTCCGTCGCGAGGGTGACCGGCCCGCCTTCCGGCGTGACGACCGGCCCAGCAGCGGGCCCCGCCGTGATGACCGTCGTGACAGCGGTGACCGTGGTGGTTTCCGTCGTGACGACAACCGTGGCGGGGACAACCGTGGTGGTGACAGCCGTGGTGGTGGCTACCGCGGGCGTGACGACCGTGACAGTGGTGGGCGTCCTCCGTTCCGTCGGGATGACCGGCCCAGCGGTGGGCCCCGCCGTGACGACCGTCGCGACAGTGGCGACCGTGGTGGATTCCGTCGTGACGACAACCGTGGTGGCGACAGCCGTGGTGGTGACAGCCGTGGTGGTGGCTACCGCGGGCGTGACGACCGTGACAGTGGTGGGCGTCCTCCGTTCCGTCGGGATGACCGGCCCAGCAGTGGGCCCCGCCGTGATGACCGTCGCGACAGTGGCGACCGTGGTGGATTCCGTCGCGAGGGTGACCGACCCGCCTTCCGTCGGGATGACCGGCCCAGCAGCGGGCCCCGCCGTGACGACCGCCGCGACAGTGGCGACCGTGGTGGATTCCGTCGTGACGACAACCGTGGTGGCGACAGCCGTGGTGGTGACAGCCGTGGTGGTGGCTACCGCGGGCGTGACGACCGTGACAGTGGTGGGCGTCCCCCGTTCCGGCGGGACGACCGGCCCAGCAGTGGGCCCCGCCGTGACGACCGGCCGAGTACGCCCCGCCGTGATGACCGCCGCGACGGTGACCGGCCCGCCTTCCACCGTGACGACCGTAGGGACGACCGTCGGGACGGCGACCGCGGCGATCGTGGTGGGTTCCGTCGCGACGACCGTCGCGACAGCGGCGACCGCGGTGGCTTCCGTCGTGACGACAACCGTGGTGGTGACAACCGTGGTGGTGACAGCCGTGGTGGTGGCTACCGCGGGCGTGACGACCGTGACAGTGGGCCGCGGCGTGACGACAACCGGGGCGGCGGACGCCCGGGCGGCTTCCGTGGGCGTGACGACCGGCGTGACGATGACCGCGGTGGGTACCGCGGCGGGCGTGACGACCGGGACCGTGACCGCGAGCCCATCAGGCGGCTGCCGATCCCGGAAGACGTCACGGGCCACGAGATCGACAAGGACGTACAGCAGGAGCTGCAGAGCCTCCCCAAGGGGCTTGCGGAGGACGTCGCCAAGAACCTGGTGATGGTCGCCAACCTCATCGACGAGGACCCCGAGCAGGCCTACGCCTACTCCAAGATCGCCCTGCGTCTTGCCTCCCGGGTCGCCGCCGTGCGCGAGGCGGCAGGCTTCGCGGCGTACGCGAACCAGAAGTACAGCGAGGCGCTCGCCGAGTTCCGTGCCGCACGGCGGATGACCGGCAGCGTCGAGCTGTGGCCCGTCATGGCGGACTGCGAGCGTGGGCTCGGCAGGCCCGAGAAGGCGCTGGACATGGCCGGTGCGCCCGAGGTGCAGAAGCTCGACAAGGCGGGGCAGGTCGAGATGCGGCTCGTCGCCGCCGGGGCCCGCCGGGACATGGACCAGATCGACGCCGCCATCGTCACCCTGCAGAGCCCCGAGCTGGCCTCGAACTCCGCGCAGCCCTGGACCGCGCGCCTGCGCTACGCGTACGCCGACGCGCTGCTCGCGGCCGGCCGCGAGGACGAGGCGCGGGAGTGGTTCGCGAAGGTCGTCGAGTCCGACAAGGACGGCAGCACCGACGCGTCGGACCGCCTCGCCGAGCTGGAGGGGGTCGAGTTCGTCGACGCCCTCGGTGACGACGACGCCGACGAGGCTCCTACGGTTACGGCTCAGGACCCGTCGGTGGACGACGAGGACTGAGTCGAGGTCGTTAACTGAAACGGGCGGGACCCCCATGTGGGGCCCGCCCGTTTTCGTATGCCCAGAAGCTGCTCAGAAGTGGTTGAGGACTGGTTTGGTTCAGAAGGCGAGCGCGCGCAGGACCAGGCCCGTCGCCGGCTTCGGGCCGAACGAGGTCGACTTGCGGGGCATTGTGACGCCCTGGCGGGCGAGGTCGCGTACGACTTCTTCGCGTACCGGGTGCATCAGGACGGCCGTGCCGCCGTCGCGCTCGGCTTTCTCGACCGTCGCCGCGGTGTCGTGGATGTACGCGATGTGCTCGGGGGCGTCCGGGATCTGCCAGACGTGGTCGAGCAGGGTGGAGTGCAGGACCGTCGCGTCCAGGGTGCGCCAGGCCTCGGGGTGGTCGCCGGGGATCGTACGGGCGAGGAGGTCGGGCGACGGGTGGTCGACGAGGTGGAAGGCGCCGTCACCCGCGAGGACGAAGGCGTTGCTCTTGGACGCGGCCTCGGCCAGGGCGTCGAGCGCGTGGTCGAGGGGGCCCTCGACGGTGCGTACGCGGAAGGACTCCCCGAGGGCGGCGAGAGCGTCGGGGACCGGGAGCCGGTGGAGGTAGCGGTGGATGGCGCGGACGCGCAGCGGGTAGCGGGCGGTGTCCACGAGGAGGACCAGGCCGTGGTCCCACGGGCTGGGTGAGGGGTGTTCGGCGCGCAGCCGCAGATTCGTGGCCCAGCGGTGGTGTCCGTCCGCGATGAGTGCCTGGCGGGCGGCCAGATCTGACTGGATCTCTGCGATTTCCGCCGGGTCCGTGACGGACCACAGGCGGTGGTGGAAGCCGTCCTCGGTGGTCGTCGAGAGGAGCGGTTCGCGCTTGGCCGTGCGTTCGATGACGGCCGTCGCGCCGGAGGCTTCGTCCTCGCTGTCGCTGCGGTAGGTCAGCAGGAGCGGTTCGAGGTTGGCGGCGGTCGCGCGCATCAGGGCCGCGCGGTCCTCGACGACGTGCGGCATGACGCCCTCGTGGGGCAGGACGATGCCCTCCCCGGCCTCGGAGAGGCGCAGTGCGCCGATGAGGCCTCGCTGGAGGATCTCGCTGTCCTGCTGTTCGTAGACGTACAGGCTCGGCTCGGTGTCGGGGGCGAGGATGCCTTCGCGGAGCCAGGTGTGCAGGGTGTCGGCGGCCTGCTGGTTGCGGGCGGCCGGGGTGGTGGCCTGCGGGAGGATCAGCCGGACGATGTTGTGCGGGTCGGCGGATTCCAGGTGGAGCAGGCCGTCGGGGCGTACGACCACGTCGTACGGGGGTGAGGTCACCGCGGCCAGACTGCCGATCTGTTCGGGGACGTAGCGCACGCCCCGGAACGGGATCAGGTCGAGGCCGGCTGCGTCCGTGTGACCCGCTGTGTTCATTGGGGCATCGTATGTGTGTCAGTGGCATGAGCGATGATCGGGGGAGTGGGATCGAGCGAGGAGCGATGTGTAATGAGCCAGACCGCAGGCCGGAGCGTGGGCGGGGGCGCGGGTGGAAGCGCGGGCGGGAGCGTCAGGACGCGGCCCGAGGGCAGCAGCCGGGCGCTGAGCGAGGCCTATGACACGGCGCTGCTCGATCTGGACGGGGTGGTGTACGCGGGCGGTCACGCCATCGTGCACGCCGTCGAGTCGCTCGGGACCGCGCGCGAGGGCGGGATGCATCTCGCGTACGTGACGAACAACGCGCTGCGGACGCCGGACGCGGTGGCGGAGCATCTGACGGAGCTCGGGATCGCGTCCGCGTCCTCGGACGTCATCACCTCGGCGCAGGCGGTCGCCCGGCTGGTGAGCGAGCAAGTGCCCGCGGGCGCGCGGGTGTTGGTGATCGGCGGTGAGGGGCTGCGGGTCGCCCTGCGGGAGCGGGGGCTGGAGCCGGTCGAGTCGGCGGACGACGATCCGGTGGCGGTCGTGCAGGGGTACGGGGGGCCGGATCTGGCGTGGGGGCGCTTCGCCGAGGCCTCTTACGCGATCGCGCGCGGTGTGCCGTGGTTCGCGTCGAACACCGATCTGACGATTCCGAGCGCGCGGGGCATCGCGCCCGGCAACGGCGCGGCCGTCGAGGTAGTACGCATCGCTACGGGCGCCGAGCCGCAGGTGGCGGGCAAGCCGCTGCCCCCGATGCACCGGGAGACGATTCTGCGGACGGGGGCGGAGCGGCCGCTGGTCGTGGGCGACCGGCTGGACACGGACATCGAGGGGGCGTTCCACGGGGATGTGGACTCGCTGCTCGTGCTGACGGGCGTCACGGACGGCGCGCAGCTGCTGGCCGCGCGGCCCGAGCACCGGCCGACGTACGTGGACGCGGATCTGCGCGGCATGCTCACCGGACAGCCGGAGGTCGCCCCGGTCGAGGGCGGCTTCGCCTGCGGCGGGTGGACGGCCTCGGTGCGGGACGGCGAACTGACGCTGGACGGCGAGGGCGAGGCCATGGACGGCCTGCGGGCCCTGTGCGCGGCGGCCTGGACGGAGGCCGGGGACGGCGCGTGCGGGTTGGACGGGGGCAAGGCGTTGTCGCGGCTCGGGGTGTAGGGCGGCCGTCCCTGGCTCGGGTGCGGGGCGGTCGTCCCGGGTCGGGGTGAAGGGCGCCGCTCCCGGTCGGGGTGAAAGGCGCTGCCCCCGGTTGGGGTGAAGGGCGCTGCTCCCGGTCGGGGTGAAGGGCGCCGCTCCCGGTCGGGGTGAAGGGCGCCGCTCCCGGTCGGGGTGAAGGGCGCTGCCCCCGGTCGGGGTGAAGGGCAGTCGTCGTCCCCGGTCGGGGTGAAGGGCAGTCGTCGTCCCCGGTCGGGGTGTAAGGCGGTCCGCCCCGGTTCGGGGCGTAGGGAGGCAGGCCCCAGGGCCCGGTCAGGTCCCGCTCAGGGGTTTTCGCCGCGGTCGATCAGTTCGTCTGTGGTCGTGTCCTTGCGCCAGTAGCCGGAGAACGACACTCGCTTGCGGTCGTAGCCGCGGTCGGTGACCAGGTGGCGGCGGACCGCCTTGACGGTCGCGGACTCGCCGGCGATCCAGGCGTAGGGGGTGCCCGTGGGGAGGTTCGCTCCGCGGATCGCGTCCGTGGTGGTGCCCTCTCTGGTGAGCCAGTGGATCTCGGCGTCGGCCTTGGTGGGCAGGTGCTGGCGGTCGTCGAGGTCGTGGACCTCGATCCAGACGCGCGTCGGCAGGGCGGGCGGCAGCGTTTCGAGGATGCTCGCGACGGCCGGGAGCGCCGACTCGTCGGCGGTCAGGAGCAGCCAGTCGGTGTCCTGCGGAGGCCGGAAGTCGTACGCGGCGTTCTCCTCCTCGACCGGGGCGAGCACGCCGATGCGGGCGCCGGGCCGCGCGGTCCGTGCCCAGCTGGTGGCCGGACCGTCGGTCGGCGAGGGAGCCGCGCCGTGGACGGCGAAGTCGACGATGAGTTCGTCCGGGCCGCGACGCAGCTCACGGGTCGTGTACGTGCGCATGATGCCCCGCACCGAAGGGTCGAGGGCGCACCACGCGGCGTACCAGTCGGCCGCGTCGCCGGTGTCGGTGTCCGGCATGACCGGGGCGTCCTGCCCGGGGTGCGGCAGGAAGATCTTGATGCGCTGGTCCCGGCCGCCCGAGGCCATCCGCGCCAGGTCGGGGCCGCCGAGCGCCACGCGGATCATCGCGGGCGTGAGGTGTTCGGCACGCAGGACGTGGACGTCGAAGAACTGGTAGGGGGAGTCGGTCATCGCTTGAGCCTCTTCGACTTCTCGACGGCGGCGGCGAGCCGCTCAATGACGGGGGCGTATCCGGCGTAGCTGTAGCGCTCCTCCATCGACCAGGGGACGGTCTGGTCGGCCTTGACGGCGGGGAGCTGGGCCCAAGTGGGCTTCTTCGCCAGCTCGTTGGCGGGCAGCGCGGTCGTACGGTTGTCGAGCATGATGAGGTCGGCGTGGTACTTGTCGGCGTTCTCCCAGCTGAGGAACTCCCAGAAGCCCCACTCGTCGCTCTTCTTGCCCTCGACGAACTCGACGCCGAGGTCCTTGAAGTAGTGGAGGTCGCAGTAGGCGTCGGGGACGGCGACGTACATCTGGTCGGCGTCGCCGGTCACCGCCATGACCTTCAGGCCGCGGTTGGCCTCCGCGGCCTTGCGCAGGGTCCGTTCGGCCTTCTGGAAGCGGGCCTTGGCCGCCCGCACCTTCTCCGACTCCAGGTCCGCGCCGAGGGAGGCGGCCAGTTCGGTGTAGCGCTTGAGGGGCTCCTTGAGGGAGACGCGCGCGCCGTTGATGCCGACGGTGGGGGCCAGCGAGGCGATCTTCTTGCCGCTCTCCTCGGGGACGAACCAGAGGTTCGGCGGCGGGAACATGTTGCTGATGAGCACGTCCGGTCGGAGAGCCGCGTACTTCTCTATGTTGAACTGGCCCCACTCGTTGCCGAGGCTGGTCAGCTTGGCGAGGTCGAGGTCGCCCGACTGCGGGCTCGGCTTGCCGTTCACCGGCTTGGAAGGGCCGAAGATGCCTTTGCACTCGATGCCGTAGTCGTGCAGGGCGGCCGCCGTGCTGACGAAGGCGACGATGGTCTTCGGGTGCTCCTTCGTCGTGACGGTCTTGCCGCGGTCGTCCTTGAAGCTCCAGGGCTTGCCCTCTCCGCTGTCCTTGCCGGAAGCGGATGTGGACGTGGTGCCTTCGTCACCGCACGCTGCGAGCAGCGCCCCGAGGCCGAGGACGCCGCCCGTGAAGAGTGCGCCGCGGCGGTTCAGGCCGGGCGAGTTCGGGGCAGGTGAAAGGGGGCGGCGCGGTGCGGACATGGTGGCGCTTCTCTCGTCGAAGTCGAGTGCGAGGGTAGGCTAACCTAACCTGGTGTTGGTCGACAGTCCCCCAGAACCCCGCGCGGAGACCGCTCCCGCGCCACCCAAACGCCGCGCGATACGCAGCTTCGGGCTGCTCGTCTCGGTGGCCGTCCTCCTCCTCGTCTTCCTGGCGAGCATCGCGGTCGGCGCCAAATCGATGCCCATGGACGAGGTCTGGCACGGGCTGTTCCACGACACGGGGACGTACGGCGACGTCGTCGTCGGAGAGCGGCTCTCGCGCAGCCTGCTCGGGCTGCTCGCCGGTGTCGCGCTCGGCCTCTCCGGGGCCGTCCTGCAGGCGCTCACCCGCAACCCGCTGGCCGACCCCGGCCTGCTCGGCATCAACCTGGGCGCCTCGTCGGCGGTCGTCAGCGCGATCAGCTTCTTCGGCGTCACCTCGCTGAGCGGCTATGTGTGGTTCGCCTTCCTGGGGGCGGCGATCGTCGGCGTCCTGCTCTACATCCTGGGCGGCGCGCGCGGCGCGACACCGGTGCGGCTCGCGCTCGCGGGCACCGCGATCAGCGCGGCGCTCTACGGCTATCTGCAGGCCGTCATGATCATGGACGGTGCCGCGCTCAACAAGATGCGGTTCTGGACGGTCGGTTCGCTGGCCTCCGCCAGCATGGACACCATCCAGCAGGTCCTGCCCTTCCTCGCGGTCGGCACCGTGCTCGCGCTCGGCCTCGCCCGGCCGCTGAACGCCATGGCCATGGGTGACGACACCGCCCGCGCGCTCGGCGCCCATCTCACGCGCACCCGCGCGCTGTCGATGGCGGCGGCGACCCTGCTCTGCGGGGCCGCGACCGCCGCCTGCGGGCCGATCGTCTTCGTCGGCCTGATGGTGCCGCACATCGTGCGCTCCTTCACCGGACCCGACATGCGCTGGATCCTGCCGTACGCGGCCGTCCTCTCGCCGGTCCTGCTGCTCGGCGCGGACGTCGTCGGGCGCATCGTGGCGCGCCCCTCGGAGCTCCAAGTGGGCATCGTGACCGCGGTCATCGGCGCGCCCGTCTTCATCTTTCTCGTACGGCGGCGGAAGGTGGCCCAGCTGTGAAGGCGATACGCGCCCGGGGCGGCTTCTCCGTCCGGCTCGACATCCGTACGACCGTGGTCTGCGCCCTGCTCATCGTCGCCGCGCTCGCCGCGAGCGTCGTCCTGATCGGCACCGGCGACTTCGAGATCCCGGCCGCCGACGTCATCCGTACGCTGCTCGGCGACGGCGACGCCGGGCAGGAGTTCATCATCAACGACCTGCGTCTGCCGCGGGTCCTCGTCGGGCTCCTGGTGGGCGCGGCCCTCGGGCTCGGCGGCGCGCTCTTCCAGTCCATCGCCCGCAATCCGCTGGGCAGCCCGGACGTGCTCGGCCTCGGACAGGGGTCGACCGCAGGGGCGCTCATCATGATCGTCCTCTTCCAGGGCAGCGCGGTCGAGGTCGCGGGCGGCGCGCTCGTCGGCGGACTCGTCACCGGCGTCGCCATCTATCTGCTCGCCTGGAAGCGCGGCGTGCACGGCTACCGGCTCGTCCTCGTCGGCATCGGCGTCTCCGCCTTCATCACGGCCATCAACGGCTATCTGCTCACCAAGGCCGACTTCGTCGACGCCGCCCGCTCCGTGGTCTGGATGACCGGCTCCCTCAACGGCCGTGACTGGGACCAGGTCTGGCCGCTGCTGGTGCTCTGCGCCGTCCTCGTACCACTCGTACTCGTGTACGGGCGTCCCCTGCGGATGCTGGAGATGGGCGACGACGTCGCCAACGCGCTCGGCGTACGCGTCGAACGCACCCGCTTCGTCCTGCTCACCGCCTCCGTGCTGCTCACCGCGGCCGCCACCGCCGCCGCCGGTCCTGTCAGCTTCGTGGCGCTCACCGCGCCGCAGCTTGCGCGCCGCCTCACGCGCTCGCCGGGTCCCAATCTGATGCCCGCCATGTTCATGGGCGCCACCCTCCTGATCGTCGCGGACTTCGGCTCGCAGCGGGCCTTCGGCGCGGACCAGCTGCCCGTCGGTGTCGTCACCGGCGTGCTCGGCGGCGTCTATCTGCTGTGGCTGCTCGTCACCCAGCGCAAGGCGGGACGGATATGAGGCCCCGCCACGAACCCGCACCACCCACGGCTGCGTACCGCCCCCCGGCTGCGTACCACCCCCCGACCAAGAGCAGGAGCGTGCTGCTGTGAACCGGCTCATCGCCGACGACGTCACCCTCGGCTACGACCAGCGCGTCATCGCGGAGAAGCTGTCCGTCGAGATCCCCGACAACTCCTTCACCGTGATCGTGGGCCCCAACGCCTGCGGTAAGTCCACGCTCCTGCGCGCCCTGTCCCGGATGCTCAAGCCGTCCGCGGGCCGCGTGCTGCTCGACGGGGACGTCATCCAGTCGATGCCCGCGAAGAAGGTCGCCAAGACGCTCGGCCTGCTGCCGCAGTCGTCCATCGCGCCCGACGGCATCACGGTCGGCGACCTGGTCGCCCGCGGCCGCTACCCCCACCAGGGGCTGCTGCGGCAGTGGTCGCAGGAGGACGAGCGGATCGTCGAGGAGTCGATGGCGTCCACGGGCGTACGCGACCTCGCCGAGCGCTACGTCGACGAGCTCTCCGGCGGCCAGCGCCAGCGCGTGTGGATCGCCATGGCGCTCGCCCAGCAGACCCCGCTGCTGCTCCTCGACGAGCCGACGACGTTCCTCGACATCCAGCACCAGCTCGACGTCCTGGACCTGTGCGCCGAACTCCACGAGGAGCAGGGCCGCACCCTCGTCGCCGTCCTGCACGACCTGAACCACGCCGCGCGCTACGCCACGCACCTCATCGCCCTGCGCGACGGCGCGGTGATCGCCGAGGGCGCGCCGTCCGACATCGTCACGGCGGAGCTGGTGGAGCGGACCTTCGGGATCCGGTGCCAGATCATCGACGACCCGGAGAGCGGGACGCCGCTGGTGATCCCCGCGGGCCGCGCCGGGCGCAGGGCGATGGCCGAAGCGGCCGCCGGCTAGAGCTGTGGTCGGCTAAAGCAGCGACCTGAGCTTCAGCAGGTCGCGGAAGCCCGCTTCCAGCCTGATCCGGCCGGAGGCCCACGCCTTCGCGAAGTTCAGCTCGCCGTCCACCATCGCGACCAGGTCGTCGCCGCTCATCGAAAGGCGGATCTCGGCCTTTTCGCGGGGCGGGCCCGGATGGCTGTCGAGCACCGTGATCCGGCCGTTTTCGAGCCGGCCGGCGAAGGTGGCGTCGAGGTCGGTGATCCGGCAGCTCAGCGAGCGGTTCAGGGCAGCGGCGCCCCGCACGCCGCCGTCGGCGGACGCGAGATTGTCCGAGAGTCTGTCGAGTGCCGTGCGGCACTCCGCCATGGTCGCCATCGTGATCGACGGTACCGCAGCGCTTCGGGGTAGCGTCGTGCCATGAGCGACTCTTACGCGGGCCTTGAGCAGGGAGGGGCGGTGCAGCCGGAGCCTGAGGTTCCGGACGAACCGTCGTACGAAGCGTCGTACGACCCCGCGGTCCCCGCCCCCCTGGGCGTCGAGCGCACGCCCACCGGCAACGCCGACGTGGACGCGCGCCTCGCCCGGCTCGGCGACGCCGACCACCTCGCCACGGACGGCCATATCGAGGTGTACGAGGATGTACACCAGGGCCTGCGTTCCGCGCTGACCGCGCTCGACGCGCACCCCGGCCCGCCGGCACCCGCAGGGGCGCCCTCATCCTCGTATGACAGGAGCTGAACCGAACGTGGCAGGAGTGGCACGACGCCGCCTCGACGCCGAGCTCGTCCGCCGGAAGCTCGCGCGTTCGCGCGAGCACGCGAGCCAGCTGATCGCCGCCGGCCGGGTCGCGGTCGGCAAGACCGTCGCGACCAAGGCCGCGACGCAGGTGGAGACGGCCGCCGCGATCGTCGTCTCGCGGGACGACAGCGACCCCGACTACGTCTCGCGCGGCGGGCACAAGCTCGCGGGCGCGCTCGCCGCCTTCACGCCGGAGGGGCTGGTCGTCGAGGGGCGGCGCGCGCTGGACGCGGGCGCGTCCACCGGCGGCTTCACGGACGTGCTGCTGAGGGCCGGTGCCGCACACGTCGTCGCCGTGGACGTCGGTTACGGCCAGCTCGCCTGGTCGCTGCAGAGCGACGACCGGGTCACCGTGAAGGACCGGACGAACGTACGTGAGTTGACGCTCGAAGCGATCGACGGCGTGCCCGTCGACATCGTCGTCGGCGACCTCTCCTTCATCCCGCTCGGTCTGGTGCTGCCCGCCCTCGTGCGGTGCGCGGCGCCCGACGCGGACCTGGTGCTCATGGTCAAGCCGCAGTTCGAGGTCGGCAAGGAGCGGCTCGGCAGCGGCGGTGTGGTGCGCGGCGCCGAACTGCGGGCCGACGCCGTACGTGGCGTGGCGCGTCAGGCTTGGGGGCTCGGCCTCGGGGTGCGCGGGGTGACCGCGAGCCCGCTGCCGGGGCCCTCCGGGAATGTCGAGTACTTTCTGTGGCTGCGCGCCGGGGCCGATGAGCTGGACCCGGCGGACGTTGACCGTGCCGTGGCGGAGGGGCCCCGTTGACCCAGACCCGAGTGACCCAGACCAGAGCTCGTACCGTCTTCCTGCTCGCGCACACCGGACGGCCCGCGGCCATTCGCAGCGCCGA
This sequence comes from Streptomyces sp. NPDC003379, assembly GCF_053589195.1. NCBI lineage: Bacteria > Bacillati > Actinomycetota > Actinomycetes > Kitasatosporales > Streptomycetaceae > Streptomyces > Streptomyces sp. NPDC003379. The sequence goes on along the minus strand of NZ_JBSFRK010000012.1, from coordinate 208,655 downwards.
ACTCGTCGTCCAGGGGCTGCTGCGCCATGGCATCGGCGTACGGGTTCTCAAGGCGGAGGCCGCGGACCTGCCGCTGCCCTCCGAGGTCGAGACGGTCCAGGAGGCGACGGCCGACTGCATCGTCGACTGCGAGCTGATCGTGGTGCTCGGCGGCGACGGGACGCTGCTGCGGGGCGCGGACTTCGCGCGGGCCTCCGGGGTGCCGATGCTCGGCGTCAACCTCGGGCGCGTGGGCTTCCTCGCGGAGGCCGAGCGTGACGACCTCGACAAGGTCGTCGACCGGGTCGTCACCAAGGCGTACGAGGTCGAGGAGCGCATGACGATCGACGTCGTCGTGCACCGCAACGGCGACATCGTGCACCGCGACTGGGCGCTGAACGAGGCCGCCGTCCAGAAGGTGTCCCCCGAGCGGATGCTCGAAGTCGTCCTGGAGATCGACGGGCGTCCGGTCACCGGCTTCGGCTGCGACGGCATTGTCTGCGCGACGCCCACCGGTTCGACGGCGTACGCGTTCTCGGCGGGCGGGCCCGTGGTGTGGCCCGAGGTGGAGGCGCTGCTCATGGTGCCGATCAGCGCCCACGCCCTGTTCGCCAAGCCGCTGGTGACCTCGCCGGACTCGGTGCTCGCCGTCGAGGTCCAGCCGCACACGCCGAACGGGGTGCTGTGGTGCGACGGGCGGCGGACCGTCGAGCTGCCGTCGGGGGCGCGGGTGGAGGTGCGCCGGGGTGAGGTGCCGGTGCGGCTCGCGCGGCTGCACCACGCGTCGTTCACGGACCGGCTCGTCGCCAAGTTCGCGCTGCCGGTGTCGGGTTGGCGCGGGGCGCCGCACTAGCCGTACGGCACCGCCGTACCGCACCGAGGAGTCACGTCCCGCTGACCACCGAGATCGCCTGTCGGCGCATGACGGCGCGCACCGGGATCCCGGTGGCCAGCAGGGTCAGCAGCAGCGTGCCCGTCGCGACGCCGGCCGGCACGGCCCACGGCAGGTAGGGCAGGGCCGAGCCGAACGCCGTACTGAGGATCGGGGCCAGCGTGCCAAGGGCGATCGCGCCGCCGAGGAGCAGCGCGGTCCCGGCGACCACCACGGCCTCCCAGGCCGCCATGGCCCGCACCTGGGCGCGCTGGCTGCCCACGACCCGGAGCAGCGCGACATCACGCCGGCGCTCGAAGGAGATCATTGCGAGGGTGTTCGCCGCGGCGATCGCGGCGAAGCCCGCGTAGAGCCCCGTGCCCACGTAGTCGAGCCAGACCTCGCCGGCGCTGCCCGCCGAGCCGGTGTGGTGCTGGGCCGTCGTATGCATGCCGATCTTGGTGAGGCCGAAGCCCACGACGAGTACGAGGGGGACGACCGCGGCGGAGAACCGGCGGGGCTGCGAACGGACGTTGAGCATCGCCAGGCGGGCGCTCGGGCCGAACCGGCCGACCAGCGCCGACACCAGCCAGGCCGCGGGGCCGATGATGCGCGGACCGAGCAGCCCCGCGCCGACGCAGAACAGGATGAGCACCAGGAAGGCCCCCTCGCTCGCCTCGGCCGCGGGCTGCTCCGCCATGAGCACCGAGACCACGCACGCCCCCGCGACCGCGATCACGCCGAGCGGCGCCCGCAGCAGGCCGAGCCCGCGCCGCCCGGTCGCCGCCTCGGAGAGCGCGCGGGCCGGGCGCAGCAGGGAGAAGCGGAGCGCGGAGAGGAGCGCGGCGAGCGTCGTCGTCACCACGGCCACGCCGACGCACACCGGCAGCGCGACCCAGCTGAAGCGGAAGTCGGCCTCGGCGGGGAGCAGCCCGTGGGAGACCATGCCCGCGTGCCACCAGCGGGCGCCGAGACCGCCGAGGAGGAACCCGGCGAGGGAGGCGGGGACGGACGCGGCGAGGGCCTGGACGGCCACGGCGCGGCGGACCTGGCGGGGCTTGGCGCCGATGGAGCGGACCATCGCGAGCTCGCGATGCTGCTGCGCGACGGCGGTGCCCATGGTCGATACGACCACGAAAATCGACATGTAGATGGAGCCGATCAGCAGGACGAGCGCCATGTCGCCGACGCCGTTCTCCGTGATCTGCCGCCGTGCCGGTGCGGAGAGCCCCGCGGTGCTTTCGGTGCTCGTCGTGCCGAGCATCATCGTCGACGCGCTCACCACGGTCGCCGCGAAGAGCGCGGCCACCGCGGTGCCCACGAATGCCGGGCGATGCGCGCGCAGCGCCGCCTGTGCCAGTCCTGTTGCCATGTGGATCATGGTCGGGCCGGGTGTGGGGCGGGGGCCATGTGGCGGGCCGGTGGGTCTTGCGGGGGATAACCCCACCCCGGGCGGCGGGCCTCCATGGGCGCCGGGCCACCCCGGACGGCGCAGTCCTCCACGGGCCCACTCACGCGAGTGACAGCGGGCGCCGGTGCGCCGCCGCCACCTGCGCCTTCGCGGCGGGAGAGCGGGGCCCGTCGCACACCGGGCCCATGACCTCGTAAGGTCTTGTCCGTGTTGGAGGAGATGCGGATACGGTCGCTCGGAGTCATCGACGACGCGGTCGTCGAGCTGTCACCAGGGTTCACCGCCGTGACGGGTGAGACCGGTGCGGGCAAGACGATGGTGGTCACGAGCCTTGGGCTGCTGCTCGGCGGGCGCGCGGACCCCGCCCTGGTGCGGATCGGTGCGAAGTCGGCGGTGGTGGAGGGGCGCATCGCCGTGTCCGCCGACGGCCCTGCGGCCGTGCGCGCGCAGGAGGCCGGGGCCGAGCTGGACGACGGGGCGCTGCTGATCAGCCGCACCGTCTCGGCGGAGGGGCGCTCCCGGGCGCACCTCGGCGGACGCTCCGTCCCGGTGGGTCTGCTCTCCGAACTCGCCGATGACCTGGTCGCCGTGCACGGCCAGACCGACCAGCAGGGACTGCTCAAGCCCGCCCGGCAGCGCGGCGCCCTCGACCGGTACGCGGGCGACGCGGTCGCCGTGCCGCTCGCCAAGTACACGGCCGCGTACCGCAGGCTGCGGGCCGTCACCGCCGAGGTCGACGAGATCACCACGCGCGCGCGGGAGCGTGCCCAGGAAGCGGACCTGCTGCGCTTTGGACTCGACGAGATCGGGGGCGTCGAACCGCGCGAGGGCGAGGACACCGAACTCGCCGCCGAGGCAGAGAGGCTCGGCCACGCGGAGGCCCTCGCCTCCGCCGCCACGTCCGCGCACGCCGCCCTCGCGGGCAACCCCGAGGACCCGGAGGGCGTCGACGCCTCGACGCTCGTCGCGGGCGCCTCCAGGGCCCTGGAGGCCGTACGCTCCCACGACCCCGCCCTCTCCGCGCTCGCGGAGCGCCTCGGGGAGATCGGGATCCTGCTGAGCGACGTGGCGGGCGAGCTCGCCGGGTACGCCGACGACCTCGACGCCGATCCGCTGCGGCTCGCCGCGGTCGAGGAGCGGCGGGCCGCGCTGACCCAGCTCACCCGGAAGTACGGCGCCGACATCGACGCCGTGCTCGCCTGGGCCGAGGAGGGGGCCGCGCGCCTGACCGAGCTGGAGGGCGACGACGACCGGCTGGACGGGCTGACCGCCGAGCGGGACGCGCTGCGGGCCGAGCTGGCGGGGCTCGCGCAGACGTTGACCGACGCGCGACAGGAGGCCGCCTCGCGGTTCGCGGCGGCCGTCACCGAAGAGCTCGCCTCGCTGGCGATGCCCCACGCGCGCGTGTCGATCGCCATCAGCAGCACGGAGGTTCCCGAGGGGGCCGACGGCGTGGTGGTCGGCGGGCGCACGGTCGCGTACGGTCCCGCGGGCGTCGACGAGGTGGAACTCCTCCTCGCCCCGCATCCGGGCGCGCCGCCCCGGCCCATCGCCAAGGGCGCGTCGGGCGGTGAGCTGTCGCGCGTGATGCTCGCCGTCGAGGTGGTCTTCGCGGGCACGGACCCGGTTCCGACGTACCTCTTCGACGAGGTCGACGCGGGCGTCGGCGGCAAGGCGGCGGTGGAGATCGGCCGCCGCCTCGCGCGCCTCGCCAAGTCGGCACAGGTCGTGGTCGTCACCCACCTTCCCCAGGTCGCGGCCTTCGCCGACCGCCAGCTGCTCGTCGAGAAGACGAACGACGGCATGGTGACGCGCTCCGGGGTCCAGGTCCTGGAGGGCGAGGAACGCGTACGGGAGCTCTCACGGATGCTGGCGGGTCAGGAGGACTCGGAGACCGCGCGGGCCCACGCTGAGGAGCTTCTCGCTACCGCCAGGGCGGACGGCTGAAGCCCCGTCCGGTGAGACCCCGCCCCTGACGGGCCCCTCGCGGGGCCTTCACCGGGGCCCTCACCGGGTCCGTCACTCTCACCCGTGTGGGTGATTGCGTCCGAGGAGTTGGCCGTCCGGACACGGCAGTTACCTTTCAGCAGTGCCGGGACGGCCACGCAGGCTGGCATTCTTGGCGGAACCGCCAGAGCACCGCACCGCCCGACGCAGACCCAGGAGCCCCGGCCGCGTGAGCCACGTGAGCAGCCATGTGCCGCACGGACAGACGCCGCTGCACACCGTTCAAGTCCTCGGCGGCGCCAGCGCGGGCAGCTGCGCGCACGTGAGGTCGCTGGCCGCGGGGCTCGCCGCCCGGGGCGTACGGGTCACCGTGTGCGCCCCCGACGAGGCCGCCCGTGCCTACGACTTCACCGGTACCGGCGCCCACCACGTCCACGTGCCCCGCAGCGGTGACCCCGTCTCCGTGGCTGCCCTCCGCGCGGCCTGCGCCGGCGCCGACCTCGTGCACGCCCACGGACTGCACGCCGCCTTCCGCGCCGTCCTGGCGCTGACCGGACGCCACACGCCGCTCGTCGTCACCTGGCACAACCACGCCTCCGCCGACGGGGCCCGCGCCCGCGTCCTGCGGCTGCTGGAGCGGCGCGTCGCCAAGGCCGCCGCCGTGGTCCTCGGCACCTCGTCCGACCTCGTCGAACGGGCCCGCAGAAGAGGCGCCAGGGACGCCCGCCTCGCCGCGGTCGCGCTGCCCGCGCCCCACCGCGCCGGCCTCCACGAAGCCTTCGAGGAGGAACCGGACCGCCTCCTGCACAAGGCCCGTGCCGAAGTGGGCGCCGTGGACCGGCCGTTGGTCCTGGCCGTCGGCGCCCTGGAGCGGGGCCGCGGTTACGACGTCCTCCTGGACGCCACGCGCGCGTGGCGGCACCTGGACCCGCTGCCGCTCCTCGTCGTCGCGGGGGAGGGCCCGGAGCGGACCGCCATGCAGCGCCGCATCGAGGCCGAGCAGCTCCCGGTCCGCCTGGTCGGGCGGCGCGACGACGTCCCCGAACTCCTCGCGGCCGCCGATATCGCGGTGCTGCCCAGCAGCCCGGAGTCGCGCTCCGTCCTCGCCCAGGAGGCCCTGCACGCGCGCGTACCGCTCGTCGCCGCCGCGGTCGACGGCGTCCCCGAACTGGTCGGCGACGGCGCCGAACTCGTCCCCCACCAGGACGCCCAGGCCCTCGCCACCGCCGTCGTACGCCTGCTCGCCGACCCGGCCCGCAGGGCGGAACTGAAGGACAGGGGCACGGCCCAGGCCGCCACGTGGCCGAGCGAGGACGAGACGGTCACCCAAGTCCTCAGTGTCTACGACGAGTTGACGCAGCCGGTGCCGTACAGCTAGAGCCCGGCGGGTGGCTTCTACGTCACATGTCTGCGCGCCCGCAGCGCCAGGCTCAGCGCCAGGACCGTCTGCGGGTCGTCGAGGTCCGTGCCGAGCAACTCGCTGATGCGGGCGAGGCGGTTGTACAGCGTCTGCCGGTTCAGATGCAGCTCGCGCGCCGTCTCCGCCTTGCGGCCCGCATGCGCCAGGAACGTCTGGAGCGTGGGCAGGAGCGGCGGCTTCGAGCGCTGGTCGTGGGCGCGCAGCGGGCCGATCGCGCGGTCCACGAACGCCGCCAGAACGCCGTCCTCGTCGTGGCGGTGCAGCCGCCACAGCAGCAGATCGATGTCGAGGCGCCGCGCGTCGTACCAGGGGCGGTCGGTCAGGCCCTGCGCGGCCGTCGCCGTCTCCGCCGCGTGCCGCAGCCCCGCCGACGCCGCCGCCCAGCCGCCCGCGACGCCGACCACGACGACCGGCGGCTGCGCCCCGGGCCGCTGCATCCCGGCCCGCTCGACACCGGCCCGCAGCGCGGCCGCGACCCGGTCGGCCACCGCGGTCCTCTCGGACTCCGTCCGCAGGCCGAGGAGCAGAGGGACGCGGCCCTCGACGGGACGTACGCCGAGCAGCACCGGCACGCCCACGGACGCCAGCTCCTCCGCGACCGCCCGCGCGAGCACCGCCCAGCCGCCCCCGGTCGGCAGGCCGTCCGCGAGCCGCATCACCACCGGCAGGAGCGGGCTGCCCGCCGGGCCCGGCTTGAAGCCGAGGACGCGGGCCTGAACCGGGGCGTCGTCGGCCGTGATCCGCCCCTCCGCGAGATCGGTGAGGAAGTCGCCGCGGCCACGCGCCGCCAGCTCCTCCTCCTGGCGGGCCTGCATCAGCACCACCGCGAGGCTGCTCGCCGCCCGCTCCGCCGCGATGCGGTGCACCGGCAGCGGCGCCGCCTCCACCGCGAGCAGCACCAGCCGGGCCCGCACCGAGCCCGTGCCGGGCCCGCCACCCGGCACGTCGACGAGGACCGCGGCCGCGGGCGGCCCGTCCCGGTCGAGGGTCCGGCCCCGCAGCCCCTCCCACACCTGGAGCGGGTCCGCGCACTCGGTGCCCGCCCCGGCGGCGTAGAGAAGCTGCCCGTCCGCCGTCTCCAGGAAGACCGGGTTGCCGCTGAACTCCGCGAGGATGCCGAGGACCTGCGGAATGCCGCCGCCACCGAGCAGCGCCTCCGTGCACCGCCCGTGCACCTCCTCGGCCCGCTGGAGCAGCGCGTAATGGCCGTTGACGATCTCCGTGTGCACCTCTTCGGTGACCGTCACGAACGGCACCTCGCGGTGCAGCTGCACCAGCGGAAGGCCGGCCGCGCGCGCCGTCTCCACGATCGCCGCCGGAAGCCGTGCGAAGCGCGGCCCCAGCTCCACGACCAGCGCCGCGATGCCCCGCTCGGCGAGCTTGCGCACGAACGCGCGCTGCTCGGCCGGGCGCGCCCCGAGCCCGAGCCCCGTGGTGAGCAGCAGCTCGCCGCCCTTGAGCAGCGAGGCGATGTTGGGCACCTCGCCCGCGTGCACCCACCGCACCGTCCGCTGCAGCCGGTCCGCGCCCGCGACGACCTCGGGAAGCCCGCCGCGCAGCCCCGGAAGTTCCAGCGCGCGCTGCACGGTGATGCCGCCCTGAGTGCCCTGACTGTCCATGGCGCGGACGCTACCGGGGCGCACGTCACCGGAACATCTCCGACCGGTCACGGGGACGCTCCCGAGGCCCGCGCGGGGCGACAACTCGTCGCGTCCGGGCGGACATTGCACGACCCCCTGTCGCTTGTGGCGTACGTCACGTCACGGCAGGGTGCCCGCCATGCCAGAACAACCGAGCACACCCGAGGTCCACCGCCTCAAGGCGAACTCCGTCGGAATCGTCGGCGTCGTCTTCATGGCGGTCGCCACCGCCGCGCCCATCACCGCCATGACCGGCAACCTCCCGATCGCCGTCGGCGCGGGCAACGGCACCGGCGCCCCCGCCGGCTACCTCTTCGCGACGCTGGTCCTGACGGTCTTCTCCGTCGGATACGTCGCCATGGCCAAGCGGATCACCGCCGCCGGCGCCTTCTACGGCTATATCTCGCACGGCCTCGGCCGGATCGCGGGCATGGCGTCGGGGATGCTCGCCGTCCTCGCCTACATCGTCTTCGAGGCGTCGATCGTCGGCGTCTTCTCGTACTTCGCGGAAACCACCGTCGAGGACCAGCTGGGCGTCGATCTGCCGTGGATCGTCTACGCGGCCGCGATGCTCGCCGCCACGGCCGTCCTCGCGTACTTCGACATCAACCTCACGGCCAAGGCGCTCGGCGTGATGCTCGTCGCGGAGATCGCCGTCCTCTTCGCGGTCGCCACCGCCGTACTGGTCCACGGCGGCGGCCCCGACGGCATACCCGTCGAGCCGATCAACCCCAAGAACGCCTTCACCGGCACCTCCGCCGGTCTCGGCCTGTTCTTCGCCTTCTGGTCGTGGGTCGGCTTCGAGTCGACCGCGATGTACGGCGAGGAGTCGCGCGACCCCAAGCGCGTCATCCCGCGCGCGACGATCATCTCGGTCGTCGGCGTCGGTCTCTTCTACATCTACGTCTCGTGGATGACGATCGCCGGGAACGGCCTCGGCGGCTCGGTGAAGGTCTCCCAGTCGGACAGCCCCCTGGACCTGTTCTTCGACCCCGCGCACAGCTTCATCGGCGCGTGGGCGGTCGACGCCTTCCAGTGGCTGCTGATCACCGGCTCGTTCGCCTGCGGGATGGCCTTCCACCAGTGCGCGTCGCGCTATCTGTACGCCATCGGGCGCGAGGGTTTCCTGCACCCCGCCCTCGGCCGCACCCACCCCGCGCACGGCTCGCCGTACATCGCCTCGTACGTCCAGTCCGTCATCGCCGTCACCCTGGTGACCGCCTTCTGGCTGACCGGACAGGACCCGTACATCCACCTGTACACGCTGCTCGCGATCCTCGGCACGATGGCGATCCTCATCGTGCAGACGCTCTGCTCGTTCGCCGTGATCGGCTACTTCCGGCGCAACCACCCCGAGGACCGGCACTGGTTCAGGACACTGGTCGCGCCGCTCCTCGGCGGCGTCGGCATGATCGCCGTCGTCGTCCTGCTGGTGATCAACATGGACACCGCGGCGGGCTCGGCGGCGGACTCACTGCTGTTCAAGGCCATCCCCTGGATCGTCGGCCTCGTCTTCTTCGGCGGCCTCGCCCTCGGCCTGTACCTGCGGGCCAGGCGGCCCCGGCGGTACGAGATCATCGGCCGGGTCGTCCTGGAGGACGCGGCCGAACGCACGGACGGCGACGGGCAGCCCGTCGCCGTCCGGAGCTGAGACCCCCGGCCCTATCCTCCGTACGCCCCCGAAGCCGTCAGCCGCAGCGCCGTGTCGATCAGCGGAACGTGGCTGAACGCCTGCGGGAAGTTGCCGACCTGGCGCTGCAGCACGGGGTCCCACTCCTCGGCGAGCAGCCCCAGGTCGTTGCGGAGCGCGAGGAGCTTCTCGAAGAGCTTGCGGGCCTCGTCCACCCGGCCGATCATCGCCAGGTCGTCGGCCATCCAGAAGGAGCAGGCGAGGAAGGCGCCCTCGTCGCCCTCCAGGCCGTCCACGCCCTCGTCGTCGCCGGCCGTCGGATAGCGCAGGATGAACCCGTCCGACGTCGACAGCTCCCGCTGGATCGCCTCGATCGTGCCGATGACGCGCTTGTCGTCGGGCGGCAGGAAGCCCATCTGCGGGATCAGCAGCAGCGAGGCGTCGAGCTCCTTGGAGCCGTACGACTGCGTGAAGGTGTTCCGCTCCGGGTCGTAGCCCTTCTCGCACACGTCCCGGTGGATGTCGTCGCGCAGCTCGCGCCACTTCTCCAGCGGGCCGTCGGCGTCGCCGGACTCCAGGAGCTTGATGGTGCGGTCGACGGCGACCCAGACCATCACCTTGGAGTGCACGAAGTGGCGGCGCGGGCCGCGCACCTCCCAGATGCCCTCGTCCGGCTCGTCCCAGTGGTCCTCCAGATAGCGGATCAGCTTCAGCTGGAGCAGCGAGGCGTAGTCGTTGCGGGCCAGGCCCGTCATGTGCGCCAGGTGCAGGGCCTCGGTGACCTCGCCGTACACATCCAGCTGGAGCTGGTGGGCGGCGCCGTTGCCCGCCCGGACCGGCTGGGAGTCCTCGTACCCCGGCAGCCAGTCCAGCTCCGTCTCGCCGAGCTCGCGCTCGCCCGCGATGCCGTACATGATCTGGAGGTTCTCCGGGTCGCCCGCCACCGCGCGCAGCAGCCACTCGCGCCAGGCGCGGGCCTCCTCGCGGTAGCCGGTGCGCAGCAGCGAGGAGAGGGTGATCGCCGCGTCGCGCAGCCACGTGAAGCGGTAGTCCCAGTTGCGCGAGCCCCCGATGTCCTCGGGCAGCGAGGTGGTGGGCGCGGCGACGATTCCGCCGGTCGGGGCGTACGTGAGCGCCTTCAGGGTGATCAGCGAGCGGATCACGGCCTCCCGGTAGGGCCCGTGGTACGTGCAGTGCTCGACCCACTCCCGCCAGAAGTCCTCCGTGGCGGTGAGCGCCGCCTCGGGCTCCGGCAGGGGGGGCTGCTGCTTGTGCGAGGGCTGCCACGAGATGGTGAACGCGATGCGCTCACCCGGCGCGACCGTGAAGTCGGAGTACGTGGTCAGGTCCTTGCCGAAGGTCTCGGCGTCGGTGTCCAGCCACACGGAGTCGGGGCCCGCGACGGCCACCGTGCGGCCCTCGACCTTGTGGACCCAGGGCACCACACGCCCGTAGCTGAAACGCATGCGCAGCGCCGAGCGCATCGGCACCCGGCCGGTGACGCCCTCGACGATCCGCACCAGCTGCGGTGAGTCGGTGTCGCGCGGCGGCATGAAATCGATCACGCGGACGGTGCCGCGCGGAGTGTCCCACTCGGATTCCAGCACCAGGGAGTCGCCGCGATAGGTGCGGCGGGCAGCCGTGGGTGGCTGCGCCTCCGGTGCGTGTGCGGGCCCGAGGCGCCAGAAGCCGTGCTCCTCGGTGCCCAACAGGCCGGCGAAAACGGCGTGGGAGTCGAAGCGGGGAAGGCACAGCCAATCGACTGTGCCGTCCCGGCAGACCAGGGCTGCGGTCTGCATGTCTCCGATGAGTGCGTAGTCCTCGATGCGCCCGGCCACGTGCATCTCCAGTCGAACGGCCACGTTCGCCCCGCGGGGCGCTTACTTACTGGTCAGCGGTCAAGTGATCGTTGCCGAGCGCTTGTTCCGGGTGCAAGGCGGGGTGGTGCCGTGTGCCGGAGGGGGCTCGGCAGCGAGTGTTTGAGCAGGATACGACGCACGTTGGTGATCTGCGCGCCCCTCCCGGCAACGAGGCGCGGCCGAACGGGTGAGCGGCAGGTGAGAGGGGGTGTCTCCTGGTGTCCCCGCGGTTCGGGGGGCCCGCGCTCCGGCCGGGGAACGTGCGCATTCCGTGACAGTGACGTGTGCGTCCGATGGCGGAGCGTGGCCGGAAGCGGGCTCCTTCCGGCGCTGATACCCTGGTAGCCCGTGAGCCGGTGGTCATAGAACCCCCGAACCGCAGCGACGGCGCCTCCCCCGAATTCCCGGTGAGGCCGCCGGTACGCACCTTCCACACCGCGACCACGGGAGCCCCCTCTTGGCCATGCAGACCGCTGCTTTCCGAAACAGCACAGCCGCGACGACCAAGCACATCTTCGTCACCGGGGGTGTCGCCTCCTCCCTCGGGAAGGGGCTGACGGCCTCCAGCCTTGGCGCGCTGCTCAAGGCCAGGGGTCTGCGCGTCACGATGCAGAAGCTCGATCCGTACCTGAACGTCGACCCGGGCACGATGAACCCCTTCCAGCACGGTGAGGTGTTCGTCACCAACGACGGCGCCGAGACCGACCTGGACATCGGCCACTACGAGCGCTTCCTCGACGTCGACCTCGACGGCTCGGCCAACGTCACCACCGGCCAGGTCTACTCCCAGGTGATCGCCAAGGAGCGGCGCGGCGAGTACCTCGGCGACACCGTCCAGGTCATCCCGCACATCACCAACGAGATCAAGCACCGCATCCGCCGCATGGCCGCCGACGACGTCGACGTCGTGATCACCGAGGTCGGCGGCACGGTCGGCGACATCGAGTCGCTGCCGTTCCTGGAGACCGTCCGCCAGGTCCGCCACGAGGTCGGCCGCGACAACGTCTTCGTCGTGCACATCTCGCTGCTGCCCTACATCGGCCCCTCCGGCGAGCTGAAGACCAAGCCGACCCAGCACTCCGTCGCCGCCCTGCGCAACATCGGTATCCAGCCGGACGCCATCGTGCTGCGCGCCGACCGCGAGGTGCCGACCGCCATCAAGCGCAAGATCTCGCTGATGTGCGACGTCGACGAGGACGCCGTGGTCGCCGCCATCGACGCCAAGTCGATCTACGACATCCCGAAGGTGCTGCACACCGAGGGCCTCGACGCCTACGTCGTGCGCAAGCTCGACCTGCCCTTCCGCGACGTCGACTGGACCCAGTGGGACGACCTGCTCGACCGGGTGCACAACCCGAAGCACGAGGTCACCGTCGCGCTGGTGGGCAAGTACATCGACCTGCCCGACGCGTACCTGTCGGTGACCGAGGCCATGCGCGCCGGCGGCTTCGCGAACAAGGCCCGCGTCAAGGTCAAGTGGGTCACCTCCGACGACTGCAAGACCCCGGCGGGTGCCAAGAAGCAGCTCGGCGACGTCGACGCGATCCTGATCCCCGGCGGCTTCGGCGAGCGGGGCGTCGACGGCAAGGTCGGCGCCATCCAGTACGCCCGTGAGAACAAGGTGCCGCTGCTCGGCATCTGCCTCGGCCTCCAGTGCATCGTCATCGAGGCCGCCCGCAACCTCGCGGACATCCCGGACGCCAACTCCACCGAGTTCGACGCCGCCACCGCCCACCCGGTGATCTCCACCATGGCCGAGCAGCTCGACATCGTCGCGGGCGAGGGCGACATGGGCGGCACGATGCGCCTGGGCATGTACCCGGCCAAGCTGGCCGAGGGCTCCATCGCCCGCGAGGTGTACGACGGCAAGGAGTACGTCGAGGAGCGCCACCGCCACCGCTACGAGGTGAACAACTCCTACCGCGCCGACCTGGAGAAGAAGGCGGGCATCCAGTTCTCCGGCACCTCCCCGGACGGCAAGCTCGTCGAGTACGTCGAGTACCCGCGCGAGGTGCACCCCTACCTGGTCGCCACCCAGGCGCACCCCGAGCTGCGCTCCCGCCCGACGCGTCCGCACCCGCTCTTCGCGGGCCTGGTGAAGGCGGCCGTCGAGCGCCAGGAGGCCGCCCGTAAGCCGGGCGCCAAGTCGGGCAAGTAACACTAAGCGATACGGTTGCCGGGGTGCGCGCCTTTGGGGGCGCGTGCCCCGGTTTTCGTTTGCACGTGTGGGAGGACAGCGCGACATGACGATCAAGGACACCGCCGAGGAGTGGCAGGTCACGGCGACGGAGACGCCCTTCGTCGGGAACAAGACCTCCGTGCGCACCGACGACGTGGTCATGCCCGACGGGTCCGTCGTCCACCGCGACTACCAGGTCCACCCCGGCTCGGTGGCCGTCCTCGCGCTCGACGGCGAGGGCCGCGTCCTGGTCATCCGCCAGTACCGCCACCCGGTCCGCCAGAAGCTCTGGGAGATCCCCGCCGGGCTGCTCGACGTCCCCGGTGAGAACCCCCTGCACGCCGCGCAGCGCGAGCTCTACGAAGAGGCGCACGTCAAGGCCGAGGACTGGCGCGTCCTCACCGACGTCTACACCACCCCCGGCGGCTGCGACGAGGCCGTGCGCGTCTTCCTCGCCCGCGATCTCGCCGAGGCCGAGGGGGAGCGCTTCGAGGTCTTCGAGGAGGAGGCCGACATGGAGCTGACCCGCGTCCCGCTCGACGAGCTGGTCCGCGGGGTGCTCGCCGGCGAGCTGCACAACAACTGCCTGGTCGTGGGCGTCCTTTCGCTGTACGCGGCCCTGAAGGGCGACGGTGTCGACGCACTGCGCCCGGCCGAGGCGCCCTGGCCCGCGCGCCCCTTCGAGGTCTAGGACCCGGGGTCGCCGCACGGTCGGCCCTACCGGTATGACGATCTGCTGATCCGATCGGGGGACTTGTGCGCGGCGCGTGTCCGGAGGCGTGGCAGGGCCTGAACTAGGCTCTGAAAGCGTCCCGCCCGAAGTCCTGGCGGGTTCGTGCGCAGGCGGACGGGAGCGTGGCCCGTGACGGATCAGGCGGTCGACACGGACGGTACGGCGGCGGGTGGCGCGGTACCGTCCCCGGCCGGTGCCGCCGGTGAGCCGACAAGTGATCAGTTCGTCGGCCGGGCCCGTGAGTTGAAGGAACTCCGCGTGGACATCGCCCGAGCGGGACTCGACACCCTGTCCGGCCGCAAAGCGCCCCGCGCCCGCGTCCTGCTCGTCGCGGGCCGCCCCGGCTCCGGCCGCACCTCACTCGCCGAGGAGCTCGTACGGCAGCTCGCCGGCGACTATCCCGACGGGGTGCTGCGGGCCCGCCTCACGGAGCCCGACGGCCAGCGGGTGCCGACGGAACGCACCGCCCGCGAACTCCTCGACGCCCTCGCCGTCCCCGCACCGCCCGGCGCCTGCGAGGACGACCTCTCCGAGCGGCTCAGGGACGCCCTGAAGGAGCGCAAGGCCCTGCTGCTCCTCGACGACGCGGCGGACGCCGAGCAGGTCGACCCGCTGCTTCCGGACACCCCCGACTGCCTGGTCGTCGCCGTCTCCGAAGGCCCGCTCACCGGCATCCCCGACGTACGCCCATGCACCCTCGGCGGCCTCGACAAGGCGGCCGCGGTGGAGCTGCTGGCCCGCGCCGCGGGACCCGTGCGCATCAAGGTGGACCCGGGCTCCGCGGAATCCCTGGTCGAGGCGTGCGCGGCCCACCCGGCGGCCCTCGTCCTCGCCGGGGGCTGGCTCTCCGTACGGCCCAAGGCGGCCGTCGCCGATCTGGCCAAGCGGGTGCACGACCTGCCCGACGAGGGCCCGCCGCTCGCGCGGGTCTTCCGGCACACGTACGCCTCGCTGTCCGGGCCCTCCGCGCGGGTGCTGCGCCTGCTCTCCCTCGCCCCGTGCGGACACGTCGACCCGCACACCGCCTCCGCGCTCGCGGGCTGCTCGGTCTCCGGGGCCAAGGCGGCGCTGGACGATTTCGCCGCGCTCGGACTGGTCCGGCGCGTGGACTCGCCGCTCCCGCAGTACGAGGTGCCGGGCTGCCTCGTACCCCTGCTGAGGTCCCTCACCGGGACCCAGGACCGCCCGGCCGAGCTCCAGCTGGCCCGCGCCCGGATGCTGGAGCGGACCGTACGGCTGCTCCAGTCCTGCCGGGCGATCACCGAGCCGGAGGCCTCCGGTGCCCGCAAGGAGCTGTCGGGGTTGCCGCGCGCCCTGCGCTTCGACGGGCCCGGCGCCGCCGCCGAGTGGCTCTCCGTCCGTCGGCCCGCGCTGCTCGCCGCGGCCCGCCTCGCGGTGGCCGACGGGGATCTGGACACCCTCGCCCGGCGCCTGATGGCGGCCCTGACGCGGGCCCTGATCGCGCACCGCGGCGCCGAGGAGGCGGCCCCCGATCTCTACGGCATCCACCGGCTGGTCCTGGACGTGGCCGAGCGGCAGGACCTGCCCCGCGAGAAGGCCGCCGCGCTGCTCAACCTCGCGGATCTGGACGCCCGGACAGGGCGGACACCGGAGGCCCTCGCGCGCTACCGGGCCGCGCTGGACGCGGGCCGCGCGGCAGCGGATCCGTACGCCACCGGGCGCGCGATGGAATCCGTAGGCGGCGCCTACCAGGAGCTGGGGGACTGGTCACGGGCCTCCGACTGGTACGGCAGGGCCCTCGCCCAGCGGCTGGCCCGCGACGAGCGCGCCGACGCCGCCCGCCTCTACGGCCGCATCGGCGCGGTGCACACCTACGCGGGCCGCTACGGCGAGGCGCTGCGCAACTGGAGCTCGGCCGTCGCCGGACACCGCAAGAACGGCGATGTGACCGCCCAGGCAAGGGCGTTGAGCGAGATGGCGCGCGTGCAGGAGTACGCGGGCAGGCCCGAGGAATCCCTGCGTACCTGTCAGGAAGCCGTCGAGTGGGCGCGGCACGCCAACGACGTACGCCTGCAGGCGGCGTTGCAGCTGCGCCTCGCCGACACGCTGGAGCGGCTCGGCGACCCGGCGGCCGCCCGGCTGCACCGGGCAGCGGCCGAGCGCATGCTGGGAACGGAGTACCCGGAGGCCCCGAGGCTTGAAACGAACGGTGGAGTAGCGCCTTCCGCCTACGAAATCCGTAGTGCATCCGCAGAGCATTGAAGTATTGAAAGGCTAGACAGCGAGAAATCCTTCATTAGACTGGCTCCGCCGCGTACAACCGTGGTGCCCCCCGTTGCGCCCTTATGTGCACCGGTCTGGGGTGCATTGCCCGAAACATCCCCTGAGCCAAGGACCGTGATCGACGATGAAGGTCGGCATCCCCCGCGAGGTCAAGAACAACGAGTTCCGGGTGGCCATCACCCCCGCCGGTGTGCACGAGCTGGTGCGCCACGGCCACCAGGTCGTCATCGAGCGGAACGCCGGCGTCGGCTCCTCGATCACGGACGCCGAGTACGTCTCGGCCGGTGCCCGGATCCTGGACACCGCCGACGAGGTCTGGGCCGCCGCGGACCTGCTCCTGAAGGTCAAGGAGCCCATCGCGGAGGAGTACCACCGCCTCCGCAAGGACCAGACCCTCTTCACGTACCTGCACCTGGCCGCGTCCAAGGAGTGCACGGACGCGCTCCTGGAGTCGGGCACGACCGCCATCGCGTACGAGACCGTCGAGACCGCGGGCCGCGCGCTCCCGCTGCTCGCCCCGATGTCCGAGGTCGCGGGCCGCCTCGCCCCGCAGGTCGGCGCCTACCACCTGATGGCCGCCAACGGCGGCCGCGGTGTCCTGCCGGGCGGTGTCCCGGGTGTGGCCGCGGGCAAGGCCGTCGTCATCGGCGGCGGCGTCTCCGGCTGGAACGCCGCGCAGATCGCCATCGGTATGGGCTTCCACGTGACCCTGCTCGACAAGGACATCAACAAGCTCAAGGAAGCCGACAAGATCTTCGGTACGAAGATCCAGACCGTCGTCTCCAACGCCTTCGAGCTGGAGAAGGCCTGCCTGGACGCCGACCTCGTCATCGGCGCCGTCCTCATCCCGGGCGCCAAGGCCCCGAAGCTGGTCACCAACGAGCTCGTCTCGCGCATGAAGCCGGGAAGTGTTCTTGTCGACATCGCGATCGACCAGGGCGGCTGCTTCGAGGACTCGCACGCCACCACGCACGCCGAGCCGACCTTCCCGGTCCACAACTCGGTCTTCTACTGCGTCGCCAACATGCCCGGCGCGGTGCCCAACACCTCCACCTACGCGCTGACCAACGCGACGATGCCGTACATCGTCGAGCTGGCGAACCGCGGCTGGGTCGAGGCCCTGCGCCGCGACCCGGCGCTGGCCCTGGGTCTCAACACCCATGACGGCAAGGTCGTTTACAAGGAGGTCGCCGAGTCCCACGGTCTCGACCACGTCGAGCTGGAGTCGCTCCTCGGCTGACCCAGGTGACCGACTCCGGTCGGTCTCGGACACTTTCGTCAACGAGAGTCGTCAATCTCACGCCCGCGGCCGGACCTTGAGAGGGGTCCGGCCGTATGCGTATCAGTGTGGACACGTTCAACTCGCCTTGAACGTAACCCTTTAGCCGTTTCGCCCACCCCCGATACGTGCCGTTGGCAACCCTCATGCCCTTGACATCGAGGTGTTCCTTTGCCGACACATCGGGCCCGGTCCGGCGGATTGTGTTGCTGCGGAGCGGTGACACGCCATAGAGTCGCCAACCGTCGGCATGGTGCCACGCTGACCTATCGAGAAGTTTCCTGGTCACCAAGGAGGTAAGACGACTTGTGAATGAGTCGACATTTGCTCCCGGGGGTGGTCAACCAGGAATGTCTGTGCGGGGCCAAGGACCCGTCGGGCTCGAGGCTGTCGGCTCCGTCGCTGTCCGCACCTTCGAAGCCAGGCAGAGCCCCCAGCCGACACAGTCAGCACCCCAGAGCATGGATGGCCATCACGTGAACGCCATGGCCGGCGACCGGAGTGGCGATAACACCCACACCCACCTCGCCGACTACGAGGAACTGCCCCAGGGGCACTTCTACGACCCCGACGCCGAGTACGAGCCCGATCCGGAGTACGCGGCCACGCTCGCGCCGGACGCGGCCCGCCAGCGCCGCGAGCGCATCGGCCCCACGGGACGCCCGCTGCCGTACTTCCCGATCCCCGGCCCGCTGACCGACCACGGTCCGGCCAAGATCATCGCGATGTGCAACCAGAAGGGCGGCGTCGGCAAGACGACGTCGACCATCAACCTGGGCGCCGCCCTCGCGGAGTACGGGCGCCGGGTCCTGCTCGTCGACTTCGACCCGCAGGGCGCCCTCTCGGTCGGCCTCGGTGTCAATCCGATGGAGCTGGACCTGACGGTCTACAACCTCCTCATGGAGCGCGGCATGTCCGCGGACGAGGTGCTCCTGAAGACGGCGGTCCCCAACATGGACCTGCTGCCCAGCAACATCGACCTGTCGGCCGCCGAGGTGCAGCTGGTGAGCGAGGTCGCGCGCGAGTCGACGCTGCAGCGGGCGCTCAAGCCGCTGATGCAGGACTACGACTACATCGTGATCGACTGCCAGCCCTCGCTCGGCCTGCTCACCGTGAACGCCCTGACGGCGGCCCACAAGGTGATCGTGCCGCTGGAGTGCGAGTTCTTCGCGCTGCGCGGTGTGGCGCTGCTGACGGAGACCATCGAGAAGGTCCAGGAGCGGCTCAACCCCGACCTGGAGCTCGACGGCATCCTCGCGACCATGTACGACTCCCGCACGGTGCACAGCCGAGAGGTGCTCGCGCGCGTGGTCGAGGCCTTCGACGACCACGTCTACCACACGGTCATCGGGCGCACGGTCCGCTTCCCGGAGACCACGGTCGCCGGTGAGCCGATCACCACGTACGCCTCCAACTCGGTCGGCGCGGCCGCCTACCGTCAGCTCGCCAGGGAGGTGCTCGCCCGGTGTCACGCCGAGTGAGTCTGCCCGGGGCCGACGAACTGTTCCGTACGACAGGGGGGATGGCCCTCCAGTCGTCCACCCCGCGGCGCCCGGCCAACGGCGAGGCGCGCGTGCCCGCCCCGGCGGGCGAGAGCGACGAGACCGCGGCCTCCGCCGACGACACCGCACAGGGCGACGGCGGTGAGCCCGCCGAACACGCGGCCACGGACGCGGAGTCCGGCTCCGGCGAGTCCCGCAGCCGTTCCGCGGGCGACGCCGAGAAGGGCTCCGGACGCCGCTCGTCAGCGGCGCAGGAAGGTTCGGCCGCCCAGGGCGGCGGCAAGTCCGGCTCCTCGACCGCGCAGGCGCGGCGGCGGGCCCGGGCCGCGAACCGGCGGCCCAGCGGGCGCGAGCGGCACGACGAGAAGATCACCGTGTACGTCTCCGCCGAGGAGCTGATGGACCTCGAACACGCGCGGCTCGTGCTGCGCGGGGAGCATGGGCTCGCGGTCGACCGCGGGCGGATCGTGCGGGAGGCCGTCGCCGTCGTCCTCGCCGACCTGGAGTCGCGGGGGGACGCGAGCATTCTCGTACGACGATTGCGTGGGCGGTAAGGGATAGCCTTCCCGCCGATGCCCCTGAATGACGATTCCGCACCGCCTCCCGTTGCTCGCCGCCGCACCCTGGGCCGGGGGCCGGGGGCGGCTCCTGCGGAGCCGGAGCCCGTGGCCGAGGCGGGTCCGTCTCCTGCGGACCGTGGGCACGACCGCGGCGGCGACTCGGAGCAACCCCCGGCCGGGCCCGACGACGGGCGGTTCAAGGTCCGCCTCGCCAACTTCGAAGGGCCCTTCGATCTGCTGCTTCAGCTGATCGCCAAGCACAAGCTGGACGTCACCGAGGTCGCTCTGTCCAAGGTGACCGACGAGTTCATGGCGCACATCCGCGCCATGGGGTCCGACTGGGACCTCGATCAGACGACCGAGTTCCTGGTGGTCGCCGCCACGCTCCTCGATCTGAAGGCGGCGCGGCTGCTGCCCACCGCCGAGGTCGAGGACGAGGCCGACCTGGCGCTGCTCGAAGCGCGGGACCTGCTCTTCGCGCGGCTGTTGCAGTACCGCGCGTACAGACAGATCGCGGACATCTTCAGCGGGCGGCTCGACGAGGAGGCGCGGCGCTATCCGCGCACCGTGGGGCTCGAACCGCACCACGCCGAGCTGCTGCCGGAAGTCGTCATCAGCATCGGGGCCGAAGGGTTCGCCAAGCTCGCCGTGAAGGCGATGCGGCCCCGCGTGAAGCCGCAGGTGTACGTCGATCACATCCACGCCCCGCTGGTCTCCGTGCGGGAGCAGGCCGGCCTCGTCGTCGCCCGGCTGCGGGAGCGGGGGGAGATCGGCTTCCGGGTGCTCGTGGAGGACGCGGGGGACACCCTCACCGTCGTCGCGCGCTTCCTCGCCCTCCTGGAGCTGTACCGCGAGAAGGTCGTCGCCCTGGACCAGGAGGACCCCCTCGGCGAGCTGACCGTGCGCTGGACCGGCGGCGACAGCGCCGGGGAGCCGATGGTGACCGACGAGTTCGACCGGGCCCCCGAGCCGATGGAGGAGAAGGCGTGAGTGTGCACAGCCCCGTGGGGGAGCTTGCCGGTGCCGTCGCGGAGCTGGAGCTGCGGCCCGCGCTGGAGGCCGTCCTGATGGTCGTCGACGAGCCGGCCACCGAGGAGCACCTGGCGAAGATCCTCGGGCGGACCGGGCGCGAGGTCGCCGACGCGCTGCGCGAGCTGGCCGACGAGTACACCGTGCAGAAGCGGGGCTTCGAGCTGCGGCTCGTCGCGGGCGGCTGGCGGTTCTACACCCGTCCCGAGTACGCCGCGGCCGTGGAGGGCTTCGTCCTCGACGGTCAGCTGGCGAGGCTCACCCAGGCGGCCCTGGAGACCCTCGCCGTGGTCGCGTACCGCCAGCCGGTCAGCCGTTCGCGGGTCTCCGCGGTACGCGGGGTGAACTGCGACGGCGTGATGCGCACCCTCCTCCAGCGGGGTCTGGTGGAGGAGGCGGGCGCGGAACCCGAAACAGGTGCGATCCTGTACAGGACGACGAACTACTTTCTGGAGCGGATGGGCCTGCGCGGCCTGGACGAGCTCCCGGAGCTCGCGCCCTTCCTCCCCGAGGCGGACGCGATCGAGGCCGAGACGCAGGAAGGCGCTCCGTCGTTCGACCCGGACGCACCCGATGCGCCGGGGTACGAGTACACCCAGGACACAGTCGACTAGACGGAACTTTTGATGCGAAGCAGCAACGGCAGGAACAGCAGCGGAAACAACGGCGGGAGCCGTGGTGGCAACAGCGGCGGCCGTGGCAGCAGCGGTGGCCGCGGCACTTACCGGGGTGCCGCCGGTAACGGCCGCGACGACAAGCGAGACGACAAGCGCGACGACAAGCGTGGCGACAGCAGGCGCGATGACAAGCGTGGTGACAGCAGGCGTGACGACCGGCGCGACGACAAGCCGAGCCGGCCGAGCAAGCCGCGCCCCGAGGAGCGTCGCTACGACGTAGGCGGCTCGGACGCGGTCTTCGGGGCCCAGGCGAGGAAGGGCCGGGGCGCTGCGGCGCGCGGCGGCGCCAAGGGCGGCCCCCGCACCTCCCAGGGCAGTGGGGCCCGCGGCAGCCGCCGTGGCACCCCCGCGACCTCGCGTGAGTTCGACGCCCGGCAGGAGGAGCGCAACCGCGAGCGGTACGCGGGCAAGCCGAAGGTCAGCCCGCCCAAGACCTTCCCGGGCGCCGAGCAGGAGGGCGAGCGCCTGCAGAAGATCCTCGCCCGTGCGGGCTACGGCTCGCGCCGTGCCTGTGAGGAGCTGGTCGACGAGGCCCGCGTCGAGGTCAACGGCGAGATCGTCGTGGAGCAGGGCATGCGCGTCGACCCCGAGAACGACGAGATCAAGGTCGACGGCCTGACCGTGGCCACGCAGTCGTACCAGTTCTTCGCGCTGAACAAGCCCGCCGGTGTCGTCTCCACCATGGAGGACACCGAGGGCCGCCAGTGCCTCGGCGACTACGTGACCAACCGCGAGACGCGGCTCTTCCACGTGGGGCGGCTCGACACCGAGACCGAGGGTGTCATCCTGCTCACCAACCACGGCGAGCTGGCGCACCGCCTGACCCATCCCAAGTACGGCGTGAAGAAGGTCTACCTCGCGCACATCGTGGGCCCGATCCCGCGTGACCTGGGCAAGCAGCTCAAGGACGGCATCCAGCTGGAGGACGGGTACGCCAAGGCGGACCACTTCCGCGTCGTCGAGCAGACCGGCAAGAACTACCTCGTCGAGGTCACGCTGCACGAGGGCCGCAAGCACATCGTGCGGCGCATGCTGGCCGAGGCGGGCTTCCCCGTCGACAAGCTGGTGCGGGTGGCCTTCGGGCCGATCACCCTGGGCGACCAGAAGTCCGGGTGGCTGCGGCGGCTGTCCAACACGGAGGTCGGCATGCTGATGAAGGAAGTCGACCTGTAGGCCTGTGGACCTTTAGGCCCGGAGGGGCCCCTTGCGTGGGCCACCCCCCTCTCTTTATAGTCATCGAGACCATAAAGAGAGGGGGGTGGTTGTGCATGCGGGGTTATGACAAGCACGCCTACGAACCGTTCGCCGTCACCGTCGACCTGGCGGTGTTCACCATCCGCGAGGGCGCGCTGCACGTACTGCTCGTCGAGCGCGGTCAGGAGCCGTACGCGGGACGCTGGGCGCTGCCCGGCGGGTTCGTGCTGCCCGACGAGTCCGCCGAGAGCGCGGCGCAGCGTGAGCTGGCCGAGGAGACCGGGCTCGCGGACGTCAGCGGGCTCCACCTGGAGCAGGTGCGCACCTACAGCGAGCCGGACCGCGATCCGCGCATGCGGGTCGTCTCCGTGGCGTTCGCGGCGCTCGTCGCCGACCCGCCTCAGGCGCGCGGGGGAGGCGACGCGGCCCGCGCGGCCTGGCTGCCCTACAGCCCGGCGACGTACCGCCCGCTCGCCTTCGACCACGACCGGATCCTCGCCGACGCCCATGAACGCGTCGGCGCCAAGCTGGAGTACACCGGGCTCGCCACCGCCTTCTGCGCGCCCGAGTTCACACTCGGCGAGCTGCGGCAGGTCTACGAGGCGGTGTGGGGCGCCGAGCTCGACCCCGCCAACTTCCGGCGCAAGGTCGTCGGCACCGCAGGGCTCGTCGAGGCGATCCCCGGCGCCGCCCGGCTGACCGGCGGGCGCGGCAAGCCCGCGACGCTCTTCCGCGCGGGCACCGCCACCGCCCTCCACCCGCCTCTTCTCCGCCCCACCTCGGAAGGACAGCCCTCATGAAGCGCGCCGCCACCGGATCCCTGCTGGGCCTCGCCCTGGGGGACGCGCTGGGCTTCCCGACCGAGTTCAACGACGTGCCCTCGATCCTCGCCAAGTGCGGTCCCTGGCGGGGCATGGAGCTGCCGAAGCCGGCCTTCGTCACGGACGACACGCAGATGACCCTCGCGCTGGCCCGGGGCCTGCGCACCGCCACGGGCCGGGGCGCACTCGGCCCGAAGCGGCTGGAGCGGCCCCTGCGCGAGGAGTTCGTGGCGTGGTACCAGTCGCCGGAGAACAACCGCGCGCCCGGGAACACCTGCCTGAAAGCCTGCGGCCTCCTCAAGAACGGCAAGCCCTGGGAGGAGGCCAGTCAGGTGCACTCCAAGGGGTGCGGCGCCAACATGCGCGTCGCGCCCCTCGGGCTCGTTCCCGGCCTGAGCGACGAGCAGCGTGCGGGCGCGGCGCAGCTGCAGTCCGCGCTCACCCACGGCCACCCGACGGCCCTCGCCGCCTCCGACCTCACCGCGCACGCCGTACGGCTGCTGGCCGAGGGCGCCGAACCGATGGGGATCATCGGACTGCTGCGCTCCTACGCGTACGACAACCGGACGACGTACCACGAGCGCTGGCTCGGCGAGCTGTGGAAGCGGGGCGAGGCCGCCACGCCCGAGCGGTTCATCGCCCACGGCTGGGACGAGTGCCTGGCCGTCCTGGAGCGCCTGGCAGCCGCCCTGAGGCACGCCAACCCCGAGACCGACCCCTGCCTGGCCACCGGCGAGGGCTGGACAGCAGAAGAGGCGCTCGCCACCGGCCTGCTCTGCTTCCTGATGTTCGTGGACGAGCCCGTCACCGCGCTGCGCCGCGCCGCCTGCACCTCGGGCGACTCCGACTCGATCGCCTGCCTCGCGGGCGCCTTCGCGGGCGCGCGCCTCGGCGCCGACGCGTGGCCCGCCGACTGGGTCGAGCGGATCGAGCACCGCGACGAGCTGCTGGAGTTCGGGACGCTCTGGGACGCCTGAGCCGCTCCGGCTCCGGCCTCCCCCGCCCGTCTCGGCAGACGGGCGCCCCGCGCTCCCGTGCCGGGCGCTGACTACCCTTGCCGGACGACAGTCGTACGTACGCGAGCGAGGAGCAGCACTGTGGCGGTACGAGCGGTCCGGGGCGCCGTCCAACTGGAGCGGGACGAGGCCGGGCACATGGGCGAGCAGGTCAGGGCGCTGCTCACCGCCGTCCTTGAGCGGAACGGACTGACCGGGGGCGACCTGATCAGCATCTGGTTCACGGCCACGCCCGATCTGCACTCCGACTTCCCCGCGGCCGCCGCGCGCGGGCTCGGCACCGGACTCGCCGACGTACCGCTGATCTGCGCCCAGGAACTGGACATAGCGGGCGCCATGCCCCGCGTCGTCCGCGTCCTCGCGCACATCGAGACCGACCGCCCCCGCTCCGAGGTCGCACACGTCTACCTCGGCGCCGCCGCCGCACTCCGCAAGGACATCGCCCAGTGAGAACCGCCCTCGTCATCGGCACCGGCCTGATCGGCACCTCCGCCGCCCTGGCCCTCGCCTCCCGCGGCGTCACCGTCCACCTCGCCGACCACGACCGGGCACAGGCGCGCACCGCCGCCGCGCTCGGCGCCGGTACCGATGAATCCCCTGAGGGACTTGTCGACCTGTGCGTCGTCGCCGTGCCGCCCGCGCACGTCGCCGCCACACTGGCCGACGTCATGCGGCGCGGCGCCGCCCGCGCCTACCTCGACGTGGCCAGCGTCAAGGGCGGCCCCCGCCGCGACCTTGAGGCGCTGGGCCTGGACCTCACCTCGTACATCGGCACGCACCCCATGTCCGGACGCGAGCGCAGCGGCCCGCTCGCCGCCACCGCCGACCTCTTCGAGGGCCGGCCCTGGGTGCTCACCCCGACCCGCGACACCGACACCGAGGTGCTCAACCTCGCCCTGGAGCTGGTCGCGCTCTGCCGCGCCGTCCCCGTCGTCATGGACGCCGACGCCCACGACCGCGCGGTCGCCCTCGTCTCCCACATGCCGCACCTGGTCTCCAGCATGGTCGCGGCCCGCCTGGAGCACGCCGAGGAGTCCGCGGTGCGCCTCTGCGGCCAGGGTGTCCGCGACGTCACCCGGGTCGCCGCGTCCGACCCCCGGATGTGGATCGACATCCTGTCCGCCAATCCCGGCCCGGTCGCCGACCTGCTGGCGCAGGTCGCGGGCGACCTGGACGAGACGGTGACGGCGCTGCGCGCGCTCCAGTCCACCGACGAGGAGCGGCGGACCGAGGGCGCGGCGGGCGTCGAGAGCATGCTGCGGCGCGGCAACGCCGGCCAGACCCGGGTGCCCGGCAAACACGGATCGGCCCCACTGGCGTACGAGATCGTCGCGGTGCTCATCAACGACCAGCCGGGCCAGCTCGCCCGCATCTTCGCCGACGCGGACCGCGCGGGCGTGAACATCGAGGACGTACGCATCGAGCACGCGACCGGCCAGCAGGCGGGCCTCGTGCAGCTCATGGTCGAACCGAAGGCCGCGCCCGTGCTGAGCGCGGCGCTGCGGGAGCGGGGCTGGTCGATCCGGCAGTAGCCCGATCGGCCGATCCGGCGGCGGCCCGGTCCGGGCGCCGGACGGCCGTGCGAAGGGGCTGTCGGGGCAGGGTGCGCGAGCCAGTAACCTTGTGCGGGGCGTGTTCGCGCCCCGCCACCCCGCCCCGTGTACCGCGAAAGGTGCCCGCTCCCCGTGGAAACCGCAGCAACCGCCGCCCCGGCAGCAGTGATCGTCGCCATCGACGGGCCCTCCGGCACGGGCAAGTCGAGCACCTCGAAGGCCGTCGCCGCCCAGCTCGGCCTCAGCTACCTGGACACCGGCGCCCAGTACCGGGCGATCACCTGGTGGATGGTGCACAACGGCATCGACCTCACCGACCCGACCGCGATCGCCGCCGTGGCGGGCAAGCCCGAGATCGTCTCCGGCACCGACCCGGCCGCCCCGACCATAACGGTCGACGGCACCGACGTCGCGGGCCCCATCCGCACCACCGACGTCACCTCCAAGGTCAGCGCGGTCAGCGCCGTCCCCGAGGTGCGCACCCGCATCACCGAGCTGCAGCGCACCATCGCCCGGTCGGCCGAGCAGGGCATCGTCGTCGAGGGCCGCGACATCGGCACGACCGTGCTGCCCGACGCCGACCTGAAGATCTTCCTCACCGCCTCTCCCGAGGCGCGCGCCGCCCGCCGCTCCGGCGAGCTCAAGGGCGCCGACGTCAAGGCGACGCAGGAAGCCCTGATCAAGCGGGACGCGGCCGACTCCAGCCGCAAGACGTCCCCGCTGGCCAAGGCCGACGACGCCGTCGAGGTCGACACCACCGAGCTCACGCTCCAGCAGGTCATCGAGTGCGTCGTCACCCTCGTCGAGGAGAAGCGGGCCGCCAAGTGACCCAGGGTGCTTGTGAGCGGGGAGCCTCCGAGCGCGGCGCGGAGGTCGGCCGACGCATCGGCGTCGGCCTCATGTACGGCCTGTTCAAGCCGCGCGTCCTGGGTTCCTGGCGGGTGCCCGCGCGCGGCCCCGTGATCCTGGCCGTCAACCACTCGCACAACGTGGACGGCCCGATGGTCATGGGCGTCGCGCCCCGGCCGACGCACTTCCTGATCAAGAAGGAAGCGTTCGTCGGCCCGCTCGGCCCCTTCCTGGACGCCATCGGCCAGGTCAAGGTCGACCGCTCGATCGCCGACCGGACGGCCATCACCCGGGCCCTCGGCGTCCTGGAGCAGGGCGGCGTCCTCGGGATCTTCCCCGAGGGAACCCGGGGCGAGGGCGACTTCGCGTCGCTGCGCGCCGGGCTCGCGTACTTCGCCGTCAGGTCCGGCGCCCCGATCGTCCCGGTCGCGGTACTGGGAAGCACCGAGAGGCCCGGGCGGTTGATAAAGCAGCTGCCCCCGCTGCGCAGCCGGGTCGACGTCGTCTTCGGCGACCCGTTCGAAGCGGGCGACGGCAGCGGACGGCGTACGCGCAAGGCCCTCGACGAGGCGACCGTGCGCATCCAGCAGCGGCTCTCCGCCCACCTGGAAAACGCCAGGCGCCTGACCGGGCGCTGAGCGAGACTTATCAAGTCGAGACTTATCAAGTAGTGCCCCGGCCGTCGAAAGGCCGGCGCACCGATCACCACGATGAACGACGAGGTACGGACTTCATGAGCGACCAGACCCAGCCCGAGGGCGACGGCTCCGCCGAGCACGACCACGGGGCGCTCGGCGACGCCGAGTACGCGCAGTTCATGGAGCTCGCCGCCGAAGAGGGCTTCGACATCGAGGACGTCGAGGGCGCCATCGAGGAGGCGGGCCACGGCCCGCTCCCCGTCCTCGCCGTCATCGGCCGCCCCAACGTCGGCAAGTCGACGCTGGTGAACCGCATCATCGGCCGCCGTGAGGCCGTCGTGGAGGACCGCCCCGGCGTGACCCGCGACCGCGTCACGTACGAGGCCGAGTGGGCGGGCCGCCGCTTCAAGCTCGTCGACACCGGCGGCTGGGAGCAGGACGTGCTCGGCATCGACGCGTCCGTCGCCGCCCAGGCGGAGTACGCCATCGAGGCCGCGGACGCCGTGGTCTTCGTCGTCGACGCCACGGTCGGCGCCACCGACACCGACGAGGCGGTCGTGCGTCTCCTGCGCAAGGCCGGCAAGCCCGTCGTCCTGTGCGCCAACAAGGTCGACGGCCCCTCCGGCGAGGCCGACGCCACCGCCCTGTGGGCGCTCGGCCTCGGCGAGCCGCACCCCGTCTCCGCGCTGCACGGCCGCGGCACCGGCGACATGCTGGACGCCGTCCTGGAGGCGCTGCCCGAGGCGCCCGAGCAGACCTTCGGCACGGCCGTCGGCGGCCCCCGCCGCATCGCGCTGATCGGCCGGCCGAACGTCGGCAAGTCCTCGCTGCTCAACAAGGTGGCCGACGAGGACCGCGTGGTCGTCAACGAGATGGCGGGCACCACCCGTGACCCGGTCGACGAGCTCATCGAGCTGGGCGGCGTCGTCTGGAAGTTCATCGACACGGCGGGCATCCGCAAGCGCGTCCACCTCCAGCAGGGCGCCGACTACTACGCCTCGCTGCGCACCGCCGCCGCCGTCGAGAAGGCGGAGGTCGCGGTGATCCTCATCGACGCCTCCGAGACCATCTCCGTGCAGGACCAGCGCATCGTGACCAGCGCCGTCGAGGCGGGCCGCGCGATCGTCATCGCGTACAACAAGTGGGACACCCTCGACGAGGAGCGCCGCTACTACCTGGAGAGGGAGATCGAGACCGAGCTCGCCCAGGTGGCCTGGGCGCCGCGCGTCAACGTCTCGGCGGCCACCGGCCGGCACATGGAGAAGCTCGTCCCGGCGATCGAGACGGCCCTCGCGGGCTGGGAGACGCGCGTGCCGACGGGCCGGCTGAACGCGTTCCTCGGCGAGATCGTCGCCTCCCACCCGCACCCGGTCCGCGGCGGCAAGCAGCCCCGCATCCTCTTCGGCACGCAGGCGGGCACGAAGCCGCCGCGCTTCGTCTTCTTCGCGTCGGGCTTCATCGAGGCGGGCTACCGCCGCTTCCTGGAGCGCCGTCTGCGCGAGGAGTTCGGCTTCGACGGGACGCCGATCCACATCTCGGTGCGGGTGCGCGAGAAGCGCGGCCGCAAGAAGTAGCCGCCGACAGGTACGTACGTACGTGAATGCCCGGCTCCCCGCTTCGGGGGCCGGGCATCGCGCTGCTCAGTGCTCGCGGCGCGGGCCCGGTGGCAGGGCCGTGAGGTAGGGGTGGCCCGCGGCCTGGTGGTCCTGCTGGCCGTAGCTGGCCATGTGGAGCTGGCCGAAGGAGTTCTGGCGCGTGTCGTGACGCGGGTCGTACCGCCCGTCGCCGCGGTGCCGCATGTCGTACGGCCCGGTGGCGAACGCCG
This sequence comes from Streptomyces sp. NPDC003379, assembly GCF_053589195.1. Classification (NCBI taxonomy): domain Bacteria; kingdom Bacillati; phylum Actinomycetota; class Actinomycetes; order Kitasatosporales; family Streptomycetaceae; genus Streptomyces; species Streptomyces sp. NPDC003379. Next base: position 179,799 of record NZ_JBSFRK010000012.1, on the reverse strand, counting down.
TGAACCCCATATTCTCCTCGCCGGTGCGGTCACCCGGCAGGGCGCGGAAGGACCTGCGGTACTCCGAGTACAACGCGTCGTAGATCGGCGTGGCCGAGTGCTCGCCCGTGGTGTCCGGCGCGGAGCGCATGGACGGGATCGGGTTCTGGTACGTCGGCCGGTGGCGGGAGGGGTCGTATGTGTGCACGTCTGTGCCAACGAAACCGTCGCCCGACGGATGCGGGGGCCGCGTCGCTTTCCGGGGTCGGCAGGAGCGTGACCGGCGCATTCGTGGCCCGGGGGGCGGTCGTGCGGGCGCTTGGCGGGTAGCCGGTCAGGTGCCGGCGAGCGGCATCGTGCAGGCGACGAGCTGTCCGTGGGCGGCGGTCCTGTCGAGCGCGTCCCGCAGCAGGTCCTCGCGCGGCTGCCGGCCGATGGAGCCGGCGGGCGCGGCGAAGAGCAGCACGCTCTGCGTCTTGTTCGCCGCGGCGCGCCAGGCGTCGGTGACGTGGAGCGGCTGGTGGGCCTGCCACCAGGCGACGGGGGAGCCGCCGTTGACGCCGGGCTGCAGGACGGCGTGCAGCTGGCCCATGGCGAGCAGCACCGACCAGCCGTGCAGCATGGGCGGTACGCCGCCGAGGGACGTCGTCGGCATGAAGCCCTGCTCGACCAGGAGCGGCAGGAACTCGTCGCCGCCGCCCGGGGCGGCGCCGGGGCGGGAGATGGGCCCGGTGGGCTCGACGACGAGTGCGGGGCGCAGCTCGCCCTCGATCAGGACCAGGCCGCTGGTCACGCCGAGCACGGCCGGGCCGGACATGGCCTCGTCGGCCCCCGCGGCGTCCTCGCCGGTGATGGACCGCACGGCGCCCTGCAGCTGCTCCTCGGAGACCGTGACGATCTGGGAGGGCAGGCAGGTGGCGTGGGCGAAGGCGAGTACGGCGGTCTCGTCGCCGACGAACAGGACCGTGCTGGTGCGTTCCTGCTCGGAGTCGCCCGGGGTACGGCAGGACGTGCAGTCGTAGCTGCCCGGGGTGTTCTCTCCGGCGAGCAGCCGGTCGGCTTCTTCGTCGCCGATCTCGGCGCGTACGTCGTCGCTGACGTCGAGCATGCGCGGCACGGGTGGCTCCTCGGGATTGTCACGTGGGGTGCTTGTGGTGGGTGTGGCGCGCCGGGAGGTGCCCGGCTCATAAGAAGACAACGGCCGATCAGTGGCGCAAGTCACGGATGGAAGCGAACGGAATCGCACCATCCGCAGCGGAGGGTGAGCCCGCTGCCGGAATCTGTCACTCCGCGCCAACAGGTGTGTGGTGCAGGGAAGTTGGGGCGGTGAGGTGAGTCACAGATCACCGGCTCGGACGGTCGACAAATGCCGATATCAGGGAATGAAGTGGGTGGCCGAAACTCGCTGCTACCCTCGGTAACACACAACTGGCCTGGAATGACAACGAGTTGGTTGTTATCGGGGCGAGCGGGCTCCTAGATTCCACCGCCGTGTGCAGCGAGCACCGCTCGGGTACGTCCACCGGTCGCACGGTCGGTTCAGAGCCGACACACCGGCGGACGGGTCGGCCGGACCTCGGACGCCGGACGCGCGAGGGGCCGTACGGTCAGGGGGAGCCCGAGTCCGTCGAGAGGGATTTTCATGTCCGCACGTCCCAAGCGCATTCGCACGACAGCAGTGATCGGAGGGGCCGCGCTGTTCGCCCCGCTGGGGCTGCTCGCCGCGACCGGCCAGGCCGCCGCGGCAGACGGCGGAGTGTGGGACCGCATCGCACGGTGCGAGAGCGGCGGCAACTGGCGGATCAACACCGGCAACGGCTACTACGGCGGACTCCAGTTCTCCGCCAGCACCTGGCGCGCGTACGGCGGAGGGGCCTACGCGCCCACCGCCGACAAGGCGTCGAAAGCCCAGCAGATCGCTGTCGCCACCAAGGTCCAGCGCGCCCAGGGGTGGGGCGCGTGGCCCACCTGCGCGGCGCGGGCGGGAGCGTACGGCAGTGCGCCGTCCGCGGCGGCGCCGGTGCCCAAGCCGGCGAAGCCCGCGCCCCAGGCCGTCAAGCCCGCGCCGAAGCCCGTTGAGCGGCAGCCCGGCACCGTGTCCGGTCATGCCGACCGGGGGGCCTCGCGGGGCACTTCCGGGAACTACACCGTCCGGGCGGGTGACACCCTCAGCGGCATCGCGGCCCGGCACGGGACCGGTTGGCAGCAGCTGTACGCCGCCAACCGGGTGGTTATCGGCGGCGATCCGCATGCGATCGTGCCGGGGCAGCGGCTCAGGGTCTGAGCCGCCGTCCGGGTGGGGTCGCGGCCGCGGCGGCGCGGCACGGCTCGGACCTGTGGCGGGGGTGCCTAGCGTGGCCCGATGAATCATAGGATTTGGTCATATTCGCCATATGTGACGTGTGCCTCGGTGCATGTTGTGCCGATGTGGCGTCTCAGGTCCCTGGCTGTGGTCGTGGGCGTGGTTCTGGCCGCTGTGGTGCTGCCACCGGCCGCCGCGTCCGCGGCCCCGTCGCCGGCGCGGGGCGCCCCGCCCCCGGCCGAGAAGTACGACTGTCCCACGGAGAAGGGGCCGTGGCACTGCCTCGCCCAGTGCGAAAGCAATGGTCGATGGGATGCGAACACGGGCAACGGCTACTACGGAGGGCTGCAGTTCTGGCAGCCCACCTGGGTGGAGCACGGTGGGCTCGAGTACGCGCCGCGCGCCGATCTCGCCACCAAGGAAGAACAGATCATGGTCGCCGAGAAGGTGCTGCGCACTCAGGGCTGGAAGGCCTGGCCGGCCTGCTCCAAGAAGGTGCGGATCGAGCGGTTCGACCGGCGCGTGCATGTGGTCGAGTCCGGGGAGACGCTGAGTTCGATCGCTCGGCGGTACGGGGTCAAGGGGGGCTGGCAGGCCCTCTACCAGGCCAACCAGGACGTCGTGGGGAGCAGTCCCGACCGGCTCGGGGTCGGAACGAAGCTCGTCATTCCGGGGCGGGTCTGAGCTCTGCCGCCTCGCCGCTGAACACCACCGCGCCTCGGCGCAGTTCGTGCACCACCACTGCCGTCCGGCTCGCGCGTTCGCGCAAGGCGGGCGGCAGTCGTTGTTCCGCCACGACGACGCAGGTGGCCCGGCTCTTCGGGCCCGGGACGGTTGGGGAAGCCAACTCGCTCAGGAGTACGTACGTTCGGGCGGCGACGGACGATGACATGCCCTGTGTCGGTTCGTCCACGAGGACCACCGCTGCCTGGGAGAGCAGGGCCCGCGACAGGGCCAGCATGCGTTGCTCGCCGCCCGAGAGGGTGCCTGCCCGGCGGGGGAGCAGCGGGCGCAGCTCGGGGTAGGCGGTCAGGGCGCGGCCGAAGTCGCCCTCGGGGTGGGACAGCTCCAGGTTCTCCGCGACGGTGAGGGAGGAGAACACCGCCCGGCGGTCCGGTACGAAGCACAGGCCCTGGGCCGCTCGTTCGTGGGCCGGGCGGCGTGTGATGTCCCTTCCGTCGCGGACCACGGCTCCTGAGGAGAGGGGGATCGTGCCGGCGAGGGCGCGCAGGGCCGTGGTGCGGCCGGAGCCGTTGCGGCCGAGCAGGACGGTGAGGGTGGCGGCGGGGGCGGCCAGGGTGATGCCGTGCAGGGCCTCCAAGGGGCCGTAGTGGGCGTGGGCGGCGCGGAGCTCGATGCCGTTGTTCATTCAGCGCGCCTCTTCTTCCAGCTCTTGCAGCTCTTGCAGCTCTTCCAGCTCTGCCAGTACTTGGTCCGCCGGGCCGGAGGCGATGACGCGGCCCGCCGTCATCACATGCACGGTGTCGGCGAGGCCCGCCACCAGGTCGAGGTCGTGCTCGACCACGAGGAGCGCCATGCCGTCGGCGGCGAGGGCGCGGAGCAGGGTGGCCAGGGCGGTCACTTCAGCCGTGTCCAGCCCTGCGGCCGGCTCGTCCAGGAGGAGGGTGTGGGGGTTGCTCGCGAGGGCCCTGGCCAGTTCGGTGCGGCGGAGGGTGCCGGTGGGGAGGTCGGTGGCCGGGTGGTCTCGGAGCTCTGTCAGGCCGAGGAGGCGGAGGGTGTGGGTGGTCGCCGTCGCCGTCGCCGCGGTCGCCGTCGCCGTCGCCGGGGTTGATCGGCTTGCCTGTACGGGGGTCTGTTCCGCGCCCACCTGGACGTTCTCCGCGATCGTCAGGGACGGGAAGACCGCGAGTTGCTGGAAGGTACGGGCCGTGCCGATGCGGGTGCGGGCGTGGGCCGGGAGCCTCGTGATGTCGCGGGCGCCGAGGGTGATGCGGCCCGTGTCGGGGCGGAGGGTGCCGGCCAGGCAGTGGAACAGGGTGCTTTTGCCGGCGCCGTTCGGGCCTACGACTGCGGTGATGTGGCCTCGGGGGACGGTGAGGGTGACGTCGTCCAGGGCGGTGAAGCCGTCGTAGGTGAGGGTGAGGTGGTGGGCGGTCAGGGGGGTGTGGCGGGTGGCGGGTTGGCCGGGTGCGTGTGGTGCGCCTTCTGCGCCTCCGGCACCTTGTACTCCCCCTGCGCCTACGGTGCGTCGTGGGGGCGGGGCCGCGGGGGTATCTGCGTGCTCGCCATCTTGGCCTGGGCGCCCGCTTTCTTCGCCTCGGCCACGAAAAGCCAGGTGCTCCGCTCGCAGATACCCCCACGTCCCCTCGGCTCGGTCGCGCGACTGCGGGTGGGTGGGGGTGCCTGTCGTCGGCTCTGGCTGGGGGGCGGCGGTGGGGTGGGTGCGGGGGGCTGTCGTCTCTGGTTCTTGTTCGGGTGACGGGTGCGGTGGGGCGAGTGGGTGGGTGGGGCTGTCTGTCGTCGAGTCTGGCTGGGGGGCGGCGGTCGGGTGGGTGCGGGGGGCTGTCGTCTGCTGTTCTTGTTCGGGCGGCCGGTGTTGGGGGGTGGTCCGGTGGGTGGGGGTGCGCTTCGTCGTCGGCTTTGGGGCCGGGGTGGTCGGGTGGGTGTGGTCGGTCCTTGGTTGTTCTTCTTGTTCGGTCAGTGGGTGATGCGGGGTGAACGGGTGGGTGGGTGGGAGAGGGGTGTTTGGGGGTGAGGGGGTGCGGGGGGCGTGGGTGAGGGACTTGTGGGCTGCTCTGCCTAGGGATGTGAGATGGGCGCGGCGGGTGCCCGGTATCGCTGCGCGCAGCGCCTCGTATGGGCCCCCCGGGAAGCGGCCGATCAGCACCGCGAGGACACCGATCACCGCCGCCGCCACCCCGCCCCGCGCCCCCGCGTCCAGACCGACCAGCAGCGCCGCGGCCAGCAGCGCCCCGAGGACGCTGTCCGAGCCGAGGACCACCACCGCCGCGAACCAGAGGAGCCCGCGCACGGGGTCGTACGAGCCGGAGTCGAACGCCCGCTGCCCCATCGCGAGCATGCCGCCGCCCAGCGCGGCCAGCGCCGCCCCGGTGACGAACGCCGTGAGTTTGAGGGCCCGCACGGGCACCCCGGCGGCCGCCGCGCCCGCCTCGTGGTCCCGCATCGCCGCGAGCGCGCGGCCCGCACGGCCTCGGCGCAACGCGGTGACCACGAGCAACGCCCCGGTGAGCAGCGCGAGTTCGAGGACGTAGTACGCGCGGTCGCCCCCGAGCCCGGCGGGGCGGTCCAGGGTCAGTCCCGACGTCGCGTACGGCTGGGTGAAGACGAAGCGGCTGACGCCCACGCCGACCGCGAACGTCGCCAGGGCCAGCGCAAGGCCGTGGCGGCTGATTGCGGGCCAGCCGGTGAGCAGCCCCAGCGGTGCGACGAGGAGGACCGCCACGGCCAGCGCCAGAAGGTGCGGCAGCTCGGGCAGGCCGGGGAAGCGGCCCGCCGCGAGGAAGGCGGTGAAGAGGGCGCCCAGTCCCGCGTACGCCGCCTGGCCCAGGGAGATCTGCCCGCCGCGGCCCGTGACGATCACGAGGGACAGGAGGATCACCGCGAGCGCCGGCACCTGGACCGAGGTCGTCAGGTCCGTGCCCGCGAAGCCGAGGGGCAGGAGGAAGAGGACCGCCGCCACTATCCAGGCGCCCGGCGGGGTCGGCACGCGGGCCGTCGCCGTGCGGGGCAGCGCGGCCCGGGAGCCGATGCCCGGCAGGATCAGCGCCGCGATGAGGAGGGCCACGACGAAGAGGTTCGCCCCGGCGGTCTGGACGAGTTGCTCACGCCAGCCCGACGGGTGCAGGCGCGTCAGCTGGCTCTGCGCCACGCCCAGGCCGAGCGCCACCGTGACGGCGACGGGCAGGCTGCGCATCCCGGCCGCCACGGCGACCGCCACCACCTCCATCACCAGCAGCGGCATGCCGTACGGGTCAAGACGTACGTAAGGCGCGAGGAGCACGCCGGTCAGGCCAGCGGTGAAGGAGCCGAACGCCCAGCCCGCCGCCGCCACCCGGTCCGCGTCGACGCCGGAGAGCGCGGCGAGCCCGCGGTTGTCCACCACCGCGCGCAGTTCGCCGCCGAAGCGGGTCCAGCGGGTGACCGCCCCGACGGCGGCGGCCAGGGCGATGGCCGCGCCCAGCGGGACCCACGGGTCGGCGGAGAGCAGCGTGGGCGCGTCGTCGCGGGCGCCCGGGCCCCAGAGGAGGGCCGCTCCGCCGACGAGGAGGACGAAGACGCCGATGGAGGCGACCAGCGTCTGCGCCGGGTCCCCGCCCAGGACCGCCAACGGGCGGAAGACCGCGCGGTCCAGGACGAGGCCGATGCCGGGCGCCACGACGAGCAGCGTGAGCGCGGCGGCCAGCGGGAGCGGCCAGTGCCATTCGGCTGTCAGTTGGCGCAGGACGTAGGCGCAGACCATGGCGATCGCGCCGTGCGCGAAGTTGAGGACGCCGGTCGCGCGGTACGTGACGATCAGGCCGATGCCGGTGAGCGCGGCGGCGCCGCCGACCGAGAGCCCGGCCAGCGTGAGGTCGTAGCTCAGGGACGCCACCGGGTCATCGCTCCGGGGACGACTCGTCGGGAAGGTCGGGGGGAGGGTCGGGAAGGTTGTCCGGTGGGGCTTCTGGTGTCTTGGACTGGCCCGCCTGGCGCTGTGGTTCGCAGATCGGGCAAGGGGCGAGGGCGCCCTGCGACAGGATCGTGGCGTCCGCCGGGACCGCCTCCGGTTTGTCCGCGACCAGGGGGCAGTCCGCACGGTGCCACAGCGTGCCGCCGGGCACCATGAGGAGTTCGCCGCTCGTCGCCACGGGCGCCTGGTCCCGCTCCGGGGACCCGGCGGGCTCCGTCGCCACCAGGAGTCCGTACAACTCCTCCACGCGCGCCGCCGCGAGGGCGCTTCTGCCGTGCGTGAGCAGCACCGCGCCCGCGACGATCAGCGCCGCGCCCGGCACCGTGCACGAGGCGAGATAGGGCAACTGCCGCTCCGCGAAGCGCTCCCCGGAGATGCCGTACCAGCCGAGCACGCAGAGCACCGCGCCGCCGGCGAGCGCCGCGAAGGCCGCCCACAGGACGGGACGCGCGGCGCGCGGCCGGGCCGGGTTGGCTGTCCGAGCTGTCTGAGCCGCCCGCATCGAGGCCCCCTGGGACACGTCATCGGTCACGTCGGTCACGTCGGCGCTCTGTCCATGTCAGCCGATCGCTTGCACTATGCCCTCTGGAAGCCGACCCTGAAAGCTCCGGGCCCTGACGGCCCGGACCGACACCCGGTGGTGAGCCAGATGGTTCGGGGAAGAGTGCGCGGCGCGGCGTTGGCGGCCGCCGCCGTCCTGTTGATCGTTCCGGCCGCCGTCGCCTGCGGTGACGACAGCGGAGGCGGGGACGGCGGCACGCCGCCCGAGCCGTCCGTGGAGAAGTCGTCCGAGCCGTCCGATCCGTCCGAGTCCGCGCAGGACGGCGCCACCGCGCCCGCCGACCCTGCGGCCGCGGAGAAGGAGGTCCGCGAGAACTGGGAGAAGTTCTTCGACCCCGAGGTCTCGCTGAAGGACAAGGAAGCCGTCCTGGAGAACGGCGCCAAGATGCGCGCCGTCCTGGAGGGCTTCAGCGGCGACGAGCGCGGCAAGCAGGTCGCGGCGGAGGTCGGCGACGTCGAGTTCGCCTCGTCCGACGAGGCCGACGTCACGTACGCGCTGACCCTGAAGGGCGCCACCGCGCTGCCCGACGCCTCCGGGACGGCCGTCAACGAGGACGACACCTGGAAGGTGTCCGTCAAGACCCTCTGCGCGCTGGTGAAGCTGAGCGGGAATGCGTCGCCCGGTCCGGGCTGCTGACGTTCTGCTCGCAGCCGCGCTCCTGGCGGCGAGCGTGGCGAGCGCGGCCTGTGGCTCCCGGCTGCCCGAGAGCGACTTCGAGCGGCGCGGCACGACCCCCGCGCCCGCCGGGGGCGCGCCGGTCAGGGTCGGCATCATCACCAGCGCGACCAGCCCGGTCGGCGGCGCCGCGTTCACCGGGCCGCGCGACGGGGCCAAGGCCTACTTCGACCGGCTGAACGCGCGCGGCGGCATCCAGGGACGCGAGGTGGAGGTGCGCACCTGCGACGACGGTGGCAGCGGTGTCGGCAACAACGACTGCGTGCGCGAACTCGTCGAGCAGCACAAGGTCGTCGCGCTCGTGGCGACCGCCTCCCTGGACTACGCGGGCGCCTCCAGGGTCTCCCACGCGCGCGTGCCCGACATCGGTGGACAGCCGATCGGCTCCGCGTATGAGACGTATCCGCATCTGTACGGCATCTACGGCAGCCTCGCCCCGCGGAACGGCAAGCCGGGCTGGGACGGCAAGCTGTACGGCGGTACCGAGGTCTACCGCTACTTCAAGCGGGAGCAGGGGGCGCGGACCGCCGCCGTCGTCTCGTACAACCAGGCCGCGTCCGCCGCGTACGCCCGCCTCGTCACGCGGGGCCTGAAGGCGGAGGGCTACAAGGTGGTCACCGAGCAGGTCGACTTCGCGCTGCCCAACTTCCGCGCGGCCGCCGCCGATCTGAAGGAGCAGGGCGCCGACCTGGTCTTCGACGCGATGGACACGCACGGCAACGCCCGGCTGTGCGAGGCGATGGACGACGTCGGGGCGGAGGTCACCGCCAAGGTGAGCAATGTGCAGAACTGGACCTCGACCGTCGGCGACGACTACAAGGACGCGCCGCGCTGCCGCAACGCCCTGTGGGCCACCGGATCGAGCAGGAACTACGAGGACACCGGGCACCCGGCCGTACGCGAGTTCCGTGCCGCCATGAGAGGGAAGGCGCTCTCCCAGTGGCAGCTGGAGGGCTGGGCCGCCGCCATGTGGTTCACCGACGCCGCGAGGTCCTGCCTGAGCGGCGGAGAGGCCGGGGGTGAGGTCACGCGCGCGTGCGTGGACGGATTCATGAACAGGAATGAGCCGTACTCGGCGCGCGGACTGCTTCTGCCCATCACCTTCGAGCGCCGCGCCGAGCCGCCAGGGAAACGCAGGACGTGTGTGTCGGTCGCCCGCTGGCGGGACGGGAAAGGCTGGGTCACGCAAGGAGGGGACATGGGCGAGAACTGTTTCGACGTTCCTCAGCTCGCCTACCGGCCTTGATGCGCGAGGCCGCCGGAAAGTTCCCCCCTTGGCTATCGATCATGTATCTGTTTCAAGACAAGATGGTGTCGGCACCCAACCCTTGGCCAGGAATTGCCGTCTAACCCTGCGGTAGGCGGGCGAGGGGGACTGTCCGCATGGAAACGCGGAATACGGGGACGCATGCACATCTCTTTCCTCATTCACAATGCGTACGGGATCGGAGGGACGATCCGGACGACGTACAACTTGGCGAACACGCTGGCCCAGCAGCATGACGTCGAGATCGTCTCCGTCTTCCGGCACCGCGACGAGCCGGTGTTCGCGCCTGACCAGCGCGTCCGCCTCAGCCACCTCGTGGACATGCGCAAGGCCACCCCGGGCTACGAGGGCGAGGACCCCGAGTATCTGCGGCCCGCCCGGACGTTCCCCAGCGGCGAGGGCCGCTACCACCAGTACAACGCGCTCACCGACCGGCGCATCGCCGCGCACCTCGCGGCCCTCGACGCGGACGTCGTCGTCGGCACCCGGCCCGGCCTCAATGTGCATATCGCCCGCCAGACCGCGCGCGGCCCCCTGCGCGTGGGCCAGGAGCACCTCACGCTGGACAGCCACTCCAAGGAACTCCGCCGCCAGCTGCGCAGCGTCTACCCCCGCCTCGACATCCTGACCACGACGACGGAGGCCGACGCCCGCGCCTACACCCGCAAGATGCGGCTGCCCGGCGTCCATGTGCAGGCCGTGCCGAACCCCGTGCCCGCGCCCGGCATCGAACCCGCCGACGGCACCCACAAGTGGGTCGTCGCGGCCGGGCGGCTCGCCCCGGTCAAGCGGTACGACCTGCTGATCAGGGCCTTCGACAGGGTGCGGCGCGAGCGCCCCGACTGGCGGCTGCGGATCTACGGCGGCGGCAAGCAGAAGGAGAAGCTGCGCGCCCTGATCGACGAACTCGGCCTCTACAACCACGTCTTCCTCATGGGACCCGCCCACCCCATCGAACCGGAGTGGGCCAAGGGCTCCATAGCCGCCGTCACCTCCAGCCTGGAGTCCTTCGGCATGACGATCGTCGAGGCGATGCGCTGCGGACTGCCCGTCGTCGCCACCGACTGCCCGCACGGTCCGGGCGAGATCATCGACAACGGTGTCGACGGGCGCCTCGTCGAGCCGGGCAACCCCGACGCCATCGCGAGGGGCCTGCTCGAACTGATCAACAACGACTCGCTCCGGCAGCGGATGGCGGGCGCGGCGCTCCAGGACTCCGAGCGCTTCGACCCGCAACACATCGCCGAGCGCTACGACGCGATGTTCTCCGGGATGCTCACCCGCGGGAGCTCGTTCGGGGGCCGGATGCGCGGCTCCCTGCACCGCACGCGCGGCGCCCTGCTCGGGGGCGCGTACGCGGTGCGCGACCTGGGACGCGTACAGACGAAGGGATCGACCGCATGACGGCCTTGGCCACCTCGCACGCCGCGTCGCACCCCGGGGACGGCCAGGAGACGTCCACGGCACCGCGCGCCGACTGCGTCGCCGACTCCGCCGGAGGGCTCACCTTCGACGTGACGGAGCCCGGGGGGTTCGAGGAGAGGAGCGCGGCCTATCTGCTGCTGCGCCGCCGCGACGCCGACTCCGCCGAGGACTACGTGCGGCTGCCGCTCTCCCCGTCGGCGGACGGGCGGCTGCGGGCCGCGCTGCCCAGCAGCGTCGAGCTCGCCGAGGGCCGCTGGAACGCGTACGCGCAGATCGCGGGCGGTGAGCCGCGCCGCCTGATGCCGGGCGTGAACGACCTGCGCTCACTGGTCGACCGCGCGCCCAGCGGCAGCCGCGGCCATGTCGCGGTGCGCATCCCGTACGCGACGAAGCAGGGCAACCTCTCGGTGCGCAGCTGGCTGCGGGCGCCGCACGCCGAGGCGGGCGAGATCGAGATAGCGGACGCGTCCCTGACCGTGCGGGGCCGGCTCTACGGCACCTCGCTGAGCGACGGCGCGTACGTCGAGGCCGTCCGGCGCGCCGAACCGGACACCGTCCACCGGGCCGACGTCACCGCCGACGGGCCGGAGTTCACCTTCGGGCTGCGTCACGGCGCGCTCGCGGACGGCGGACCCGGGCCCTGGGACCTGTGGCTGTGCCCGGCGGGCGAGGGCGGGCCGCGGGTGCGCCTGGCGCGGATCCTGGACGACGTCCCGGACAAGAAGGCGATCTTCACGTACCCGGCGGTGCGCTGCGAGACGGCGTACGGGGTGGTCGAGACGGGCCCGTACTACACCGTCGACAACGACCTGTCCGTCAGCGTCCGCGAGACGGAGCCCGGAGAGAAGCGCGAGTAGGGGTCCGGCACGGAGAGCTGACATCGCGGACCGTGGCTGTCCTGAACCCGGGGCACAATCGCGTCCATGTTGGAGACCTCGGCGAGGCCTCCGTGCGCGCCCTCGCCAAGCTGGAACAGGTGCTGCCGAGCAGGCTGCGCCGCCGTGTGGGCCCTGAACGCCTATGCCGTGCCGATGGCTCCGCGCCCCGCAGCCGCAGGGCGCGGACGCCGCCGTCCTGACCGAACTCGCGGGCAGGCCGAGACCGGGCGGAGCTGCCTGCTGCGCACGGGGGCGGCGAGCCTGGACGTGATGGTCTTCCACGTGATGTTCATGGGCCTGGAGTTCGAGGTCGTGGAGCCCGCCGGACTCACCGACCGGATCAGGAACTCCCGGGACCTCCTGAGCCGGGCCCTGGACCGGGGTGCTCCGTCTGCGGATCCTCGGGAGGCCGGTCCGAGTCCCACGCCGTTAACGCGGCGTACTGCGGGTGGTGCAGGTCGAACGCCGGGGACTCGGAGCGGATCTTGGGCAGCGTGACGAAGTTGTGCCGGGGCGGCGGGCAGGACGTCGCCCACTCCAGGGAGCGGCCGAACCCCCAGGGGTCGTCGACCTCGACCTTCCGGCCGTACTTGGCGGTCTTCCAGACGTTGTAGAGGAAGGGCAGGGTGGAGAGGCCCAGCAGGAACGCCCCGATGGTCGAGACGGTGTTGAGGACCGTGAAGCCGTCCGCCGCCAGATAGTCGGCGTAGCGGCGCGGCATGCCCTCGGCGCCCAGCCAGTGCTGGACGAGGAACGTGGTGTGGAAGCCCACGAAGAGCGTCCAGAACTGGATCTTGCCGAGCCGTTCGTCGAGCATCTTGCCGGTCAGCTTCGGCCACCAGAAGAAGAAGCCGCCGAAGGTCGCGAAGACGACGGTGCCGAAGACCACGTAGTGGAAGTGCGCGACGACGAAGTACGTGTCGGTGACGTGGAAGTCGAGCGGCGGCGAGGCCAGGATGACGCCGGTGAGACCGCCGAACAGGAAGCTCACCAGGAACCCGACCGCCCACAGCATGGGCGTCTCGAAGGACAGCGAGCCTCTGAGCATCGTGCCCGTCCAGTTGAAGAACTTCACGCCCGTCGGGACCGCGATGAGGAACGACATGAACGAGAAGAAGGGCAGCAGCACCGCGCCCGTCGCGAACATGTGGTGCGCCCAGACGACCACGGACAGACCGGTGATGGCCATCGTCGCGCCGACCAGCGTCAGATAGCCGAAGATCGGTTTGCGGCTGAAGACCGGGATGATCTCCGTGACGATGCCGAAGAACGGCAGCGCGATGATGTAGACCTCGGGATGCCCGAAGAACCAGAAGAGGTGCTGCCACAGCAGCGCGCCCCCGTTCTCCGAGGCGAAGACGACCGAGTTGAGACGCCGGTCGGCCTCCAGGACGAGCAGCGCGGCGGCGAGCACGGGGAACGCGAGCAGTACCAGGATCGACGTGAACAGTACGTTCCAGGTGAAGACGGGCATCCGGAACATCGTCATGCCGGGCGCGCGCATCCCGATGATGGTCGTCAGGAAGTTCACCGCGCCGAGGATCGTGCCGAACCCCGAGAGCGCGAGCCCCATGATCCACAGGTCGGCGCCGATGCCGGGCGACCGTTCCATGCTGTTGAGCGGGGCGTACGCGAACCAGCCGAAGGCGGCGGGGCCGCTCGGCACGAGCAGCGAGCCGAGCACCATCAGGCCGCCGAAGAGGAAGAGCCAGTAGGAGAGCATGTTCAGCCGCGGGAAGGCGACGTCCGGCGAGCCGATCTGCAGCGGCATGATCTCGTTGGCGAAGCCCGCGAACGTCGGCGTCGCGAAGAGCAGCAGCATGATCGTGCCGTGCATGGTGAAGGCCTGGTTGAACTCCTCGTTGTTCATCAGCTGCAGGCCCGGGCGGGCCAGTTCGGCCCGCATCATCAGGGCCATCAGACCGGCGGCGAGGAAGAAGACGAACGACGTGATGAGGTAGAGGTGGCCGATCTTCTTGTGGTCCGTGGTGGTCAGCCACGCCACGATCACCCGGCCCGGCCGCCGCTCCCGCACCGGCTCCTCGCTCGCCCGCACCGTCTCGGTCCCCATCGCCTGCCCCTTCGCCGTCGCGTCCCGGGCCGTCCGAAGCCTGCTCGAAGCTCACGCCATGATGCTCGCGTCGGCGCCGACTCCGACAGGGGGCGTACGCCGCTTCCGGCCGGGCGGCGCCCCGGGCGCTGTGCCGGAACCATGAATTCCCTATGCGCCGTCACATCCGGGCGGAGGGCCGGGATTCCGAAATGCGGAGGGTTCGTAAAGGGCCGCCGCGACTATTCGGGAGGCACTATTCAAGGGGCCGCCGAGACGGCTTCACGCGGCCCCGAAGGCCTCCGCGAATTACACCATCACGGGCACGGAACCGCCCGTACGTGTGACGGAGTTCGAACGAAACGCACGTCGTGATCCTGTGACAAAAGCGTGACCGGAGGGGTGTCCGTGACGCATGGTGTCCGGCCCCGGCCTTCCCCGGCGGTGCCGCGCCGCCTAACGTGGCGGCCATGGCACACATCCCGACCCCTCCCGCAGAGCCCCAGGACAGCCCGGACCGTTACGTGGGCCTGGCGGCCGAGGCCGCCGAGCGGCAGGCGCGCGAGCACGGCTGGTCCACCGTCAGGTCGCTGCCGCCGGGGGCGATCATCACCATGGAGTACCTCGCGGGGCGGCTCAACTTCGAGGTCAGAGAAGGCGTCGTGACGCGCTCCTGGAAGGGCTGAGCGCCGCCCGCGACACCTCCGTACGACGCGACACCCGCGTACGACGAAGGCCCCGGCTCCTGAAAAGGAACCGGGGCCTTCGCCATGCGGGGGATGGGCTGTGCGTACCGGCCCCCGCTGTCGGTGGGGTCAGCCGCCCGCCACCGGGCGGGCGGACGCGGCGCCGCGCGGCACGCGGTCGGAGTGCGGCGGACGGCGGCTGCCGACCGGGGTGACCGGGGTGCGCTCGGAGCGGGCCGTGTGCGGGCCCGGCGCGAGGTAGGCCGGGGGACGGCCGGCGCGGGCGGCGCCGACCGGCTCACGGGCGGGCGCCGGCTCCTGCGCGGCGGGGCGCTGCGGCACCAACGCGGGGGTGCCGACGGGGGCCCCGGCGAGGCCGGGCACCGGCGCGGTACCCGCACGGCGGGTGCGCCAGGCCTCGCGGACGCCGAAGATCACGCCCTCGACGCGGGCGATCAGCGACTCGAACCAGGGCAGCGCCAGCAGGATGAGCAGCCCCGCGGCCCAGCCGAGGAAGACGTCGCTCAACCAGTGCGTACCGAGGTAGACGGTGGTGAGCCCGACGCTCAGGGAGACCACGGCCGACAGGGCCGACAGATAGCGGCGGGTGCGCGGGGTGGAGGCCAGATAGGCCAGGATTCCCCAGGTCACGACGGCGTTGGCGGTGTGGCCCGAGGGGAATATATCGCCACCGAGCCACATCTCGTTCGAGCCGATCGCGGTGGCGTAGTGCGGGCCGAGGCGGCCCATGCCGAGCTTGGCGGCGCCGACCGTCACGTTGAGCAGGAGCAGGGCGGCGCCGAACATCAGCAGCGGGCGCAGCGTGTGCTGCCGCCAGGAGCGCCAGCCGAGCCAGGCCGCGACCATGACGGCGGTCGGGCCGCGCTGGCCGAGGACGACCCAGTAGTCGAGGAAGGCGTGGATCTCCGGCCACTGCTGGTAGGGCCGGAAGAACATGACCTGCCAGTCGAAGCGCACCAGCCACGAGGTGGTCAGCACGGCGACGACGATGGCCAGGTAGAACGCCAGGGTCGCGCTGAAGAGCACGACCCGGTGCCGGCTCATCCTCGGCACATCGAGGTGGGCCGGTCGTTCCGGCTCACGGTCCAGCCGGGCGAAGACCCGGTCAAGACGGGTGAGGTTTCGTTCGGTACGCACCCAATCGACGTTACAGCGAGTGAGTCTGGCACTAGGCCGAATCAGTGGCTTTGTGATGACGATGTGATGTGGGATTGATCTCAGGGCGGTGTTTATTCCGGGAATTCCTTATTCGGACGCGGCGCCCTTACTCAATTCGTTGATCGTTTCCGATGTCGTTTTATGGCCCTTATGAATTCGTTCACCGGGACCTGGTGCCGAATTTCCCGGCCGATCACACACGATCATGTGCGACCACCGCTCGGTCGCGCCCGATCACCGCGGGGTCAGGAAATGATCATGACGGGATCACGGTGGTCCCGAGCCGTGCAGCCAGAACGCCCCGTACACCGCGCTCGCCACCGCCACACTCCCGAGGACCAGCGCCGACCTGGACGTACGCAGCCGGGCCAGCGCCACCGCGATGGGCAGCAGAAGCGGGAAGGCGGGTAGCAGGAGGCGCGGCTTCGAGCCGAAGTAGCCCGCGGCGCAGAGCGCGAGCGCGACGACGATGCCGCAGTAGACGAGCAGCGGCAGCGGCTGCCCACGCCGTACGCCGATGACGTACAGCCGGACCACCAGCGCGACGCCGACGAGGAGCCCGATGCCCGCGAGGGCGCCGGGGACAGAAGTGAACTTCTCACCGATGAAACGTGCGAAGGCGTAGCCGAAGTCGAAGCCGTTGCCCCAGCCCGCCTGGACGTCGAGATAACCGAAGAGGCCCCCTCCGGTGCGGTGGCCGACCCACAGCACATAGCCCGCGGCGCCGAGCGGGGCCAGGGCCATCCCGAGGAGCGCGCGCCCGTCGGCCCGCCGCTCCCGGTACATCCGGACGCCCGCCGCCACCCAGATCGCGGCGACCACCGCCACGCCCACCGGCCGGGTCAGCCCCGCGCAGGAGGCGAGCACGCCCGCCCAGATCCAGCGCCCCCTCAGCACCATGTACAGCGACCAGGCGGCCAGCGCCGTGAACAGGGACTCGCTGTACGCCATCGACTGCACGACGCCCACCGGCAGCACCGCCCAGAGCGCGGCCGCGCAGATCCCGGCCCGGCGCCCGTACAGACGGTCGGCGATCGCGAAGATCCCCGCGGCGGCGAAGAGCGACGCGAGCCAGCTCACCACCAGACCCGCGTCGGCGTACGACAAGGGGCCGACCGCCGAGACGAGCCGCTCCAGCCAGGGAAGGAGCGGGAAGAACGCGAGGTTCGAGTGCACACTGCCGTCCGGCAGCGTCACCTCCCAGCCGTAGCCGTGCTCGGCGACGCGGGTGTACCAGAGCGAGTCCCAGCGGGCGGTCAGCAGCGTGTGCGGGCTCCCGCCCGCCGCCGCGCCCCACACCGCGAGCACCGCGAGGCCCAGCGCGCGCACCCCGGCGTACACGAGGAGAGCGGGCGCGGCGCGGCGCAGCGCATGGCCCGCCGGGGCCGGCGAGAGGCGTCGATCAGAATCGGTCACGGGCTCGATTATCGGCCGTGGGGGGAACCGGGCGCCCGCCCGGGGCGTGGTCCAGGGAGAGGAGGCGTGGCGCACGCCACACCGTGCCCGTGCAACCGTGAGAGGTCCGCCACGCGCCCCCCGCGTGAACTCGCGTACTCTGACGGCTCACTCGCCATAGTCCGCGCCGCCGGAGCGGGGAGTCCCCATCCCGCAGGCCGCCGATGCGAGGGATCACTGGGAGGTACGCACATGTCCGGGACGACCACGGCCGCAGCACCGCAGGGCCGTCGGGGATCCGGGGCCGGTGCCGGGGCCAATCGCTGGCTCGTGCTCGTCGTCCTCTGCGTCAGCCTGCTGCTGGTCGCCGTCGACGCCACCGTCCTGCACGTAGCCGTGCCCGCGGTCACCGAGGACCTGAGACCCGGCGCGATAGAACTGCTGTGGATCGTCGACATCTATCCACTGGTCTGCGCCTCGCTCCTCATCCTCTTCGGCACGCTCGGCGACCGCGTCGGCCGCAGACGCGTCCTCCTGCTCGGATACGCCCTCTTCGGCGTCGCCTCCGCGATCGCGGCCCTCGCCGACAACGCGCAGGTCCTGATCGCCGCCCGGGCGCTGCTCGGCGTCGGCGGCGCGATGATCATGCCCGCGACGCTGTCGATCCTGCGTCAGGTCTTCCCCGACCGGCGCGAGCGGGCCGTCGCCATCGGCGTCTGGAGCGCGGTGGCCGCCGTCGGCGCGGCCGTCGGGCCGCTGCTCGGCGGGTTCCTCCTGGAGCACTTCTGGTGGGGCTCGGTCTTCCTCATAAACATCCCGCTGATGCTGGTCAGCCTGCCGATCGGGCGCTGGCTGCTGCCCGAGTCGACCGGGGACCGCCACGGTCCGTGGGACGTGGTCGGCGCGCTGATGGCCGCGGGCGGTCTCTTCGGTCTCGTGCTCGGCGTGAAGCGGCTCGGCGGTGGCGAGTCGCCGCTCGGCGCCACGACCCTCCTCTCGCTGGCCGTGGGCGGTGCCCTGATCGCCGGATTCGTCCGCAGGCAGCGGCGGCGCACGCATCCACTCGTCGATCTGTCGATGTTCGCGCGGCCCGCGTTCAGCACGTCCGTCGGCTGCATCGTGCTCGCCATGCTCGCCCTCGTCGGCCTGGAACTGATCGCCGCGCAGTACCTGCAACTGGTCCTCGGCCTGTCCCCGCTGGAGACCGGGCTGCGGCTGCTGCCGCTCACCTTCGCCGCGATGGCCGCGGGCCTCGCCGGATCGAAGCTGCTGCACCGCTTCGGGCCGCGGCGGATGGTCTGCGCCGGCTTCTGCCTCACCGCGGCCGCCGTGGTCGTCCTCACCGGCATGGGCGGCCACGCCAACGACGGCCTGCTGCTCACCGGCTTCGTCCTGCTCGGCTTCGGCCTGGAGACCACGCTCTTCGGGGCGTACGAATCGATGCTGAGCGAGGCTCCGCAGTCCGAGGCGGGCGGCGCCGCGGCGATCGGCGAGACCTCCTACCAGCTGGGCGCGGGCATCGGCATCGCGCTGCTCGGCACGGTCATGAACGCGGCGTATGCGCCGGGGCTCTCCTCCGTGCGGGGCGTTCCGGCCGCGGACAGTGCGGCGGCGAGTCACTCGCTGGGCGAGGCGTACGAGGTCGCTGCGCGGCTCGGCGGGGATACGGGGGCGGCCCTGCGGGCCGCGGCGCGGGATTCCTTCGTGCATGGGCTGCATGTGACTCTGCTGGTCAGCGCCGGGCTGCTGCTGCTCGGGGCGGTCGCGGCGCTGAGGTTGCCCCGGGGCATGGAGTGCGGGGCGCCCGTGGCCCGCGCCGAGCAGGCGATTCCGGCTCCCCGGGACCCCGCCGGGGTGGGCGTGGAGTCCCTTCGCTGAGCTCGGCGGCGGCCTTCGGCCGGGGGACATTCCCACCCGCCCGCCTTTTCGGGGCGGGATGCCCGTCGGGCGCGGAGTGGGGCGCGGATCCGCTCTCTGGACGTGCGGGACACTGCGTCGTAACGTCAGCGCGAGCCGTAGCTAACTACCAGTGCTAGTTTTGTGCCGCCGGAGGCCCGCATGTCCGCAAGCGCCCGCACCCCTCTGCCGCCCTTCGACCCCGCCGACCCTCTCGGCATCGACGACCTCCTCGACCCCGAGGACCTCGCGATCCGCGACACCGTCCGCTCCTGGGCCGCCGACCGGGTCCTGCCGCACATCGCCGACTGGTACGAGAAGGGCGAGCTGCCCGGCATCCGCGAGCTGGCCCGGGAGCTCGGCTCCCTCGGAGCGCTCGGCATGTCCCTTGAGGGCTACGGCTGCGCGGGCGCGAGCGCCGTCCAGTACGGGCTCGCCTGCCTGGAGCTGGAGGCCGCCGACTCCGGCATCCGCTCGCTGGTCTCCGTGCAGGGCTCCCTCGCCATGTACGCCATCCACCGCTTCGGCTCCGAGGAGCAGAAACAGCGGTGGCTGCCGGGGATGGCCGCGGGCGAGACCATCGGCTGCTTCGGCCTGACCGAGCCCGACCACGGCTCCGACCCGGGTTCCATGCGGACGTACGCGAAGAAGGACGGCGCCGACTGGCTGCTCAGCGGGCGCAAGATGTGGATCACGAACGGGTCGGTGGCCGGGGTCGCCGTCGTCTGGGCCCAGACCGACGAGGGGATCAGGGGGTTCGTCGTGCCGACGGACAGTCCCGGCTTCTCGGCGCCCGAGATCAGGCACAAGTGGTCGCTGCGGGCCAGCGTCACCAGTGAGCTGGTGATGGACGAGGTGCGGCTGCCCGCCGACGCCGCCCTGCCGGAGGTCGTCGGCCTCAAGGGAC
This sequence comes from Streptomyces sp. NPDC003379, assembly GCF_053589195.1. Classification (NCBI taxonomy): domain Bacteria; kingdom Bacillati; phylum Actinomycetota; class Actinomycetes; order Kitasatosporales; family Streptomycetaceae; genus Streptomyces; species Streptomyces sp. NPDC003379. Next base: position 159,947 of record NZ_JBSFRK010000012.1, on the reverse strand, counting down.
CGCTCAGCTGTCTGTCCCACGCGCGCTACGGCATCGTCTGGGGTGCGATGGGCGCCGCCCGCTCGTCGTTCGAGGCGGCGGTGGAGTACGCGAAGACCCGCGAGCAGTTCGGCCGGCCCATCGGCGGCTTCCAGCTCACCCAGGCCAAGCTCGCCGACATGGCGGTCGAGCTGCACAAGGGCATCCTGCTCGCCCACCACCTGGGACGGCGTCTGGACGCGGGCAGGCTCCGTCCCGAGCAGGTCAGTTTCGGCAAGCTCAACAACGTACGAGAGGCGATCGAGATTTGCCGCACGTCCAGGACGATCCTGGGCGCCAACGGGATCTCGCTGGAGTACCCCGTCATGCGGCACGCGACGAACCTGGAGTCGGTGCTCACCTACGAGGGCACCGTCGAGATGCACCAGCTGGTGCTGGGCAAGGCGCTCACCGGTCTCGATGCCTTCCGGTGACCCGGCCGGGCCGCGGTGAGCGGCCTTGCCCCTAACTCTGGTTGAAGAATCCGTCCGACGGGCGGCCGCCGGCCTCGCCGCTGACGATGTGCGTGTCGGCGGGGGTGAGCAGGAAGACCCGCGTCGCCACGCGCTCGATCGAACCGCGCAGACCGAAGGTGAGACCGGCCGCGAAGTCGACCACGCGCTTGGCGTCGGTGGGCTCCATGGACGTGAGGTTCATGATGACCGGGACGCCGTCCCGGAAGAGTTCCCCGATGTGGCGCGCGTCCCGGAAGCTGTCCGGAGTCACGGTCCCGATCCGGCGCTCCTGGTCCTCGGCCCTCTCGGCCGCCACCCGCGCGCGCGGGTCGGTGACCCAGGGCTCCGGCCGGGGCCCCTCGTCCCGGTCGTCTTCGTAGCCGTCGTCGTAGTAACGCTCGTCGTTGTTGTCGTCGACGAGGCCAAGCCAGGCACTCGCCTTGCGCACCGATCCCATGGACGCCTCCTCTCGCAGCGGTTTCCCTGCATCCGCACCCCTATGCTCGTCCATGATGCGGATGGTGCGCCAAGTGGATAGTCGCCGCGCGGGGTTTTCGTGACGGTACTGGTGCACAGTCAGCACGCCGACGCGCGCGGTACTTCAAGGCTCGTACTGTGTGCGTTCGCTGACGGACAGTGAAATATGATGGTTGACGGCGTATGGGTGACGGCGGGTACGTACGGGTGAACGGTGCTCGCTACGATGCCGGGGTTGATCAGCTTCGGGCCGCTCGGGGAAGTCGTCCTGTCCGGAATCGTCAGGTCCTGCAGCCATCGCCTCGGTGAGGGACTCAAGGCGCAGTGGATGGCGCACCTGTGCGGGCTCTGCCTCGCACTCCGTGGTGACCACGGGCAGTTCGCCCGCGTCGTCACCAACCACGACGGACTCATCATCCCCGTTCTGACGGAGGCTCAGGCCGAGCGGCCGACGGGCGGGCGGCGTACCGCAAGGTCCGTGACCATGTCGTCGACGGCAAGCCGGCCCACATGCTGCTCGCGCATGAGCTGCGCCGGTCGGTCGACCGTGCCTTCGGGAGCGCGTCCTGCGGGCACGGGGCACATGAGGTGACGAAACATCAGGGCGGTACGGAGGCGGGCCCGCGTTCGAGCCCCAGGTCCCGCAAGAAGCGGGAGAGCTGCTGAAACAACTGTGACTGCAACCGTGACTGCGGCTGCTGCGAGTGCTGCTCCTGCCGCGACTGCGGAGCCTGGACAGCCGTAGGTGACGTCTGGACGACGTCTGTCAGTCCTTGATCTCCGGCGGGGAGATCCGGGATGTGTCGATCGCCGAGCCCCGCGTGCCCCACTTCTTCAGGACGCGGTCGTACGTCCCGTCCTCGATGAGCCGGTTCACCGCCGCCCGGAACGCCGGCGCCGGCTTCGTGCCCTTCTTGAAGGCGAAGCCGACGTCGAGCCGGCGGTACTCGCCCAGGAACTTCAGGCCCTCCTGCTGCCACACGGCGTAGCGCAGACCGTTGATGGTGGACATGACCACGTCGGCGCGACCCTGCCGCAGGGCGGGCCAGACGGCGCCCGCCTCGGCGTACGTCTTCACGCTGTACGGCTCCTTGCCCGCCTCCTCGCAGACGTGCTTGTTGTCCTCCAGCGTGACCTCGAAGGTGGTGCCCGCGCCGGTCGCCACGTTCAGGCCGCACAGCTGCTCGAAGTCGGTGACCTTCTTCAGCTCGCTGTCCGCGCGGACGGCGAAGCCCTGGCCGTCGTACTTGCCGCTGCCCAGGGCGGGCAGGATCGCCTCGAAGCTCGCCGCCTCCCTCTTCAGCTCCAGCCCGAGGACCTTGGCGACGGCGTCGGCGAAGTCGATGTCCTGGCCGACGATCGTCCTGCCGTCCTCCAGATAGAGGGCCCCGGGCGGGGTGCCGCCGACGGAGGCGGCGACGCGGAGGGTGCCCCGCTTCCGTACGGCCGACGGCAGCAGTTCCGCCGCCGCCTCGTCCTTCTTGACCGAGGAGACCACGTCGGCGGTGGGGATCTCGGCGTTCTTTCCCGCGGGGGCCGCACCGCCCGCGGTACCGGCGGGGTCGCCGGAGCCGCAGGCGGTCAGCGCGAGGGTGGCGGCGGTGATCAGGGCGAAGGCCGCCGGGATGCGGAGGGAACGCGCGACGGGACGGGGACGCGGGGGCGTGCTCATGGCGTGACGGTCTCCAGCTCGGCAGGGCAGGGCAGGGCAGGGCTCGGCAGGGCAGGGTGAAGCGGACGTACGAGGGGAGGGGTGTCATCGCTCGCGGCAGGCGGCGGAGCGGTGAGGTTCGCGTGTGAAGGCGAGGGCGCCAACGGCGCGCGCTGACACGGGCGTTGAGGTGGAAGCGCTGGGAGCGCGGGGGCCGACCCGGGTGCGGCGGAGCGGGCTCAGCGTGTGCGGAGCGGGCTCGGGTGGTGCGTGGGGCGCAGGGGGCCGGCTCAGGAGGACATCAACAAGACGCCGACCACACTCGACCGAAGTCGATGTGGGAGCGCGTGACCAGCCACTGCTGCGGATGCATGGGGCAAGTGGAACAGGCATCCGTTTCCGCGTCAACTGCCGTGAGACGTCACGCTCACATCCTGGACAGCCTTGACAGCGCGCGTGAACCGCCCCGTAATCTCGGAGGCGGATCGTGCTGAGGGGCTCGGTCCGCGTTCCGTGTTCCGTGTGAAGGCGCCACCGTGTTCGATCTTCCGCATCCACGGAGCCTTCCGCATGTCTTCTTCCGGCACTGTCGCCAAAGTCGCGACCGCCCCTCCTCCCGAAGAACCGTCGGCGATCCCCGCCTTTACGCCGCGCATCGTGACCCGGCCCCGCGTCGGGCAGTGGACGGCCGCCGCGCTCGTCCTCGCGCTGCTCGCGCTCGCCGTCAACTCCGTCGCGCGCAATGAGGCGTTCCAGTGGGGCGTCGTCGCCGACTACTTCACCACGGCGTCCGTGCTGCGCGGCCTCGGGCTCACGCTCTGGCTGACCGCCGCCGTCATGGCGCTCGGCACGCTGCTCGCCATCGGCCGACTCTCCGCCAACCCCGTACTGAGAGCGGTGAGTTGGGGATACGTCTGGTTCTTCAGGTCGATGCCGATCCTCGTGCAGCTGCTCTTCTGGTTCAACATCGGGGCGCTGTACCCGCAGGTGTTCGGCGTCGCGACGGTGAATCTGCTCGGGCCCGTCACCATCGCCGTCATCGGGCTCACGCTGCACGAGGCCGCGTACGCCGCCGAAGTGGTGCGCGGCGGCATCCTCTCCGTCGACCCCGGACAGACCGAGGCCGCGCAGGCGCTCGGTCTCGGGCGGTGGCTCCGCCGGCGGCGGATCGTCCTGCCGCAGGCCATGCGGTCCATCGTGCCGTCCGCCGGAAACATGCTGATCGGCACGCTCAAGGGCACCTCGATCGTCAGCGTCATCGCGGTGCAGGACCTCCTCTACTCCGTGCAGCTCGTCTACCACCGCACCTACCAGGTCATCCCGCTGCTCATGGTCGCCACCATCTGGTACGTCGTGGTCACCTCGGTGCTCAGCGTCGGCCAGTACTACGTCGAGCGGCACTACGCCCGCGGCTCGGAGCGTGCCCGGTGAGGCACTCGCTGGTGATCGTCGGGGCCGGGCCGCGCGGCACCGGCATCCTGGAGCGCATCGCCGCCAACGCGCCCTCCCTGTACGGCGGTCCGGGGATCGACGTACACCTCGTAGACCCCTGCCCGCCGGGCGGCGGCCGCGTCTGGCGGCACGACCAGTCGCCGCTGCTGTGGATGAACTCGCAGGCCAAGGACGTCACGATGTTCACCGACGAGACGGTGGAGGTCGCGGGGCCCGTCCTGCCGGGCCCCTCCCTCGACGAGTGGTCGGGGCTGGACGGACGCACCTTCGTCAGCCGCCGCGAGCAGAGCCGGTATCTGCGCTGGGTGTACGAGAAGGCCGTGGCCGGGATGCCGCCCGGTGCCGTCGTCCACCACCACCGGCGCAGGGCGCTGCGCGTCACCGGGGAGCGCACGGGCCGCCAGGAGGTGTGGCTGGAGGGCGTCGACGCACCGCTCGCCGCCGACGCCGTCGTCCTCGCCCAGGGCCACCTGGACGCCGAACTCGACGACGAGCAGGCCGCGTTGGCGGCTCACGCCGAACGGAACGGGCTCGAGCACCTGCCGCCCGACTTCACCGCCGACACCGATCTCACGCGGCTCGCCCCCGGCGAACCCGTCATCGTGCGCGGCTTCGGGCTCGCCTTCGTCGACCTGATGGTGCTGCTCACCGAGGGGCGCGGCGGACGGTACGACGGGGAGCGGTACCTGCCCTCGGGGCGCGAGCCCGTGCTGTACGTCGGCTCGCGGCGCGGCGTCCCCTACCACTCCAAGATCGGCTACGACTGGACGGGCGAACGCCCGCCCCTGCCGCGCTACTTGGGGCCCGGCGAGATAGACGGACTCCTCGCCAGGGCCGGCGGGTTCGACTTCCGGCGGGACGTGTGGCCGCTCATCGAGAAGGAGCTCGGCTTCGCCCACTACCACCGCCTCTTCACCGCGCACCCCGAGCGCACCGGCACCGCCTGGACGGACTTCGACGAGAAGTACGAGGTCTGCGCGCCCGGCAGCCCGGAGCTGGACGCCCTCGTCGCCTCCGCCGTGCCCGACCCCGCCGACCGGCTCGACCTCACCGCGCTCGACCACCCGCTGGCCGGGGTGCGCCACACCTCGTACGAAGCGCTCCAGGACGGCCTGCGCGGCCACATCGCCGCCGACCTCGCACGCCGGCACGGTCCGGAGCACAGCCCCGACCTCGCGGTCTTCCTCGGACTCCTCTCCGTCTACGGGCAGCTGACGCGGCTCGGCGACATGGGGACGTGGTGGCACGGGTTCTTCAGCTCCCTCGCGTCCGGGCCACCGGGGCCCCGGCTGCGGCAGCTGCTCGCCCTCTCGCACGCAGGCGTGGTGCGCTTCCTCGGCGCGGGCCTCCAAGTGGCCGCCGAGGGCGGCGTGTTCCGCGCGCAGAGCCCCACGCTGCCGGGGCGGGTCACCGAGGCCCGCGCCCTCGTCGAGGCGCGGCTGCCGCAGCCCACGCTCGCCCGCACCCGCGACCCGCTGCTGCGCGCCCTGTACGCCGAAGGGGCCGCGGCGACCGGAGCGGGACTGCTCGCCGTCGACCCCGCCGACGGACGCGTCCTCGACCGCGCGGGCGTGCCGCACCCACGCCGCTTCGCGCTCGGCCCGCACACCGACGCGCGCGGCGCCGGGGCCTTCACCCGGCCACGCACCAACAGCCCCTCCTTCCGGCAGAACGACGCCACCGCGCGTGCCGTACTCGACCTCCTGGGAGCCGCGCGATGAACGCCAGGCCCTCCAGAAGCCGTCCAGCACCCGTTCCCAGAGAAAGGCCCCTCCGCCCGATGACCACCGCACCCACCGGCCGCGGCTCCCTCCACCTCGCCGCCGCCATCGACCTGCCCGGCGTCCACGGAGCCGCCCCCTACACCGAGCTGGCGCGGCTGGCCGAGCGCGGGGCCCTGGACTTCGTGACGCTCGGCGACTCCTTCGCCCGGTCCGGGCCCGACGCGCTCGCCGTGGCCGCCGGGGTCGCGCCCGGCACCGGCCGCGTCGGGCTCGTACCGACCGTCACGACCACGCACACCGAACCGTTCCACGTGCAGGCCGCCGTGGCCACGCTCGACTGGGTCAGCCGTGGCAGGGCCGGCTGGGCCATCGACGTGTCGGCGACCGAGGCCGAGGCCCGGCTCTTCGGGCGGCGCCACGCCGCGCCCCGCGAGGAGCTGTGGCGCGAGGCCGGCGAGGTCGCCGACGTGGCCGCCCGGCTGTGGGACAGCTGGGAGGACGACGCGGAGATACGGGACGTGCCGAGCGGCCGCTTCATCGACCGGGACAAGCTGCACCACGTCGACTTCGCCGGGAGCGCCTTCTCGGTGCGGGGCCCCTCCATCGTGCCGCGGCCGCCGCAGGGCCACCCCGTGAGAGTCGTCGACGCCACCGCCCCGCCCGCCCGTGAGACCGCCGCCCGGCATGCGGACGTCGCCCTGGTGCGCGCCTCCTCCGCCCTCCAGGCCGACGCCGCGCGGGCCGAACTGCGGGGACTCGCCGCCCGGTTCGGGCGCGACCCGGACACGCTGCGGGTGCTCGCCGCCCTCGTCGTCGACCTCGGCGGCGGCGAGTGCGCCGCCGAGCCGGGCCATGGGGGAGGGCCGCTGCCGACCGCCGAGGGCCCCGCGTACCGGGGCGGGCCCGTCGACCTGGCCGAGCTGATCGCCGACTGGCACCGCGCGGGCGCCGTCGACGGCTTCCACCTCACGCCCGTCGAGCCGCGCCGCGACCTGGAGCGGCTCGTCAACGGAACCGTCGCGCTGCTCCAGCACCGCGGCCTGTTCCGCACCTTCTATCCGGGCAGCACGCTCCGGGAACACCTGGGGCTCGCCCGCCCGGCCAACCGATACGCCGCGCTCGCGGGGGAGCCGTCATGACACAGCGACACCAGCGGATCCATCTCGCCGCCCACTTCCCGGGCGTCAACAGCACCACCGTCTGGTCCGACCCGCACTCCCGCTCCCACATCGACTTCTCCTCCTTCGCGCACCTGGCCCGCACGGCCGAGCGCGGCCTGTTCGACTTCTTCTTCCTCGCCGAAGGGCTGCGCCTGCGCGAGCACAAGGGCCGCATCCACGACCTGGACGTCGTCGGAAGGCCCGAGTCGCTCACCGTCCTGGCCGCGCTCGCCGCCGTCACCGAGCGGCTCGGCCTCGCGGGCACCGTCAACGCGACCTTCAACGAGCCCTTCGAACTGGCCCGCAGATTCGCCTCGCTCGACCACCTCAGCGCGGGCCGCGCGGCCTGGAACATCGTCACCACATCGGACGCCTTCACGGGCGAGAACTTCCGGCGCGGCGGCTACCTCGACCGGGCCGACCGGTACACCCGGGCCGCCGAGTTCCTGGCGACGGCGCGTGAGCTGTGGGACTCCTGGACGCCGCAGGGCCGGCCGCGGCCCTTCGTACACCACGGGGAGCACTTCGGAATCGAGGGCGAGTTCACCGTCCCGCGCTCCCCGCAGGGGCACCCCGTCGTGATCCAGGCGGGGGACTCGCCCGAGGGGCGGGAGTTCGCCGCGTCGGCCGCCGACGTGATCTTCACCCGGCACGGCACACTGGAGGCGGGCCGCGCCTTCTACGCCGATGTGAAGGGGCGGCTCGCGAAGTACGGGCGGGACGCCGACGACCTGTTGATCATGCCCGGGGTCACCTGCGTCCTCGGCGACACCGCGGCCGAGGCCCAGGAGAAGGCCGCCGAGATCCGCCGCAAGCAGGTCTCCCCGCAGAACGCGATCCTCGCCCTGGAGCAGGTGTGGGGCGTGGACCTCTCCTCGTACGACCCGGACGGGCCGCTGCCCGACATCGACCCGGACCCCACGTCCGACCTGGCCCAGGGCCGCGTGAAGATCGCCGACCCCCTCGCCGTCGCCGCGAAGTGGCGGGCCCTGTCGGAGGCCAAGGGGCTCTCCATCCGTCAGACCGTCATCGAGACCACCGCCCGCCAGTCCTTCATCGGCACGCCCCGGTCGGTCGCCGAGGAGCTGGTGGAATTCGTACGCACCGACGCCGCCGACGGCTTCATCCTCGTCCCGCACCTCACGCCCGGCGGCCTCGACGACTTCGTCGAGAAGGTGGTGCCCCTGCTCCAGGAGCGCGGCGCGTACCGCACGGAATACGAGGGCGCGACGCTGCGCTCCCACCTCGGGCTGCGCGAGCCCGTATGGAAGGGTTGACCACCATGAGCACCGAGAACGCCGAGCATGCCGAGGCCTCCGAGAACGCCGCCGCGGACGCCGTACGAGAGTGGAAGCACTGGCACGAACAGCGCACCGAGACGGTCGCCGCCCCCTACGGGCCGCTCGCTCTCACCGGCACGCACTGGCTCGCGGACCATCCGGATGGTTCGATCCCGGACATCCCGGGACGGTGGGCCGAGACCCCCGACGCGGTCGCCCTGACCGCCCGCGCCGAGGACGGTCTGACCGTCGACGGACAGCCCCTGACCGGCGAGGCCCGGCTGGGCGCCGACAGCGGCCCGGCCGCCGCCCGCGTCGCGCACGGCGAGCGCAGGCTCGTCGTCATCCGGCGCGAAGGGCTCTGGGCGGTACGCGACTTCGACCCGGACGCCGCCACGCGCCGCGCCTTCAAGGGCATCGAGGCCACCTCGTACGACGCGCGCTGGGCCGTGCCCGGACGCTTCACGCCGTACGGCGAGGACCGCACCGTCACGGTCGGCAACGCGGACGGCAAGGAGCGCGGCCTCGGCCTCGGCGGTGAGCTCTCCTTCCGCCTCGGGGGAACCGAGCACACCCTCCAGGTGAGCGTCGAGGCCGATGGCTCGCTCTGGGCCGTTTTCGCGGATGCCACCAGCGGCGCGTCCAGCTACCGCTTCCGGTTCCTGCGGCCCGCCGCGCCCGACGCCGAAGGGCGCACCACGGTCGACTTCAACCGCGCGCTGCTGCCCCCGTGCGCCTTCGCCGACCACTTCATCTGCCCCTTCCCGCCGCCCGGCAACACCCTGGTCACGGGGATCGCGGCGGGAGAGCGGAACCTCATCGACCGCTGACGCGGCGTCAGGGCGAGACGGAACGACGACCGGTCGACGGCCGAAAGGAGCCCTTGTGCGGCCGGTCCTCGCCCCCCAATACTCCCGAGCAGCGCTTGTCAGGGGCACGGCGTATCCGGAATCCGGGCCTGCTCTTTGGCTGCGCCTCACGGGTCCTCAACCCACGCGGACCCACTGACTTCCCTCGGGAGGGAACAACGTGAGGATCAAGCGCACCATCCCCCACGCCGGTACGGCGAGACGTACCCGTCTGCTCGCCGTGGCCACCGGGCTCGTCGCCGCCGGAGCGCTCGCCGTCCCCGCGGCCAGCGCGCAGGACGGCATGGCGACCTTCAGCGCCTCGCAGCTCGAACAGGCCAGTGACGCCGTGCTCGACGCCGATGTCGCGGGCACCGCCTGGGGCGTCGACCCGAAGACCAAGCAGGTCGTCGTCACCGCCGACAGCACGGTCTCCAAGGCCGAGATCGCCGAGATAAAGGCGGCCGCCGGGTCCAACGCGGACGCGCTGAAGATCCAGCGCACCCCGGGCAAGTTCCAGAAGTACATATCCGGCGGCGACGCCATCTACGCGAGCAACTGGCGCTGTTCGCTCGGCTTCAACGTGCGCAACAGCGCGGGCGCCTACTACTTCCTGACCGCCGGTCACTGCACCGACGGCGCGACGACGTGGTGGGCCAACGCGGCGAGGACCACCGTGCTCGGCACCACGTCGGGATCCAGCTTCCCGACGAACGACTACGGCATCGTGCGTTACACCAACGACTCGATCACGAAGTCCGGCACCGTGGGCAGCCAGGACATCACGCGCGCCGCCGACCCCACCGTCGGGCAGAACGTCACCCGGCGCGGCTCCACCACCGGCACGCACAGCGGCCGGGTCACCGCGCTGAACCAGACCGTCAACTACGGCGGCGGCGACGTCGTCTACGGCATGATCAGGACCACGGTCTGCGCCGAGCCCGGCGACAGCGGCGGCCCGCTGTACTCCGGCACCACGGCGCTCGGTCTGACCTCCGGCGGCAGCGGCAACTGCTCGTCCGGCGGTACGACCTTCTTCCAGCCGGTCACCGAGGCGCTGCGCGCGTACAGCGTCAGCGTCTACTGAGGACCGCGTACGCAAGTCACAGCAGGATGAGTCCCCGCCCGGCTTCCGGGCGGGGGCTCGCCCTCTTCCAGGGGGCCAGCTACCTTCGAAGTGGACGCTCAACACGCCCACTTCGGACCCTGGGGGGCCGGCATGGTCGAGGAGCTGGTGGCGGCGGGAGTGACCGCGGGATCTGTCGGAGCGGTCTATGTGCTGGCGGCGGCGCGCGTCGTCAAGCAGTACGAGCGGGGTGTGGTGCTGCGGCTCGGCAAGCTGCAGCGCGCGGTGCGCGGCCCGGGGTTCACCATGATCGTGCCTTTCGTGGACCGGCTCCGTAAGGTCAACATGCAGATCGTGACGATGCCGGTGCCCGCACAGGACGGCATCACGCGCGACAACGTCACGGTCCGGGTCGACGCGGTCATCTACTTCAAGGTCGTCGACGCCGCCGAGGCCGTCGTGCAGGTGGAGGACTACCGTTTCGCGGTCTCGCAGATGGCGCAGACGTCACTGCGCTCCATCATCGGCAAGAGCGACCTCGACGACCTGCTCTCCAACCGCGAAAAGCTGAACCAGGGCCTGGAGTTGATGATCGACAGCCCGGCCATCGGCTGGGGCGTGCAGATCGACCGGGTCGAGATCAAGGACGTATCGCTGCCCGAGACCATGAAGCGGTCGATGGCCCGGCAGGCCGAGGCCGACCGCGAGCGGCGGGCCCGCGTCATCAACGCCGACGCCGAACTGCAGGCGTCCAAGAAACTCGCCGAGGCCGCCCACGAGATGTCGGAGGAGCCCGCGGCGCTCCAACTGCGGCTGCTCCAGACCGTGGTGGCCGTCGCCGCCGAGAAGAACTCCACCCTCGTCCTGCCCTTCCCGGTGGAGCTGCTCCGCTTCCTGGAGCGGGCCCAGCAGGCCCTGCCACAGCAGTCACCCCCGCCCCAGCAACAGCCGTCCGCCCCCTCCGAAGGGGCGAGAACCGGACAGGACTAGTCCTCACAGGCTGACGACCACCCCTCAGCGCGCGGTGTTTGCAACGGGAACCCGGCGTGGTGCCAGGGGGCTCGCGATGACCAGGGGGCGCACAGGCGTTTCCGCGTGCGCGTCCTGAAGTCGACCTTGTGTGCGACCGCAAGGCGTCGGGATAGTGGACAAGTAAATTGGCATGGACGCGGTCACCTCGGCGCGGTGAACGCCGCAGCCCCAGTGTGTCCACTCCGTGCCGCGCACCACCTTACGACCCGTCAGAACCCCACTGCGACCGGGTCGTTCCCCCCACAGGAGGTCGTGAGTTTTGAAGCACCGACGCATACCCAAGCGGCGTGCCGCCGTGGCAGGCGCGGGCATCGCCGCGCTGGTCGCCACGGGCATCACCTTCCAGAGTGCGAACGCGAGCGAGAGCTCGCCCTCACCCACACCCGACACCCTCTCGGTGGCCAAGGCCGGAAAGCTCGCTTCGTCCCTGGGCGAGGACCTCGGCGCGGACGCCGCGGGCACGTACTACGACGCCGAGGCCAGGACCCTCGTCGTGAACGTGCTGAACGAGAGCGCGGCGGACGCCGTCGAGTCGGCGGGCGGCAAGGCCAGAATCGTCGAGAACTCCCTCGCGGAGCTGAAGAGCGCCCGCGCCACGCTGGACGACAAGGCGGCCGTGCCCGGCACCTCATGGGCGATGGACCCGGCCACCAACAAGGTCGTCGTCACGGCGGACCGCACGGTCAAGGGCGCGAAGCTCGACAAGGTCGAATCCGTCGTGAAGAGCCTCGGCGGCAAGGCCGAACTCAAGCACAGCAAGGGAGAGTTCAAGGCCCTCATCGCCGGCGGCGACGCGATCTGGGGCGGCGGCTCGCGCTGCTCGCTCGGCTTCAACGTCGTCAAGGGCGGCGAGCCGTACTTCCTGACGGCGGGCCACTGCGGCAACGCGGTCAAGAGCTGGTCCGACTCGCAGGGCGGCCAGGAGATCGGCGCCACGGAGGCGTCGAGCTTCCCGGGCGACGACTACGCCCTCGTGAAGTACACGGCCGACATCCCGCACCCGAGCGAGGTGAACCTCTACGACGGCGGCGCCCAGGCGATCACCAAGGCCGGGGACGCCACGGTCGGGCAGAAGGTGACGCGCAGCGGCAGCACCACCCAGGTCCACGACGGTGTGGTCACCGCGCTCGACGCCTCGGTGAACTACCAGGAGGGGACGGTCGAGGGTCTGATCCAGACCACGGTCTGCGCCGAACCCGGCGACAGCGGTGGCGCGCTCTTCGCGGGTGACACCGCGCTGGGTCTCACCTCGGGTGGCAGCGGTGACTGCTCCTCCGGCGGCGAGACGTTCTTCCAGCCGGTGCCGGAGGCGCTGAGCGCCTACGGCGCGGAAATCGGCTGAGGCTGAGGCTGAGGCTGCTGAGGCCAGTCTGCTGAGGCCGAGTCTGCCGGACGCATCGCGCCCCGCCCCCGCGAAAGACGCGGGGGCGGGGCTCTGCGTTCGGCGAGGCGCTCAGCGGGCGCCGAGGCCCCTGCCGTAGTTCGTGCCGCTGAGGTCGATCGAGCTGTGGGGTGTCTCGCGCCGCCGGGCGGACAGGGCGAGGGTGACGACGGTGCCGACGAGCGCCCAGGCGGCCAGGACGAGGAGCGGTCCGGTGATCGCGTTCCCCTCGAAGTACGCGATGGAGCGCGCCACCCAGGTGCCCGCGCCGGGCTGCAGCCAGGGCCCGATCGCCTTCCAGAAGTCCGGCAGCATCGGCAGCGGGAAGGCGCCGCCCGCGCTCGGGTTGCCCCCGATGACCACGATGAGGACGGCCAGGCCGATGCCCACGATGCCGGTGAGCGCCTGGAGGGCGAGTGTGATCGCGCCGACCCCGAAGACGACCAGCGCGCCCAGGCCCCACAGGCCCATGACGCTGCCGGGCAGGGCGCCGAGGATCGGCCCGATGATGACCGCGCCGCCGAGCCCGCCGACGATCGAGTAGAGCGCCATGGTGGCGAGCCTGATGACCGCGCGCGGCAGGTTGGCGGCCCGGGAGCCCGCGCTGATCGCCAGGATCGACGCGCACAGATAGCCGCCGACGCACCAGCCGACGACCAGGTAGAAGGACGAGAGCCCGTTGAAGTCGTGGCGCGAGGCCGGGGCCACGTCGACGGTCTTCACCGTGCGCTTCTCGGCCGCGTCGACTTCGGTGGCGAGCGTGGTGAGGGCCCTGGAGAGGGCGGTGCCGCCACCGGAGGCGACCAGCAGGGTGTCGGTCGTGCCGCGCGGATCGACGAGCAGGGCGCCGTCGATGTCCCGGTTCATGATCTGGCGGCGGGCGGTGGCCTCGTCCTTGAGGACGCGGGGGTCCAGCGGTTCACCGGGGAGCTTCTTCAGCCGGTCGGCGGTCTGCTGGGCGGCGGGGCCGGGGGCGACCACTCCGAAGGCCACGTCCTTCGGTTTCGGATCGTGCAGCGCGCCTACGTAGGAGGCGATGAACAGCAGCTGCAGGGCGAGTACGCCGATGACGAGCAGGGCTGCTCGCGGGGTGACGGCGCTCTTCAATTCGTCGGCGAACCTCATGCCCCCACGCTCCGGGGTGCCGGTCGTTTCCGCAGGTGGGACGGGCCGAACGGGCGACCTGAGGGGTCTACAGGGGTGGGCTCCGTACGCGTGTCGTACATGCGTTCGAAACTTGGTCTATGGTGGAGGCGGGGGATACGAGATCGGATCGGTTCAGGGTTACAGGAGGTGCGTGTGCCCGGCTTCACGCATCTGCACACCGCTTCCGGGTTCTCCCTGCGGTACGGCGCCTCGCACCCGGAGCGGCTCGCCGAGCGCGCCGCCGAGCGGGGCATGGACGCCCTCGCGCTCACCGACCGGGACACCCTCGCGGGCACCGTCCGGTTCGCCAAGGCCTGCGCGAAGGCGGGGGTACGGCCGCTCTTCGGCGCCGAGCTGGCGGTGGGGGAGCCCGCCCCGGCCAGGGGTGAGCGGCGCCGGGCCCCTGTGCGCGGCGGTGCCTTCATCGACGAGTCGACCCCGCGCGTGACCTACCTCGCCCGGGGCGGCGCCACCGGCTGGGCCACGCTCTGCCGTCTGGTCACCGCCGCGCACCGCGCCGCTGACGGGCAGCCCGTCCTGCCGTGGGAGGAGAACCACGGCGAGGGCCTGACCGTGCTGCTCGGCCCCGCCTCCGACGTGGGGCGCGCGCTCGCCGCCGGGCGCCCCGACCGGGCCGCACGCCTCCTGGCGCCCTGGCGCGAGCGGTACGGCGACGACCTGCGCCTGGAGTCCGTCTGGCACGGCCGCAAAGGCACCGGACCCGGCTCGCTCCGGCTGGCCGCGCGCACCGTCGGCTTCGCCGCCGAGCAGGGCGTACGACCCGTCCTGAGCAACGCCGTGCGCTACGCCGACGCCGGGCAGGGCCCCGTCGCCGACGTCCTGGACGCCGCGCGCCGCCTCGTCCCCGTCGACCCGACCAAGGAGCTGGACAGCGGCGAACGGTGGCTGAAGGACGCGGACGCCATGCTGCGCGCCGCCGAGCGGATCGTCGAGGCCGCGGGCTTCCGCCGCGACACCGCGCACCGCCTGATCGAACAGACCCGGGCGGCCGCCGCCGCGTGCCTGGTCGACCCCGAGGACGACCTCGGCATCGGCTCCGTGCACTTCCCCGAGCCGCGCCTGGTCGGCGCCGGACGGCGCACCGCGCAGCGCGTCCTCGCCTCGCGGGCGGCGGCGGGCATGGTGCTGCGCGGCTACGACTCCCGGCGTGCGTACTGGGAGCGGATGCACCACGAGCTGGACATCATCGCCCACCACGGCTTCGCCTCCTACTTCCTGACCGTCGCCCAGGTCGTCGACGACGTACGCGACCTGGGCGTCCGGGTCGCGGCGCGCGGCTCCGGCGCCGGCTCCCTCGTCAACCACCTCATCGGCATCGCGCACGCCGACCCCGTCGAGCACGGGCTGCTCATGGAGCGGTTCCTGTCCAAGCGGCGGCACGTGCTCCCGGACATCGACATCGACGTCGAGTCGGCCCGCCGCCTGGAGGTCTACCGCGCGATCATCGACCGCTTCGGCACCGAGCGCGTCGCCACGGTCGCCATGCCCGAGACCTACCGCGTACGACACGCCGTACGCGACGTCGGGGCGGCCCTGTCCATGGACCCGGCCGAGATCGACAAGATCGCCAAGGCCTTCCCGCACATCCGCGCGCGCGACGCCCGCGCGGCGATGGAGGAGCTGCCGGAACTGCGGGCGGTGGCCGAGGAGCTGGGCGGCCGCGACCGTCTGTGGGAACTGGTCGAGGCGCTGGACGCGCTGCCGCGCGGCGTCGCCATGCACCCGTGCGGGGTGCTGCTCTCCGACTCCTCGCTGCTCGCGCGCACGCCCGTCGTGCCCACCAGCGGCGAGGGCCTGCCCATGTCGCAGTTCGACAAGGAGGACGTCGAGGACCTCGGCCTGCTCAAACTGGACGTGCTCGGCGTGCGGATGCAGTCGGCGATGGCGCACGCGGTGACGGAGGTCGCGCGGGCCACGGGGGAGCGGGTCGACCTGGACGCGGTGCCGCCGGGCGACCCGGCGACGTACCGGCTCATCAAGTCCGCCGAGACGCTCGGCTGTTTCCAGATCGAGTCGCCGGGCCAGCGCGACCTGGTCGGGCGGCTCCAGCCCTCGACCTTCCACGACCTCGTGGTGGACATCTCCCTGTTCCGTCCGGGGCCGGTCGCCGCCGACATGGTGCGGCCCTTCATCGAGGCCAGGCACGGCCGCGCGCCCGTGCGCTTCCCGCACCCGGACCTCGCGGAGCCGCTGAAGGAGACGTACGGAGTCGTCGTCTTCCACGAGCAGATCATCCAGATCGTGGACATCATGACCGGCTGCGGGCGCGACGAGGCGGACCGGGTGCGGCGCGGGCTCTCCGACCCCGAGTCGCAGGGCCGCATCCGGTTCTGGTTCGCGCAGCACGCGGCGGCCAAGGGGTACGACGCCGGGACGATCGCCCGCACCTGGGAGATCATCGAGGCCTTCGGGTCGTACGGCTTCTGCAAGGCGCACGCCGTGGCCTTCGCCGTACCGACGTACCAGTCGGCGTGGCTGAAGGTCCACCACCCGGCCGCGTTCTACGCCGGGTTGCTCACCCACGACCCCGGCATGTACCCGAAGCGGCTGCTGCTCGCGGACGCGCGGCGGCGGGGGGTGCCGATCCTTCCGCTGGACGTGAACCGGTCGGCGGTCGCCCACCGTATCGAACTGGTGTCCGAGCCGCGGCCGGTGTGGGGTCTGCGGCTCGCCCTCTGTGACGTGCACGGCATCAGCGAGGCGGAAGCCGCGCGGATCGCGGACGGACAGCCGTACGCCTCCCTCGTCGACTTCTGGGAACGGGCCAGGCCCTCCAAACCGGTCGCCCAGCGGCTCGCGCAGGTCGGCGCGCTCGACGCGTTCGGCGCCAACCGCCGCGACCTGCAACTGCACCTGACCGAGCTGCGGCGCGGCACCCGGGGCGCAGCAGGGGGACAGCTCCCCCTGGCGGGCGGGCGGAAGACGGCGTCCGCCGGGCTGCCCGACCTCGACGACGCCGAGCGGCTCAGCGCCGAGCTGGGCGTCCTCGGCATGGACTCCTCGCGCCACCTCATGGGCGACCACGCCGACTTCCTCGCGGAGCTGGGCGCGCTCAGCGCCCGGCGGCTGCGGGAGGCCGAGCACGGCGCGACCGTCCTGGTCGCGGGCGCCAAGGCCGCCACGCAGACCCCGCCGATCCGCTCCGGCAAGCGGGTCATCTTCACGACCCTCGACGACGGTACGGGCCTGGTCGACCTGGCCTTCTTCGACGACGCGCACGAGCGGTGCGCGCACACCGTCTTCCACTCCTGGCTGCTGCTGGTGCGCGGCGTGGTGCAGCGCCGCGGGCCGCGCAGCTTCAGCGTGGTCGGCGCGGCGGCGTGGAACCTCGCGGAGCTGGTGGAGGTGCGCAAGGAGGGCGGTCTCGACGCGGTGGCGCTGCGCTTGGCGGAGCCGGAGCCGGAGTTTGCGTCTGAGCCTGCACCTGAGTCCGAGCCGGGTCCGGCCACGGACCCCGTGGCGGGCGGGCGGCGCATCCGCATGTCCACGGGGTACGAGATGCACCCCTGGGCGGATCTCCGCCCGGCGGGCGAGGGCGCCGCGGGCGGCGGCAGGAAGTTGTGGCACCAGAGTCCGGGGAGCGCGGGATGAGCAATGAGGTGAGCAATGAGGTGAACACCCTCTACGTACGCTTTCTGCTGACACCCATGTACGAGGCCGTCCTCCCGCAACTCGTCGCTCTGCTCGGTGAGTTCACCCCGCTGGTCGAGGCGCTGCCGCCCGACGCCGCGCTCGTGGACGTACGCGGCGCGCGGCGGTACTTCGGGCGGAGCGCCGTCGAGCTGGCCGCGCTGATCCGGGTGCGGGCGCTCGCGCTGTACGGCGTGGAGTGCGCGATCGGCGCCGGGCCCGGCCCGATGCTGGCGCGGATGGCCGCCCGCGGAGCCGTCCCGGGCGTGACGCGTGCCGTGCCCGAAGGGGCGGATGGCGTACGGGAGTTCCTCGCCGACCGGCCGGTCGGTGAACTGCCCGGCATCGGCCGCGCGACCGCCCGTACCCTCTGCGAGTACGGCCTCGACTCCCTCGGGAAGGTCGCCGCCGCGCCCCTGTCCACCCTGCAGCGGCTCGTCGGCGCCCGCGCGGGCCGCGAGCTGCGGGAGAAGGCGCGGGGCGTCGACCGCGCCCGGGTCGTGCCGAACTCCGCCGCGCGCTCCCTCGCCGTCGAACGCCCCTTCCCCCGCGACGAGCTGGACCCCTTCCGGCACCGCCGCGCCCTCCTGTCCGGCGCCGAGGAGCTGGGCGTCAGGATGCGCGGCGAGGACCAGGTGTGCCGCGCGCTGACCCTCACCGTGCGGTACGCGGACCGGAGTACGACCGTCCGGACCCGGTCCCTGCCCGAGCCGACCGCGCACTCCACCGCGCTGACCACGGCCGCGTACCGCATGTACGAAGCGCTCGGCCTCCAGCGCGCCCGGGTGCGCGCCGTCGCCCTGCGCGCCGAGGGGCTCGCGCCGGCCGAACACGCCACGCACCAGCTGACGTTCGACCCGGCGGACGAGAAGGCGCGCCGCATCGAGGAGGTGGCCGACCGGGCGCGGGAGAAGTTCGGGCCCGGGGCGATCGTGCCGGGGACGCTGGCGGCGTAACCCCCATACCTTCCTGACCTCACACATCCCTGCGGCGCACCACGACGACCGCCACCACCACCGCGACCAGCGGCCACGCGGCGAAGACCGTCCACGCCTCGGCGGGCGTCACCGGGTACTTCTCCGGGAGACCGGGCATCGCCGGGTTCTCCGCGAGGCGGCCCCACGCGGTGAGCGGCATCGCGTTGCCGATCTCCTTGACCCACCGGTACGTGTCGCCCTGGAAGAGCGCCGGAAGCAGCAGCAGCGTGCCCACTACGGCGACGATGCTGCCCGCGGCATGCCGGACGGCCGCCCCCAGCGCCATGCCGACCAGCGCGCACACCGGCGCGAGCAGCGCCGAGGCCACGACGGCCCGCAGCGCCCCGTCGTCGCCGATGGACAGGCCGCCCTCCTCCCGCAGCAGCGCCTGCGTCACGCCGAACGACACCCCCGCGACGACCGCGCCGAGCCCGCACAGCACCGCCGTGACCACGGCGATCTTCGCCGCGACCACCGCCCGGCGGTCCGGCACGGCCGTGAACGTCGTACGGATCAGGCCGCTGGTGTACTCGCCGATGACCGAGAGCGCGCCCACCGTGGCCGCGAGGACCATGAAGAGCTGCCAGGCCGGTTCGACGAAGGCGGTGTGCAGTGGGTCGAACCCGAAATGGGGTTCGAGGTCGGCCGGGGGCGGCGGCATGTCCGCGAGCCGGCGGGCGTTGGACCAGGCGGAGTTGGCGTTGATGCCGATGACGACGAGGGCGCCGCCGCCGAGCACCCAGTACGTCGAGCGCAGCGACCGGAGTTTGATCCACTCGGCGGCGAGGAGATCGGCAAAGCGGATCCGCTCAGGCGTATTCGTCTGCGTACTCATCGGGTCTCTCCGGCGTGGTGGTCGAGGTGGTCGGCGGTCAGTTCCATGAACGCCGCCTCCAAGGACGGGCCCGCGGTGCTGAGTTCGTGCAGGGGGAGCCGGTGGGCGCAGGCCAGTTCGCCGACGCGGGCCGGGGGCAGGCCGCTGACCGAGAGCAGTCCGTGGCCGTCCTGCTGGACCGCGGCGCCCTCGGCGGTCAGGACGGTGGTGAGTTCGGCGGCGCGGGGTGTCCGCACGGTCACGCCCGGCCGGGTGGAGCGGGCCGCGAACCGCGCCACGCTCTCCGCGGCGATCAGCTCGCCCCGGCCGATCACGATCAGCTGCTCGGCGGTGCTCTCCATCTCGCTCATCTGGTGACTGGAGACGAAGACCGTACGGCCCTCAGCGGCGAGGCGCCGAAAAAGACCCCGCACCCACAACACGCCCTCCGGGTCGAGGCCGTTGAGCGGCTCGTCGAAGAGGAGCACCGGAGGGTCGCCCAGCAGCGCGGCGGCGATGCCGAGCCGCTGCTTCATGCCGAGCGAGTAGCCGGACACGCGCCGCCGCGCGACCTCCGTGAGGCCCACCTCGCCGAGAGCTTCCTCGACCCGGCGGCGTGCGATGCCGTTGCTGCGGGCGAGCGCGGCGAGGTGGGCCAGGGCGCTGCGTCCGCCGTGCACGTCGCCCGCGTCGAGCAGGGCGCCGACGTGACGCAGCCCGCGCGGGCGGTCACGGAACGGCCGCCCCTCGATGGTGGCGCTTCCGCCGGTGGGCTCGACGAGGCCGAGGAGCATCCGCAACGTGGTGGTCTTGCCCGCGCCGTTCGGCCCGAGAAACCCGGTCACCCGCCCTGGACGCACCGTGAAACTCAGGCCGTTCACCGCGGTGGCGGCGCCGTAGCGTTTGGTCAGTTCGTCAATTTCGATCACGCGCTCCACGGTGTCGCGGACGGCCCGGCCGGGTCATCGGCCCGGCGACCACATCCGCGCGGGGGCGGGTAGCCTGTGGGCGTACGTCTCGGGGCCCATGCCAGGGCGGGACGGCGCGCTTACGATCGGGAAATGCACGCGACGCCGGACGCTCCCCGCCCACCGACTCCCCCCGGTCCACCGGACGCGGAGGACGCGGCGGCCACGTGGGCCTTGCCTTCCGCGGGCACCTTGTCCGGCTCGGCGGCCTTGCCGAGGCCGCGGACCGCGTCGCCGGGATCGGCGGCTTCGCCCGGTCCGATGCACTCGCCGAAGCCGCAGGTCGCGCCGCCGGGCTCGGTGGCTTCGCGTGATGCGGTGCTCTCGCCGAAGCCGCGAACCGCCCCGCCGAGACCAACGGCCTCGCTGCTCTCCGTGGCCCGGTGGCGGCTGTCGGGCGCGTGGCTCGTGCCGGTGGCCTGGGCGGCCGCGGTCGGTTACCCCTTCGCTCTGTACTTCGCGATGCTCGACGGGCGCAGTGGCTTCAGCGCGCTCACCGTCGTCCCGCTGATCGTCCTCACCGCGCTGCTCGGCGCGCTTCTGCGGACCAGGCCGCTGTCCGCGCTCGCGCTGCTGCTCGTCGGGTGGGCCGCCGCGCGTACGCAGATGCAGAATCCGGAGATCGCGTACTTCCAGGTCGTGCTCGGCGACCTCGCCGTCGGCTACATCGCCGCGATACGGCCGCGCCGCACCTCGGTGGTGGCGGCCGGCCTGGCGTTCGGCGCGCAGCTCGGCACCCATCTGTCCTCCTTCGGGCAGACCCCGGGACGGGCCGTCCAGCTCTCCGCGTTCCTCGCCCTCGCGACGTCCGCCGCCTGGCTCGCGGGCGACTCCGTACGGGAACGCCGCGCGCACGCGGAGGCGTTGAGCGCGCGGGCCGCCGAACAGGCGGTGACCGCCGAACGGCTGCGCATCGCCCGGGAGCTGCACGACATGATCGCGCACAGCATCGGCGTCATCGCCATCCAGGCGGGCGTGGGCAGCCGCGTCATCGACACCCAGCCCGCCGAGGCCCGCAACGCGCTCACCACCATCGAGGCCACCAGCAGGGAGACCCTCGCGGGCCTGCGCAGGACGCTCGTCGCGCTGCGGAGGCCCACGACGGGGCACGACGACACGCAGGCCGGGCACCTCCCAGCGCCCCTGGAGCCCGCGCCCGGCCTCGCCGACCTCGACCGCCTCGTCGCGTCGACGCTGGACGCCGGGGTCCGCGCCCAGGTCCTCCGGCACGGCGAGCCGCGGCCGCTGCCCGCCGACATCGACCTGGCCGCGTTCCGCGTCCTGCAAGAGGCGCTCACCAACGTCGTACGCCACGCGGGCACCGGCACATGCCGGGTGAGCGTCGGACACGGCGACGACGACGTGACGGTCGAGGTCGTCGACGACGGACAGGGCGGGCTGCCCGCCGGTGGCGGATACGGCATCGTCGGCATGCGCGAGCGCGTAAGCCTGCTGCACGGCGACTTCACCGCGGGACCGCGCCCCGAGGGCGGCTTCCGGGTCGTGGCCCGGCTGCCCGTGCCGGCGGAGGACGCCCGATGAGCGCAGGGACCGTCCGCGTGGTCCTCGCCGACGACCAGCCGCTGGTACGCGCGGGCCTGCGCGTGCTGATGGCCGACACCGCGGACATCGAGGTCGTGGGGGAGGCGGGCACGGGCGCCGAAGCGGTCCGGCTGGCCAGGGACGTACGCCCCGACGTCGTCGTCATGGACATCCGCATGCCGGGCATGGACGGCATCGAGGCCACCCGCCTGATCAAGGCGGACGCGGAGGGCGCGCGCGTCCTCGTCCTGACCACCTTCGACGACGACGAGTACGTCTACGGCGCGCTGCGGGCGGGCGCGAGCGGGTTCCTCGTCAAGGACATGGCCCTGGACGACATCCTCGCGGCCATCCGGGTGGTCGCCGCCGGCGACGGGCTGATCGCGCCGAGCGTGACGCGGCGCCTGATCGCGGAGTTCGCCGCCCGCCCGGAGCCGACCCCGCCGATCCTGCCGTCTCCGCCGCGCCCGCCGGACGGCGTCACCGATCGCGAGCGCGAGGTCCTCATCCTGGTCGGGCGCGGCCTGTCCAACAGCGAGATCGCCGCCGAGCTGTTCATCACGGTGGCGACGGTCAAGGCGCACGTGGCGCGGCTGTTCACCAAGCTCGACGCCAGGGACCGGGTCCAACTGGTCATCATCGCGTACGAGATGGGGCTCGCGGCGCCGCGACGGTGAGGGACGGCGAGGCGGCGGGACGGCGGGACGGCGGGACTGCGGGATGCCCCGGGACCAAGAGGACCGAAAACTCTGCCAGTAATCACTGGAAGTTGGTGCGACGCGCAGCTTCTGTCTTCATCCACCGGCGCGTATTTTGACGTGAGCACGGCATCCTGTGATCTGGATCACAGGGCGTACATTACCCCTCTCCACTCCCTTGAACCGCAAGGAGATCACCGGATGCTGCCCTGGAGACGAGCGCTGCGCGCGCTCGCCGCCGCCCTGCTCCTCACGGGCGCGGTCACCCTCACCCCCGCTGCCACCGCCACCGCCGCCACCACTGCCACCACCGCTCAGACGGAATCCGCCACGTCCCGCGGCTGGAACGACTACACCTGCGAGCCCTCCACCGCCCACCCCCGCCCGGTCGTCCTCGTGCACGGCACGTTCGGGAACTCCATCGACAACTGGCTCGTCCTCGCGCCCTATCTGGTCGCGCGCGGCTACTGCGTCTACTCCCTGGACTACGGCCAGTTGAAGGACGTGCCGTTCGTCCACGGGCTCGGCCCCATCGACAAGTCGGCCGAGCAGCTCGACGGCTTCGTCGACAAGGTGCTCGCCTCGACGGGCGCCGACGAGGCGGACCTCGTCGGCCACTCGCAGGGCGGCATGATGCCCCGCCACTACCTCAAGTTCCTCGGCGGCGCCGACAAGGTGAACGCCCTCATCGGCCTCGCGCCCGACAACCACGGCACCACCCTGCTCGGCCTCACCAGGCTGCTGCCGTACTTCCCGGGCATCGAGGACCTGCTGACCACGAAGACGCCGAGCCTCGCCGACCAGGTGGCCGGGTCACCGTTCCTGACCAAGCTCAACGCGGGCGGCGACACTGTGCCGGGCGTGCGCTACACCGTCATCGCCACCAAGTACGACGAGGTGGTCACGCCGTACCGCAGCCAGTTCCTCGACGGCCCCGGCGTACGCAACGTCACCCTTCAGGACCTGTGCCGCGTCAACGTGTCCGAGCACGTGGCGATCGGCGTCCTGGACCGTCTTGCCCACCACGAGGTGGCGAACGCGCTGGATCCGAAGAACGCGACGCCGACCACGTGTCTCTCCTGATACTGGTCCAGCCGCTTCAGCGACCGTGACGTCCGGCCGCACGGCGGCGGGTCGTGGCGAAGATCGCCGCGGCGCCGACGGCGAGGGCCGCGGCTCCGCCGATCGCGATGTACGAGGTGGAGCTGGAGCCGCCGGTCTCGGCGAGGTCGTCGTTCGCGGTGGTGACGGGCTTCTCGGCGCCGCCGTTCACCTCGGGCTCATTGCCGGAAGGCGCATCGCCGGAGCCGGAACCGGAATCAGCGGCCGGAGCGGCCTCCGTGGCCTTCGCGCCCGTACTGGCGTCGGCGTCCCCGTGCCCGTGGTGTTCGACCGTCGACTTCTCGGCGCCCGCCGCGATCTCCTCGTCGGAGGGGGCGGACGCGGCCGGGGCCGGGGCGGAACCGGAGCCGCCGCTGTCCTTGCCGAAGACGACGTCGGAGCAGGTGTAGAAGGCCTCGGGGGAGTCCGAGCGCTGCCAGACCGAGTAGATCAGGTGGCGGCCCGACTTGGCCGGGATCTTCCCGTCGAAGACGTAGTCGCCGTTCCGCAGCTTCGGGTCGGTGACCTTGACGAAGGGCTTCTTCTCCAGGTCCGACCACTTCAGGGGCTTCGTCGGGTCGTACGAATCCTTGGTGACGTACAGCTCGAAGGAGCCCCGGTGCGGGGCGGTGGCCTTGTAGCGGAAGGTGTGCTTCCCGGCGGACAGCTTGCTGGAGGGCCAGTCGGCGCGCGGCAGGTCGAGGCCCTTGTACTTGTCGTTGCCCGCGCTGCACAGCTTGCCGTCGGGGATGATCTCCTTCGACTTCCCGGCGGCGTTGGCGATGTTCACGCCGTTCCAGTCGTAGAGGGCCTGCGTGCCACTCGCGGCGACGGCGGCCTTGCAGGCGGCGGACTTCGGGGACTCCGGGCCCTCCTGAAAACAGGCGGAGACCCGGCTGACCGGGTCCGTCATCGAGCCGTGCGCCGCGGCGGGCGTCACCGACAGGGCGGTCAGGGCGAGCGGGGCGACGCCGACGGCGGCGATCACGGTGACCTTGCGGCGAGCGGGCATGGGTGGTTCTCCTCAACGACGGTTCACAGGGGGACGCCGGGAAAGCTAGCCCGTGAAATCCGTGAAATCCCTTGCCGACGGCCCGGGACGGAGATCCTTATGGCCGCGTTAAGGGAGGGCTCAGCCTCCGCTCAGGTCGTGCCCGTGATGCCCGTTTCACCGCCCTCACGCTCACCCCACGGCTCACCCCACCCACCGGTACCGCCGCTCGGGCCGCCCCGTCCCCCCATAGCGGAGCGTCACCTCGGCGCGGCCCGTGTCCACGAAGAACTCCAGGTAGCGGCGGGCGCTCACGCGCGACAGGGCGCCCGACCCCGCGCACTCCGAGGCGGAGAGGCCGCCGGGGTGTCCCCGCAGGGTCTGCTCCACCAGCTCCGCGGTGTGGGCCGCGAGCCCCTTCGGCAGCTCCCGTGAGCCGGGCGGGCGCGGGCCGAAGATGTGGTCGACGTCCTCCTGGCGGGCCTCTGCGAGCCCGTCGAGCCGCGCCCGCAACGCCGCCACGTGCCGCAACTGCTCCCGCAGTGCCGCCTGGTTGAACGGTTTGATCAGATAGTGCAGGGCGCCCGCCCGCAGCGCCGCCCGTACGATCTCCGCGTCCCGCGCGGCCGTGATGAACAGGGCGTCCACCGGCTGCCGCCCCGGGTCGCGCTCCTCGGCGGCCCGCAGCTCCCGGAGCACCGCGATGCCGTCCATGTCGGGCAGATAGACGTCGAGGAGTACGAGGTCGGGGCGGAGCCGCTCCGCCGCACCGAGCGCTTCCGCGCCGCTGTGCGCGACGCCGGCCACGGCGAATCCGTCCACCGCGGCGACGTACCGGCTGTGCAGTTTGGCGACCATGAAGTCGTCGTCCACGACCAGGACCCTTGTCATCGCCGCAGGCTATGGGGGTGACCACAACGACCACAACGACCGTTGGTTCCGGAAGAGAGACAGGTCGTCAACGCCCCGGCAACATGTGGGCCACTTCACAACCGACCGACCTGCCCCCGTCCCCTTCACATACCGACAGGTGGTGGCACACGTGCGCCTGCGCACACCCCTCGCCCCGCGCACACCCCTCGCCCTGCTCGGCGCCGCGCTGCTCGTGCTCGTGGTGCCGCCCCTGCTCACCACGGGCGGCGGCGCCGGGACCGGCACGCAGATCCCGGGCCTGCGCCTCATGGTCCCCAACACGCCCGGCGGCGGCTACGACATCACCGCCCGCACCGCCGCGAAGAACGCCGAGGACGCCGGACTCACCCACGACATCGAGGTGTTCAACCTGCCGGGCGCCGGCGGCACCGTCGGCCTGACCCGGCTCGTCGGCGAGTACGGCAACGGCAGGCTCGCCATGTCCATGGGCCTCGGCGTCGTCGGCGCCGCACGCTCCAACGACTCCCCGAAGACTCTCTCCGACACCACCCCGATCGCCCGGCTCACCGAGGAGCAGGACGTCGTTGTGGTCTCCAAGGACTCCCCGTACGAGACCATCGGGCAGCTCGTCCGGGCCTGGAAGAAGAACCCCGGGAAACTGCCCGTGGGCGGCGGTTCGTCACCCGGCGGGCCCGACCACCTCGCGCCGATGCTGATGGCGCGCGCCGCCGGGATCGACCCGAAGAAGGTCAACTACGTCCCCTTCGACGGCGGCGGCGAACTCCTCGCCTCCATCCTCGGCAGCAAGGTCGCCTTCGGTGTCTCCGGAGTCGGCGAGTACCTGGACCAGATCAAGTCGGGGGAGCTGCGGCTGCTCGCCGTGACCGGGCCCGAGCGGGTGCGCGGTCTGGACGGACCCACCCTCAAGGAGTCCGGCTACGACGTGGACTTCACCAACTGGCGCGGCATCGTCGCCCCGCCCGGCCTCAGCGACGCCGAACGCGACAAGCTCACCGAGCTGTTCCGAAAGCTGCACGCCTCGCCCGAGTGGAAGAAGTCCCTCCAGACGAACGGCTGGGACGACGCCTTCCTCACCGGTGACAAGTTCGGCGACTTCCTGGACGCCCAGGACAAGCGCGTCGTGTCCGTCCTGAAGGAGCTGGGGCTGTGACCACCACCGACGTCACGTCCGAGCGGCCGGACGGCGCCCGCTCCTGGCTGCGCGAACACTCCGAACTCGGCGTCTGCGTCCTGCTGCTGGCCCTCGGCGTGCTCGTCCTCACCGACGCGCTCACCATGGACGTGGAGATCGCCCAGCGCGGCCCCATCGGCCCCAGGACCGTGCCGGTCGCCGTCGGTATCGGACTGCTCGTCGTCGCCCTCCTGCTCGCCGTCGACGTGCTGCGCGGCGGGCGCGGCGAGGCCGAGGGCGGCGAGGACATCGACCTGTCCGAACCGGCCGACTGGCGCACCGTGCTGCTCCTGGCGGGCGTCTTCCTCGCCACCGCCGTCCTCATCGAGCCGCTCGGCTTCCCCGTCGCAGGAGCGCTGCTCTTCTGGGGCTCCGCCTACGCGCTCGGCAGCCGCCACCTCGACCGCGACCCGCTGATCGCCGCCGGACTCTCCGTCGTCACGTACGGAGTCTTCAACAACCTGCTCGGCGTTCCCCTGCCGGGCGGCCCCCTGATGGGAGTGCTGTGACATGAACGCCTTCAACTCCCTGACGGACGGCTTCGGCACGGCCCTCACCCCGCTCAACCTCCTCTGGGCCGCGGTCGGCGTGCTGCTCGGCACGGCCATCGGCGTCCTGCCCGGCATCGGCCCCGCGATGGCCGTCGCCCTCCTGCTGCCCGTCACCTACGGGCTCGAACCGACCGGCGCCTTCATCATGTTCGCGGGCATCTACTACGGAGCGATGTTCGGCGGCTCCACGACCTCGATCCTCCTCAACACCCCCGGCGAGAGCGCCGCCGTCGTCGCCGCCATGGAAGGCCACCCGATGGCCAGGTCGGGCCGGGGCGCGCAGGCCCTCGCGGCCGCCGCCATCGGCCACTTCGCGGGCGGCATGATCGGCACGGTCCTCCTGGTGGCGCTCGCGCCGACCGTCGCCGACCTCGCCGTCGGCATCGGCGCGCCCGACTACTTCGCCATCATGGTGCTCGCGTTCATCGCGGTCACCTCGGTCCTCGGCTCCTCCCGCGTCCGCGGCCTCGCCTCGCTCCTGATCGGCCTGACCATCGGCCTGGTCGGCCTGGACCAGATGACGGGCCAGCAGCGGCTCACGTTCGGCTCGCTCCAACTCGCCGACGGCATCGACGTGGTGATCGTCGCGGTCGGCCTCTTCGCGATCGGCGAGGCCCTGTGGGTCGCCGCGCACCTGCGGCGCGCCGGCGCCGACGCGATCCCCGTCGGCCGCCCCTGGCTGGGCAGGTCGGACCTGCGGCGCACCTGGAAGTCCTGGCTGCGCGGCCCCCTCATCGGCTTCCCGTTCGGCGCGATCCCGGCGGGCGGCGCGGAGATCCCCACCTTCCTCTCCTACGTCACCGAGAAACGCCTGTCCAAGCGGAAGGAGGAGTGGGGCAAGGGCGCCATCGAGGGCGTCGCGGGCCCCGAGTCGGCGGCATCCGCGTCGGCGGCGGGCACCCTCGTCTCCATGCTGACGCTCGGCCTGCCCACGACGGCCGTCGCCGCGGTGATGCTCGCCGCCTTCCAGCAGTACGGGATCCAGCCGGGCCCGCTGCTCTTCGAACGCGAACCCGACCTGGTGTGGGGCCTGATCGCGTCCCTCTTCGTGGGAATGGTGCTGCTGCTGGCCCTGAACCTCCCCCTCGCCCCCCTCTGGGCGAAGCTGCTGCGCATCCCGCGGCCCTACCTCTACGCGGGCATCCTGTTCTTCGCGGCGGTCGGCGCGTACGCGGTCGGCGGCGAACCGCTCGACCTCGTCATCCTGCTCGTCATCGGCCTGATCGGCTTCGGCATGCGGCGCTACGGACTGCCCGTCCTGCCCGCCGTCATCGGCGTCATCCTCGGCCCCAACGCGGAACAACAGCTGCGCCGCGCCCTGCAGATCAGCGACGGCAGCGTCAGCGGGCTGATCGACACACCCTTCTCCGTGACGGTCTATGGCCTCATCGTCCTGATCGTGGCATGGCCGTTGGTGAAGAAGGCGCTGGTGCGGTCGCGCCGCCGTGACGTAGACGTGGAGGCATGACCAAGACGACCGATCTCTCCCCGGACACGACGGGATTCCCCCCGGACATCCGACTCGCCACCGCCGCCGACGTCCCCGCCGTACGCGCGGTGACCGACGCGGCGTACCACCACTACATCGCACGCATCGGCCTCGTCCCCGCCCCCATGGAGGCCGACCACGCGGCCGACGTGGCGGCGGGACGGGTGTACGTCACCGGGGACCCGGTCGTCGGCCTGCTGGTCCTCGTCCCCGTCACGGAACCGCGCGAGGAGGCCCACCTGCTTCTGGAATCGATCGCGGTCCACCCGGAAGCCGCCGGTCAAGGAGTGGGCCGCAACCTGCTGACCTACGTCGACGCACACGCGCGTGCCCTGCGCCTCACCGAAGTCCGCCTCTACACCAACGCGTTGATGTGGGAGAACCAGAAGATCTACCCCCGCTACGGATACGACCTGGTGGAGCGCCGCATCGAGGGCCCGTACGACCGCCTGCACTACCGCAAGCGGCTCTCCCGCACGTGACGGCGGACTCTCACCCGTCCGGCCACCAGGTCCGCTGGACGTCCTTGCGGACCTCCGGCCTCTCCCGGGGCTGGACCTCGGCCTCCTGGCGTTCCCGCACCCGACGGCTGACGGTCTTGACCGCGGGCTTGTGCGTGGTGACCCGGCGCATGGCTGCCTCCCTGCCTTACCGACGTCCTGCCTTACCGATGTCCACCGAAGCCACGTGCTAGACCTCCTCGCGCCGCCTTTCTGATCGAGCACGTGCGCGAAGCGAGCTACCGGCCCCGCGGAAGGAGCCTTCCGCGGGCCAGGGACTCCAGTTCCGTGAGGGCGCGGCGGGCCGCGGTGGCCGTCAGGGGGTCCGTGGTGGGGAGACCGCTCGCCTCGAACTCGTCCTCGTCCAGGCGCAGCACCGTGCTCGCGTCCGCCGAGCACCACAGGTCGAGGTCCAGGTCCTCCACCGTGAGGACCTCGCCGTCGCGGACGGCGGGGCGGGTCACGTCGCAGTACCAGCCCTTCAGGGTGCCGTCGGCGGCGTACACCTCCTTGATCGCGTACCAGCGGTCGCGCCAGTAGTGCTCGGTGAAGACGTCGCCCGGTTCGAAGCGGACGAAGCCGAAGTCGCGGACGTCGGGAGCCGCCCAGGGCGCGCGGACCGTGATGCGGGTTCCGTCGTCGTGCAGGAGCCGCGCCGGGTAGCGGATCTTGGTGCGGCCCGCCTTGACGAGGGTGATGTGCAAGGTGGTGGTGGGGCGGGGCCGGTCAGATGAGGTCTCGGACATGGCGTACCTCCGTGGCGCAGATCTCGTAGCCGAACCAGTTGTTGATCGCCAGCATCGGTTCGTTGCCGGCGTCGTTGCCCGTGAACGCCTCCGTGCAGCCGGCCGCGCGGGCCCGGTGCAGGGAGTCGTTCTTGGCGAGCTTGGCCAGGCCGCGGCCGCGGTGGGCGCGCGCGGTGCCCGTCATGCCGGACGCGTAGCGGCCCGCGCCGTCCGTGCGGGCCAGGCTGAACGCCGCCGGGCGGCCGTCCACCAGGGCCACCGTGGTCAGCTCCCGGCTGACCAGCGGGTGGTGCCAGGTCTCGGCGAGCCAGTGCTCGTAGTCCGTGAACTCGGCGGCCACATCGCCCGGTTCGTCCGCCACCGTCTCCGCGTCGAGGGCGAACAGGGGCCGCGCGTCGCCCGCGTACACCGATCCGCTCACCAGCTCCACCCCCGCGGGCGGCTCCCGGCGGGGCGGCAGCGTGCCGTGCGTGAGGTCCAGGCGGAGGAAGTGCGCGCGGCGGCTCGCGCGGTAGCCGCGGCGGGCGGCGAAGGCGAGGTTCGCGGGCTCGTCGAGCACCCATGAGAAGACGGTGCGCGCACCCTCGGCCACCAGGTGATCCTCCGCCGTACGCAGCAGAAGCGTTCCGGCGCCCGCCCCGAGCCGCTCCGGATGTACGTAGACATTGGCGAAGCCCTGGCCGGGTTCCGGGCTGTCGTAGGCCATGCCCACCTGCGCCGTACCGATGACCTCACCGTCGGCCTCGGCGATCAACTGCCGGTGGGCGGAGTCCGGGTGGGCATGCGTGTGGTCGAAGGCGACCGACTCGGGGGTGGCGAGCATGGCGGGCACACAGGCCCGGCGCACCGCGGCGAAACCCGCGACGTCCGCGGCGGCACTCGGGGCATCGGGGCTCAGGGCCCGGACGATCACTGTCATGAGCCCGCACGGTACGCGGGGCCCGCCGCGGGGTGCCTCC
This sequence comes from Streptomyces sp. NPDC003379, assembly GCF_053589195.1. Lineage (NCBI taxonomy): Bacteria > Bacillati > Actinomycetota > Actinomycetes > Kitasatosporales > Streptomycetaceae > Streptomyces > Streptomyces sp. NPDC003379. Next base: position 129,205 of record NZ_JBSFRK010000012.1, on the reverse strand, counting down.
TATTTTCCGTGGGGCCGTGCGGCACAATCGCTCCGTGACTTTGACGATCGACATCGACGGGGGCGCGGGCGACGCGCCGTACGAGCAGGTGCGGGCCCAGATCGCCGGGCAGGCGCGGTCGGGCGCGCTGCCGGTCGGCTACAAGCTGCCCACGGTGCGGGGGCTCGCCGAGTCGCTGGGGCTCGCGGCGAACACGGTGGCCAAGGCGTACCGGGCACTTGAGACCGACGGGGTCATCGAGACCCGGGGCCGCAACGGCACGTTCATCGCCGCCGCGGGGGACGCGGGGGCTCGGGCCGCCTCGGCCCAGGCGCAGGCCTATGCCGGGCTGGCGCGCCGCCTCGGCCTCTCCGAGGAGGCCGCGCTCAGCGCTGTACGGGATGCGCTGCGCGCGGCTTATGGGGGTTCCGGCTGAGGGCTCCGGGCAGCTGCTGCGGCGTTGTGGCTGGTCGCGCCCACGCGGCGGAGCCGCATATCAAAAAACAGCCTCGCGCCCCTGCGGCGCGCCTGTTACAAGTACAGGCCCGCGTCCGCCCCCGGCCTCTGGTCCGGGACCGAGGTCGGGGTCGTGCCCCGGCGCAGTGCGAAGAGTTCCGCGAGGGTGGCGCCCTCGCGCGAGACGCCCTCCTCCGTGCCGAGCCACTCCACCGCCTCCGGCCGGGTCAGCGCGCCGACCTCGATGCGGGCCAGGCAGCGGCCGGGACGGATGACCGCCGGGTGCAGGCGCTCCAGGTCCTCGTTGGTCGTGACGCCGACCAGGACGTTGCGGCCCTGGCCGAGCAGACCGTCCGTGAGGTTCAGCAGCCGCGAGAGCGCCTGACCCGCCGTGTGCTTCGCCTCGCCGCGGATCAGCTCGTCGCAGTCCTCCAGGAGCAGCAGCCGCCAGCGCTCCTTCGCCGTGCCGTCGTCCTCGCCGATCGCGATGTCCATCAGATAGCCGACGTCGCTGAAGAGCCGCTCCGGGTCCAGGACGCAGTCCACCTGGCACCAGTCCCGCCACGACCGCGCCAGCGTCCGCAGCGCCGACGTCTTGCCCGTGCCCGGCGGGCCGTGCAGCAGGAGCAGGCGCCCCGAGATGTCCTCGGGGGTCGTCTTCATCAGCTTGTCCATGGCGTCGGCGACCGGCGCCGTGTAATTGGGCCGCACCTCCTCCCACGTACCGGCCGAGATCTGCCGGGTGGTGCGGTGCGGGCCGCGCCGCGGCGACACGTACCAGAACCCCATCGTCACGTTCTCCGGCTGGGGCTCCGGCTCGTCCTGCGCGCCGTCCGTGGCCTGTTTGAGCACCCGCTCGGCGAGGTCGGCGGTGGTCGCCGTCACCGTGACGTCCGCGCCGCGGTTCCAGCGGGAGACCAGCAGCGTCCACCCCTCGCCCTCGGCGAGCGTCGCACTGCGGTCGTCGTCCCTGGCGGCCCGCAGCACCGTCGCCCCTGCCGGGAGCAGCGTGGAGCCCTTCTTCACGCGTTCGATGTTCGCGCTGTGCGAGAAGGGCTGCTCGCCCGTCGCGAAGCGGCCGAGGAACAGCGCGTCCACGACATCCGACGGGGAGTCGCTGTCGTCGACGTTGAGCCGGATCGGCAGGGCGTCGTGAGGGTTCGCAGACATGCCGCCATGATCCGGCACGCGCGCGCCGTTGTGCATCCGGTTTCCACAGGACTGCTGTCGTACGGAATCTGTCCCACCGCCTACCGCCCCGGATACGCTTGTCGCTGATGGGACGTCATGGGTGGGTTTCGGGGGCACGGCGGTGGCGCCTCACCGCACTGCTCGGTGTCGCTCTGGCCGCACTGGCCTTGGTGATCACGTTGGTCAATACGCTGCCCGGGGACGGCGCCGGCACCGCAGGCACCACTCCGGACGGCGACAAGGTGCACGGCACCCCCGCCGTCCCCCCGAACGAGGCCGGACCCGAGGTGGGCTGGGGCTTCACCCACACCCAGTACAGCGCGGACGACGGCGAGCCCGAGGCCGTCGAACGCGTCCGCGGCGAACTGGCCGGCCAGGATCGCCCCGTCCCGCAGATCCAGCACATCATGGGCTGGGGCGCGGGCAATCCGGAGCCGGTCGACGGCCGCTTCGACTTCTCCGCGATGGACCGCCGGATGGACTTCGTCCGGGCGAGCGACGGCACGCCCGTGGTCACGCTCTGCTGCGCCCCGGACTGGATGAAGGGCGGCGAGCCCGGCGCCGACAACACCGACTGGAGCCAGCAGGCGCTGGAGACGGCCCCGGAGCGCGCGCACTACGACGACTTCGCGAAGCTCGCCGCGACCATCGCCAAGCGCTATCCGGACGTACGCCACTTCATCGTCTGGAACGAGTTCAAGGGCTTCTGGAACGACGAGGAGGCCCGCTGGGACTACGAGGGCTACACCGAGCTCTACAACCTCGTCCACGAGGAGCTCAAGAAGGTCAACAAGGACATCATGGTCGGCGGCCCCTACCTCGTCATGGACAGCCTCGACCCGCGCCAGACCGAGAACGCCTCTCCGGTGAAGGGCCCTTGGGGCCGCCTGGACCAGCGGGCCCTCGACGCCTTCAAGTACTGGAACAAGAACAAGCGGGGCGCGGACTTCGTCGTCGTCGACGGCTCCAGCTACACCGCGGACGACGAGCTGCTCCCCGACGAGTTCAAGGCTACCGACAAGCTCACGGCCGTCGGCGAGTGGGTGCGCGAGCGCACGGGAGACCTGCCCCTGTGGTGGGCCGAGTACTACGTGGAGCCCGGCGACAGCCAGGACAACCGCGACGACTGGTCCGAGGCGCACCGCGTCGCCGTCCAGGCGTCGGGCCTGATGGCGATGGCCCGCGGCGGCGCCACCAGCGGCTTCTACTGGAACCCGCAGAAGCGGGGTGCCAAGTGCGCGGGCTGCCTGTGGACGGCCACCCAGAAGGCGGGCGGCGGGGCCCAGCTGCCGATGCTGAGGCTCATCGAGCGGTTCGGCGAGGAGTTCGGCCCGGGTACGGAGTTCGAGAAGGTGTCGATCGCCGCCGACGACCGGCGTGACGTACGCGTCATCGCCGACGGCGACGCCGTCCTCGTGGTGAACACCCTCGACCGGCAGATCAGCGCCGAGGTCGACGGGAAGCGGTTCGACATGTCGGGGTACGAGGTGAGGTGGCTCAAGCGCTGAGCCGCCGCACCGCGGGACGAGCCGTCACGCCATCGTCACGAACCGCTGCACCAGCGACGCGAGCAGCACCGCGAGCAGCGGCAGCGAGAACCAGAAGCTGCTCTGCAGCCACCGCTGCTGCCGCACGCTCGGCGCCGCCGCGACGCGCACGATCTCGCGCGCGGTGAGCAGCAGCACGAGCGCCACGGCGGCGAGCGCGCCCACCACCGACCACGGCGTCCATGTCACCTTCGGCCCGACCGGCCCCGGATCGGCCTCGGCCGCCTTGCCGTCCGGCTGCTCCCGCAGGCTGTAGACGGTCGCGTCGTCGTTGGTGAGGACCTTCTTCAGGTCCTCGCGGTTGTCCAGGTGGTGGATGAGCCGCGGCTCCCACGTCTTCGAGTAGCCCGCGTCCAGCTGGAGATACGTGGTCTGGCTCCGGTTGATCATCAGATACGAGTTGGGCCCCGCGTCCTTGAGCGCCTTGACCAGGCCGGCGACCAGGACCGGGTCGGCGGGCGCGAGCGTCGGGACGTACTCGACCTTCTCCATGTCCCGCGTGCCCCACGGCAGCGCGGGCGTCACGTTGTTCACCGTGTCGTTGCTCATCCACAGCAGCCGCACCGTCGGGTCGTCGTGCGCGTACACGTACTCCATGGCCGCGACCTCGCCCGGCCGGACGCGCTCGAAGGACTCGTTGCCCCAGCGCGCCACCAGGAAGCCGCCCATCAGGACGAGCCCCGCCATCAGAGCGGCCAGCGGCGCCAGGCTCACCCGGTCGCGGTCCCGTTCCTCCGGCGTGATGCCCGCGCGCGGGAACAGCGCGAGACCGGCGAGCAGGGCCGCGCCCGGCAGCGCGAACATGAAGACGCGCAGGGCCATCTCACCGCCGTACGACTGCATGGCGAAGCCGAGGAACGGTACGAAGGCCAGGACGAGGAGTGAACGTTCGCTGTACTTGTAGAAGCGCCGCCGCCACCAGCCCCAGCAGGCGAACGCCATGACGGCGCCGGCCATCGCCACCCGGACGTACAGCACGAGCCGGTGCGTCGAACTGCCGCCCTCGATGCGCCCGGAGACCGAGGAGGTCACATTGCCGCCGACGCCGCCGACCCCGCCGAACAGTTCGTCGAAATGCCCCGACCAGTACGGCTCGGCGAGGAAGCCCAGCCAGACGAGGACCATCACCCCGAAGAGCATCGGAAGGCCGCGCAGCTCCGAGCGGCCGACCAGGACGAGCACCGTGAGGACGCCGAGCATCACGAACGGCGTCAGCTGGTGCGCGGGGACCGTCGCCGCGAAGAGGCCCACGAGGACCAGGAGCAGCACCCCGCGCTCCCTGCGGCCCGTCGGCTCGACCTCCAGCTCGCCCGGGCGCCGCTTGGTCCACAGCACGCGCGGCGCGCGGAACCAGACCAGGAGCACGGCGACGAAGGCGATGTAGAGCAGATACGTGAAGCCCTGCGGGGAGAAGTAGTCCTGGCCGACCCAGCCGCTCAGGACGAAGATCCACAGCCCGGCCCACTTGGCGCGCCAGGCCCCCCGCATCGAGCGCACGAGCAGGAACATCGGCGCCAGGTAGAGCAGTTGGACGGCCGTCGGCCACCAGCGGATCACCTCGGTCATGTCCGAGACGCCGCACGCCTGCGCGACGAACGTGGCCGCCGCGAAGAATCCGGGCCAGCTCCAGCGCGCGTCGAGATCGGGCACCGCGGTGCCGGTCCGGTCGATGTACTCCATGAAGCCCAGGTGCTGCCAGGCCGTGGCGAACCGCGGCTCGGCCTCGATGACCGCGGGCAGCGCGTGCAGCGACACGACCGTGGCGAGCAGCGTCACCAGGAGGAGGCCCTTGATCGGCCGGTCCATCCAGAGCAGCACGGAGAAGACGACGACCAGCAGCGCGGCGCCGAGCAGCGTCGGCTTCGGCAGTACGGAGATCAGACCGAGCCCGCCCATGTCGTCCAGGTCCCGCTCGCCGAGGCCGAGCACGGGCACCCAGTACAGGGCGAGCGCGGCGGCGAGCAGCAGCGACAGGACGAGGACGCGGAGCCGAGAGGGGCGCGGGTGGGCCGACGGCTCTTCGGCCGAGGGCTCGTCGTCCGACGGCTCCTCGCCGGGCAGCGACTTCGGGGGCAGCGGCCGGGAGGGCGCCGGTTCCTGGGGCAGCGGTCCCGCGGGCAGCGCCGCCCCGGCCCCCTCCCGCTTCGTCGCGCTCTCCTCGGCATGGGGCTTCTCGACGAGGGACGCCTCGGAGGCGGACGGCTTCTCGACGAGGGACGCCTCGGAGGCCGACGGCTTCTCGACGGCCGGCGCGCCCTCGGCAGCGACGCCCCCGGCAGCCACGCCCTCGGCGCCCGGGGTTCTCAGCGCCCAGGTGGGCCGGTGGTCCATGTCGTCCCCCTCGCTCTTCGCCACGGGCGCCTCGTGGGCGGGCGTCCCGGCGGCGGGCGTGCCAGGGCCGGGCCGCACGTCCGGCCTGCGCTCCTGGTGTTCGAAATCGAGCTGTACGGCGAGCTGCAGGGTGTCCGAGTCGAGCGACTCCCGCAGCGCCCACGCGGGCCCGTGCCGCCCCTTGCGCTCCGTGCCCTTGGCCGCACCCTCGGCGGCCCCCTTCCGCACCTGTCCGGCGGGCGCGTCCGGCGTCCCCAGGTCGGCCAGGTCCCCGTCAGGAGCCGCGCTCGCGGCGGGCCCGCCCGAGGGAGCCGCCCGCATCACGCGGTACAGCTTGGGCGCCGCGATCGCCACGATCACCGCCAGGCTGCAGATCTCCGCGATGCCCGCGCCGGTCAGCCCCATCCGCGGCAGCAGGATCAGCGTGAGACCGAGGACCAGCACGCACAGCAGCCCCTGCAGCCAGGCGATCCCGGAGGTCTCGCTCTGCGCCCGCCGCACCGCGAAGTACGTCTCCATGACCACCCGCAGAAGCGCCCCCACCGCGAACCAGCGCAGCAGCGGAGTGGCGGCGTCCGCGTACTCCTGGCCGAACATGCGCAGCACGAGCGGCGCGGCCAGGAAGAGGATGCCGCAGACCGGCAGCATGATCATCGCCATCCGGCGCAGCGCGGAGCGGGTGTTGGCGGCGAGCAGCGCCGGGTCGTGCGCGCCCTCGACGGTCAGCGAGGCACCCATGTTGATGGCGAGGAGGTTGACGGTGCCGCCGATGGTGGTGGTGATGTAGAAGTACGCGTTGTCGACCGAACTGACCTGCGAGGCGACGATGACCGGGACGAGGTAGACCACGGCGAGCGAGAAGAGCGAGCCGGTGTAGTCACCGGCGAGGAACCGGCCGATCTCGCGCAGCGTCGGCGGTTTCGTCCTGCCGTCGGTGGCCTTCACATGGCGCGGCACCAGGCGCCGGAAGACCAGCCAGCCCAGCGGAATCACCGATACGAGGATCGAGGCGACCCAGGAGACGAAGACGCCCGCGGTGGGGATCGCCGCGGCCATCGCGATGAGCAGCCCCAGCTTCGCCACCGAGAAGGCGGTGTTGCCGACGGGCACCCACAGCGCGTTGCGCAGCCCGGTCAGGACGCCGTCCTGCAAGGTCAGCACCGACCAGGCCACGACGGCCAGGACGAACCCGACGCCGTGCACCGGGCCGTGCAGGAAGCGGTACGAGGGCCCCCACAGGTCGAGCGTGAGCAGGAAGACCACCGCGGCGAGCGCCACCGCCACCGAACTCCCCGCGTACGTGCGGAAGATGAGCTTGCCCGTGGCGCGGCCCGCGATGGGGATGAACCGGGCGAGGGCGCCGGTCAGCGTCACGGCGGTGAGCCCCGCGAGGAGCTTCATCGCCGCGATCGCCGCCGAACCCTGGCCGACCGCCGACTCCGAGTAGTACCGGGCGGCGGCCAGCCAGAAGCCGACGCCGAGCACGCCGGAGATGCCCGTGTTCAGCATCAGCGCGTAGGCGTTGCGGAACAGCGGGCTGCCGCCGTCCCTGCCCGGCAGGCGCACTCTGCGCGCCCTGCCGGACCTGGCTGTCGGCGGCTGCTCTCCGGTGTGCGGGGAACCGGAGGCGTCGGCCTGGGCGGTGGTCGTGTCAGACACGGGAACAGATGGCCTTCCGGCGGAGCTGTCGGGCTCTGCGGACCACGGCGTACCCCTTGGACAGGGCGTGGTCCCTGGCGAACGTGCGGGTGATCGCGCGGCCCTCCACGAGCCGCTCGAACTCCTCGGCGCGGGTGGACCGGCGCACGGTGACCCGCCGCAGGGCGTACGGACCCTGGGCGCGGCGGGCCAGGGCGTTGCCGACGGCGAGCGACTGGCCGAAGCCCGCCTCCCGCACGCATGCGCGCACCCCGCGGCTGGAGTAGCCGTAGGGGTACGCGAAGGAGACGGGCCGGGTGCCCAGCTCGTCGGCGACGATGTCCCGGCAGCGGCACAGCTCGGACCGCAGCTCCTCGTCGGGGAGCTGATCGAGTTCGGGGTGTGTGTGGCTGTGCCCGCCGATCTCCGTCCCGGCGGCGGCCAGCTCGCGCACCTGGTCCCAGTCGAGCATGACGTCGAGGCCGCCCCCGGTGTCGTGATCCCCGCGCAGCCAGCCCGTGGAGACGAACAGGGAGGAGGCGAAGCCGTGCTTGGCGAGTACGGGCAGCGCGTACCGGTGCACGCCTTCATAGCCGTCGTCGAAGGTGATCAGGACGGGTCGCTCGGGCAGCGCGGCGCCCGAGGAGCGCCAGATCGCGGCCAGTTGGGCGGTGGTGAGCGGTGTGAAGCCCCGCTCGCCGAGCACCTCCATCTGGCGTGCGAACGCGTCGGGCGACACCGACAGGTCGTGCGTCGCCTCGTTCGGCAGGCGCGCGACCGAGTGGTACATCAGTATCGGCACGGACCCTTCGCTCATGCGGCGGCCCCCTCGCCGCCCGTGCCCGGTGCGTCCCCCGCCCTGCCGGCGATCTCCACGACGGAGAACGTGGCGCCTCCCCGGCGCGCACGGACGGACCCCAGTACGTACCCCCCGGCCGCGGCGGCCACTCCTGCCACGATGGCGCCCGCGCGGCCCGCGCCGCCGGGCCGCCCGAGCACGGCGTCCCGCAGACCGCGGCCGACCCCGGCGGGCAGCACGCGCGTGGTGTAGCGCCGCTCGGACTCAAGCCCCTTGCCGGCGCCGACACTCCGGGAGACCAGCGCCTTGGAGAGGCCCTCGGCATACGACCTCGTACGGAAGTAGCCGAACCGCTCCCGCGCCGCCGGCACCCGGTGGTGGATCACCGAGCGGTCGTCGACGAGCAGGATCGCGTCCGGCTCGGCACGGGTGAGCCGGATGCAGAACTCCGTCTCCTCGCAGCCGAGCGGCCGCTTGTCGCCGTCCCGCCCGATGCCCGTCGCGAAGCCGCCCGCCACGTCGAAGGCGGAGCGCCGGAACGAGGCGTTGCCCCCGAGGACGTTGCGCACCCGCGCGCGGCCCTCGGGGTGCCCCCTGTACGTACAGCCGACGACCCAGTCGAACTCCTCGGGGAACCAGACGGGCCGCCGCCCGGACTCCCACGCGGGCACGGTGCGTCCGCCGACGCCGTGGACCCGTGGGTCCTCGTACGCATCGGCGAAGTGGCGCAGCCACTCCCGCTCGGCGACGGCGTCGTCGTCGAGGAAGGCGATGACGGAGCCGCGCGAGGCGGCGATGCCGGTGTTGCGCCCCGCCGAGAGGCCGCGGGGGCCCTCGTTGGCGAGCACCCGCACTCCCTCGGTCTCCTTGTACTCCTTGGCCAGCCGGTCCAGGAGCGAAGCGTTGTGGTCGACGACGAGCAGGGTCTCCAGGGCCGCCGTCGACTGCGCGCGCACCGAGGAGACCGCCGCGAGGATGTCCTCCCAGCGGTCCTCGGTGTACACGCAGATGACGACGGATATGTCCGCGCTCAAGACACCTCTCCCTGGCCCTTGCGGAAGGGCAGGACCCGCGCGCCCTTGCGCCGCGCGCCGCGCCTGCCGCGGCTGGAGCGCTCGGTGAGGATCACCTTAAGCACGCGGATGCCGTCGCGGACGGCGCGGAGGTTGCTGGTGCCGTGGATCCGCAGATACTCGTGGCTGGGTATCTCCTGCACCTTCAGCCCGGCCTCGACGACCCGGATGTTCATCAGGGTCTCGACCTCGAAGCCGGTGCAGTCGAGCTCGATCTTGTCGAGGCAGTGCCGCCAGAAGGCGTTGTAGCCGTAGCAGAGGTCCGTGTAGCGGGCGCCGAACTTGGCGTTGACTACGGAGCACAGGACGTGGTTGCCGAGCTTGCGGATCGGCGTCATGTCGTCCGTGCCGCCGCCGTTGGCGAACCGCGAGCCCTTGGCGAAGTCCGCGCCCGAGACGAGGGCGGAGACGTACGAGACGATCTCCTGGCCGTCGGCGGAGCCGTCCGCGTCGACCATCACGATGATGTCGCCCGTGCACGCGGCGAAGCCGGTGATCAGGGCGTCACCCTTGCCCTTGCCGAGCTGGCGGACCACCTTCACGCCCGGCCACAGCTCACGGGCGACGGCCACCGTGTCATCGGTGGAGTTGCCGTCCACGAGGACGACCTCGTGTATCCACTCGGGCAGTGTCTTGAATACGTAGGGGAGATTCTCCGCTTCGTTCATCGCGGGTATCACCACGCTCACCGGCGGTGTGATCGCCAAGTGCGTGGAGATCGGCCGGAAGTTCCGGGAGATCTCGTCCAATGGGTCTTGTCCGGCGTCAGCCGGGCGCACAAAAGAACTCATGAGTCCGGTGGTCCCTCTCGTCCGGTGGACCGCCCGCCCCCGGGCAGTCGGGTCATTGATCCGGTTCGAAAGGGGGGTTCTCGCTTGCGCATGCCGAAATAGATCTCCGTGCATGCCGAGTGAGCTGGCATCGCGCGGCACGTGACCCGGCTGAAGAGCGATCACCGGGCACGGCACCCCCCTACCGCGCCCCGCACCGGAACCATCGCGATCCTGAGCCCTCCCCTGGATCGCATTGCGTGATGGACCGTTGCGGGTGGATGTACGACGGTATTGATGATTGAGACTGTATGGCAAGACCTGGAACGTGGCCTCACGTTTTTCATGATTTGAGCAATCTATGCGGTCACATTCGGACTGCTTTATTCCTTGCCCAGTGATCGAATATGGCCCATCCGCTTGAGCAGTTTATCGGCCGGTCCGAAGAATTCCGGCCTCGACAGCACGGTGTTCCGCAGCGCCCTGACCGGAGCGCGCCGCGCCCGGTGTCCGAGAGCCACCGGATGGCGCAGTGCCACCCACCCTTCCGACACGGCGAGTTCGCGTGTCTTCAGGGAGTCCTTGTAATCCTTCTGGCCCCGGCCGAGGTCGAGACACGCGATGCCGTCGGCGGCCGCCGCCTCGGCCATGCGCAGATGCAGGACCAGGCCCGGCGAGTATTTCGAGAACGCCGGGTCGTACGCGGGGAACCAGCAGGCGAGGATGCGCTCGCCGCGCAGCCCGAAGTGCGCCGCGACCGGGACACCGGCGGCATAGAGCACCGACAGGACGCCGGCGAACGAGTCGGTCCTGGTGTGGAAGAGCCGGTGGACCAGCTCGGCGATCCACGGACGCGCGAAGCGGTCGCTCCGCCCCGTCCTGCGGTACTGCGCGGACTTCCAGCCCATCAGGGTGGCCAGCACCTCGGGGTCGCGCTCGTCGTGGACGTAGCGCACCGCTCCGTGGTCGCGGCCCAGCTTGCGCTCCTTGGCGAGGGTCGACCTGGTGAACTTCGGGGAGCGCTCGCGCAGTTGGCCGAGATAGACCTCGTACCCCTGGTCGATGTCCATCACGGGGGAGGGGAACGAGCCGCCGGCACCCGCCTCGAACGGTGCCTGACCGGCCACCAGATGATCGTATTCCCACACCGCGAGCCCACAGGCCCGCAGCAGCTCCCGGGCGTCCCAGCGGAACCCGGGGCGGTGCACCATGCCCTGGCAGTCCGAGATGCCGAGGCCGATCGCCCGGCCCACGCCGGTGACGGTCCGCTGGAAGGGAAAGAACGCCGCCGGTTCGCCGTCCTCGCGTACGACGGCGATCCGCACCCCGCGCCGCCCGTGCGCCGTGGCGAGCGCGAACTCCGGGGCGAGGAAGGGGTTGGCCAGCTCGGGCGAGCCGTCGAGGTGGGCCTTGGACTGCAGGGCGGTCCATGCCGCCCGGTCGGCGCCGGTGAGTTCGCCGGGGCGGTGCACGGTGATGTCCACGTCAGGCGGTCCACCTTCTCGCCGTACGGCGGCGCGGGCCCCTTGCCACCACCAGCAGCAGAGCGAGCGCGCTGAGGGCGGTGACGGCGACGACGCCGCCGCGCACCGACCACACGTGCAGCGCCAGCATGCCCTGGGCCACGAGGAGGTTGAGCGCGACGGCTCCGGCCACGGAGGCCACGGCGCGGCCCCATGGTGTGAGCGCCCGCAGCGCGGCGGCGATCGCCGCCCCGGGCGCGGCGAGGAGGAAGAAGAGAGTGAAGGGCCCGCGCAGCGGCGAACTCAGGTCGACGAGCGCGAGCATCGCGCCGACGCCCCCCACGGCCACGGCCGCTCCCGCGAACAGCGGCAGCAGGTCGCTCCCGCGGGCCTGCCGGGGACGCCGCTCCGTGTCTGATGGCGGTGCCTTGCTCCCGATGGTCTGCATTGGCGACTTTGCCCCCCGACGCGCCGGATGCCGGGCTTCAATGTCGCGCAGTCCCTGGCGGCCCGTCAAGATACGGAGGAAGCGTGCAGATGTTCCACGCCAGGTTTCCGTGGCCGAAGTGAACTCATCGTGTGCGAACGGAAATTGTTGAGGCATTCGTTGACATGCACACTATCGGCGCGCGGGGCCGCGTGCTACCACGGTCGAGGGGGAAATCCTGCTAAGGGAGGTTCCATGAGATTGTCCCGCTTCACGGCATACATGTCCTCGCTCCTCCTCTCCGTCGCCTTCGCCCTCACCGGGGCCACCGCGGCGCAAGCGGACCAGAACGCAGCAGCCACCGGCTATGTGGCGCTCGGCGACTCCTATTCGTCGGGTGTCGGCGCCGGCAACTACGACAGCGCGAGCGGCAACTGCAAGCGCAGCAAGCGTGCCTACCCCGCCCTCTGGGCGGCCGCGCACTCACCCTCCAGCTTCCATTTCACCGCTTGCTCGGGCGCTCGTACGGGTGATGTTCTGGCGAACCAGCTGGGCCCGCTCGGCTCCGGCACCGGTCTCGTCTCCCTCTCCGTCGGCGGCAACGACGCGGGCTTCGCGGACGTCATGACGACGTGCGTACTGCAGTCCGAGACCAGCTGTCTGAACCGCATCGCCCAGGCGCGCTCGTACGTCGACTCGACGCTCCCCGGCAACCTCGACAAGGTCTACGCGGCGATCAGCGACAAGGCACCGTCCGCCCGCGTGGTGGTGCTCGGCTACCCCCGCTTCTACAAGCTCGGCGGCTCCTGCGCGGCGGGCCTCACCGAGCGTGAGAGGGCCGCCATCAACGACGCCGCCGACTACCTCAACACGGCCACCGCCAAGCGCGCCGCCGACCACGGCTTCGCCTTCGGCGACGTCACCCGCACCTTCACCGGGCACGAGATCTGCTCGGGCAGCTCATGGCTGCACAGCCTGAACTGGGCCAACATCGGCGAGTCCTACCACCCCACGGCCGCCGGACAGTCCGGTGGCTACCTCCCCGTGTTCACCTCGGCGGCCTGACCACCGCCGGAGACAGGGACGCGTTCGGCGTGTAGGAGGCCCCGCCCGTCGGGGTCTCCTGCTCGCACGTGACGGAGTACTTCACGGTGTTGGAGGTGGCGGCCACCGGACCGCGCACCTGCACACCGATCGAATTGGTGTGCGTCCCGACCGGGTCGTACGCCGTCTCGACATGATTGACCTGCCGCGTCTTGCCGCCCCCGGAGGGGAGCGACAGCGTCTTCCACCCCGGATCGCTCGGCTCACCGGACCCGGTGACCCAGCGGTACTCGACGTCGACCGGGACGCGGCCCACCGTGAACGTCGCGGTGAACGACGGCGCCTGGGCCGCCGCCGGCGGACAAGGGCCCTCGTACTGGGTACGGGCTCCGGAGACGTGCACCTTCACGGACTGGGCGGGCGGCGTGGTCGTACCGCCGTTGCCGCCGTTCCCTCCACTTCCCCCGTTCCCTCCGTTCCCGCCGTTGGTGGATCCGCCGCCTCCGTCGTCGCCGCCCCCGTCACCGCCGTCCGTGGAGCCGTCCGACGAGCCGCCCCCGTCGGACCCGCCGCCGCCCGAGCCCCCTGACGTCTGCTCGGCCCCGCCCTTGCCGCCCGTCGAGCCGGGGCCACCCTCGCCCTCCGAGCCGCTGCCGTTGCCGCCACCGCCGTCGTCGCGGTTGACCAGCGCGTACGTGAGTCCGCCCAGGGCGAGCGCCAGGGCGATGAGGCCGGCGACCAGGACGGCCACCGTGCGGCGGCGCCGCGCCGGTTCGGTCGTCACGGTGCCCCAGGAGGCCGTGGCGGGCTGCGGCGAGGCGATGGGCAGGGGTGCGGGCGGGGTCGGGCCGTACGGGCCGCGCTCGGCGGTGACGGTCGGCATGTAGGGGAGCGGGGTCTCGGTGAGCGGCCTGCCGCCCGAGACGATGAGCCGCAGGTCGCGCTCGGCGTCGGCGGCGGACATCCGCTCGTCCGGGTCCTTGCGCAGCAGCCCCTCGATGACCGAGGCGAGCGGTCCGGCGTTGCGGGCGGGCGGCAGCTCCTCGTCGACGACCGCGCGCAGCGTGCTCAGCGGGGTGTCCTGGCGGAACGGCGAACTGCCCTCGACGGCCGCGTAGAGCAGCACGCCGAGCGACCACAGGTCGGACGCGGGCCCGGGCCGGTGCCCCAACGCCCGCTCCGGCGCGAGAAATTCGGGCGACCCGACGACCTCCCCGGTCATCGTCAGCGCGGAGCTGCCCTCGACCATGGCGATGCCGAAGTCCGTGAGGACGACCCGGCCATCGTTGGCGATCAGTACGTTGCCGGGCTTGACATCGCGGTGCAGGACCCCGGCGTCATGGGCGGCGCGCAGGGCGGCGAGCACCTCGGCGCCGATCCGGGCGGTGCGCTGCGGGGCCAGGGCGCCCTCTGCGTCCAGCACGTCGGACAGCGAGAGCCCCCGCACGATCTCCATGACGATCCACGGGCGGCCCTCCTCCGTCGCGACGTCATAGACGGTGACCACATTGCGGTGGGGGATGCGGGCGGCGGCCCAGGCCTCCCGCTCCAGACGGGCGTAGAGCCGGTCGACCTCGCTCACCGGGAGCCCGGCGGGCGCGCGCACTTCCTTGACGGCGACCTCACGGCCGAGCACGTCGTCCCGGGCCCGCCACACGGTGCCCATGCCGCCCTCGCCCAGCGGTGCCAGAAGGCGATACCGCCCGGCGATCACGCGCTCTGGCCGGCTCACGGGGGTCCCCCATCCGCAGCGGTGCGATTGTCCACAAAAGTAGCAACTCTCTCCGGGTATGACGACAGGTGAGATAGCCCACGTGAGCGCCGCCCGGACCGGAGGAGTCTAGAACTGTATGTCCAACTCGCCCTGGAATCAGTCATATTCGGAGAGTAATCGTCAACCTCCTTGTGGGGGAGGTGAATCCTGCGACCGGGATACACGTGTGTCACGACGGGGCGATAGGGTTAACCTGCCCTGGGCCGGGTGCCCTCGTACGGGTGGGGAGTGACATGGAACAGATAACGGTGCGCAGCAGGGCGCGTGTCCCTGCGATCACTTGTGGGAGCAGCGCGACCAGCTCGCGCCTCGACCGCCATCTCTCGGTGCTGGGCGGCCCAGCCGTCCCGCAGCGTGAGTCGCACGAGGCGACGCTGCTGATGCGTGAGCTCACCTCACGTGACACCACGCGCGCCCGCAGCAGCAGGGGTGTCCGAGTGAGGCATGTCTCGCTCTTCGCGCCGCTGCGCAGGCTGCGGCGGTCGCTTTTCGGCGGTCGCTGATCACGGGTGGTTCCCCGGGACTGAGCCGCCGCTCCGCGGCGGATCTTTCCCGCCCACCCGTTCACCCCTCTCTCCCGCCTGTCACACCCCCGCCCCCGGTTAGATCAGCGCGAACTGCCCCTCGGGTCCCTCTTCACGGTGATCGAGTACGGACGCGGGCCGCCGCGCGGTGTCCGGTACGGGCAGAACGCCCGCCCGCCGCAGCTCCTCCACGGTGATCCCGTCGCCGAGAGCGGCCGCCAACTCTTCCTGTCCCGGCGCGAGTTCCGCGATCAGCGCGAGAACCGTGATCAGTTCGAGCAGCTCGGACGTCCAGGCCTGCGGCCACACCGAGGGGCGGATCGCCTCCAGCGTCCCCGGCTCCGCCTCCGTGTCACCCGAGCGCGGCCCGAACCACCGCTCAAGAACCCGCACCCCGCTCACCTCGAACTCCCACGCCTCCTTCGGCACCGGCGAGACGACACCCTCCTCGCCGACCCGCAGGACCTGCTCCTCCGCGTCGTACGACAGGGAGCGCGGGCGCGCGGGCAGGGGCGCCCGGACGTAGGGTCTGCGCCCGCCGGGCAGCTTCGGACGCTCACCGTCGCCGCGCAGATGCAGTCTGAGCAGCCGCTCCCCGAGCTCCACGCCCCGCGCCCAGAGGCCGGCGTCGGCCGTCAGCGGCACCCGGCAGCCCGCCGCCGAGCCGGATCCCGCGGCGAGCACCCAGGCCAGCAGTGTCCGCGCCGTGACCTCCTGGCCGAGCACCCCTGAGAGGTGCCCGAGCAGTCCCGGCGCCACGTTGGGCTCCAGGCCGCCGGGGCGGCGGAACAGCGGCCGGACGCGGCCGGGTCGCCCGGCCGGTGAGCGGCCGTCCGGCAGCGCGGCCGACGCGAGCACCACGGGCCCCGCGGCCCCGGGCACGTGCCCCTGCTCGACGGCGAACAGCTGGCCCTCGCCCGCGACCCGCCACAGCTCCGGGCGGGCGACGTCGATGAGGCGGTGGTCCGGGATGAGCCACTGCTCGTCGAACGGGCCGTGGAGCACGCGGACGGGCTCGGGGCACGGCCCCGACTCCCTGGCCAGCCGGCCTGTTCCGCCCGGGTGGCCCGGGAGTTGGGCGACGGCGGTGTGCAGCGTGCGGGAGCGGGTGGGGCGGAAGAGGGCCTCGCGGGCCGCTTCGTCCGCGCGCAGGAGGGCGGCCCAGCGGGCCTTCAAGGATGCGGCGTCCGGTCCCATCGGCCACCCGCGGCCCGGCCGGAGCGGTGCGACGGACCACGGCATGAGGTCCGCGAGCAGCGGCGCTTCGTCGTGCGTCACGCCCGGCATCGTACGACGTACCCGGCGGCGGGCGGCATGGTGCCGGGGCCGGTACCGGGCCTCACCGCCGCACGCCGCACGGCCTCACGTCGCTTCGAGCGTCACCGAGAAGGAGAAGCGGTCGCCGCGGTAGTGGATGCGGGCCACGTCCAGGGCCCGGCCGTCCTCGTCGTAGGTCACGCCCGTGTAGTGCAGGATCGGGCTGAGCAGCGGCACTTGGAGGAGACGGGCGGTCTCCGGGTCGGCGAGCGTGGCCTCGACGGTGTCCGTGATGCGGCTGATGCGCATCCCCACCACATCCCGCAGCACCTTCGTCATCGGCCAGCGCACCAGGTCGTCCAGGTCGATACGGGTGGCAAGTTCGGTACGGATGTAGTTGCGGGCGTGGTTGGTCGGTTCGCCCGTCTTCTCGTCGCTGCGCAGCCGGTGGTACGTCGCCACCTCGGCCGAGTCCGGGAAGTACGGGGCGAGTTCGGCGGGCGGGGGAGCCGTGCCGTGGTCCAGCAGCTCGGTGGTCATGCCCGACTGCTGGGCCACGATCGCGTCGACCGAGCCGAGCAGGCGCACGGGGGAACCGCGCCGGGCGCTCGGCTCGATGAACGTGCCGCGCCGCCGGTGTCGGGTGATCAGGCCCTCGTCCTCCAGCTCCTTGAGCGCCTGCCGCATGGTCAGCACGCTCACCCCGTAGTGCCCCGCCAGCTGCTCCTCGGTGGGCAGCCGGAGCGGGGCCTCGGGGGTGCGGCCGAGTATCGAGGCGCGCAGGGACTGCGACACCTGGTACCAGAGCGGCAGCTTCCGATTCAGGACGATCGAGTCCGGGGCGAAAGCGGTCACGGTCTCTCCGAATCAGTCACGCTGCGTCATTGTGCCGCATCAGTAATGCCGCATCAGTTGCGGAAGTGGCGCTCCAGACCCTGCCATACGTCGTCGTAGCCGCGCTGCAGGTGGGACGCCCGCGCCGCCTGCTCCGTCGCCGTCACCGGCCACCGCGTCTCGAACATGAAGGCGAGGCCGTCGTCGATCTTCTGCGGCTTCAGCTCGGCGGCCGACGCCTTCTCGAACGTCTCGCGGTCGGGGCCGTGCGCGGACATCATGTTGTGCAGCGAGCCACCGCCCGGTACGAAGCCTTCCGCCTTCGCGTCGTACGCGCCCTCGATCAGGCCCATGTACTCGCTCATCACGTTCCGGTGGAAGTACGGCGGCCGGAACGTGTCCTCGCCCACCAGCCAGCGGGGCGCGAAGACGACGAAGTCGACGCCCGCGAGGCCCGGGGTGTCGGACGGCGAGGTGAGCACGGTGAAGATCGACGGGTCCGGATGGTCGTAGCTGATCGAGCCGATCACGTTGAAGCGGCGCAGGTCATAGACGTACGGGACGTGGTTGCCGTGCCAGGCGACGACGTCGAGGGGGGAGTGGTCGTAGGTCGCGCGCCAGAGGTTGCCGCAGAACTTGTTCACCACCTCCACCGGGCCCTCGACATCCTCGTACGCCGCCACGGGCGCCCTGAAGTCGCGTGCGTTCGCGAGGCCGTTGGCGCCGATCGGGCCGAGGTCGGGAAGCTGGAAGGGGGCGCCGTAGTTCTCGCAGACGTACCCGCGCGCGCTCTCTTCCAGCAGTTCCACGCGGAAGCGGACACCGCGCGGGATCAGCGCGACCTCGCCGGGCTCCGCGTGCAGCGCGCCGAACTCCGTGCGCAGCAGCAGCCCGCCGTGCTCGG
Organism: Streptomyces sp. NPDC003379; assembly: GCF_053589195.1. NCBI lineage: Bacteria > Bacillati > Actinomycetota > Actinomycetes > Kitasatosporales > Streptomycetaceae > Streptomyces > Streptomyces sp. NPDC003379. The sequence goes on along the minus strand of NZ_JBSFRK010000012.1, from coordinate 111,194 downwards.
GGACGATCAGCAGCTCGCCGTCCGCGTCGCCGAAGACGCGGTGCCTCATGGAGGAGTTGGCGTGGTAGAGGTGGATGCCCATGCCGGTGCGCTGTGTCGTGTCGCCGTTGCCGCCGAGCGTCCACAGGCCCGCGACGAAGTCCGTGCCGGGAGCGGGCTCCGGGAGGGGGTTCCAGCGCAGCCGGTTCGGGTCGGGGACCGACTCGGTGAAGGGGGCCGTCCGGATCGCGCCGTTCTCCGTACGGGTGAAACGCGGGTGCGCGGCCGAGGGGCGGATGCGGTACAGCCACGAGCGGCGGTTGTGTGCGCGGGGCTCGGTGAAGGCCGAGCCGCTCAGCTGCTCGGCGTAGAGCCCGAGTGGGGCGCGCTGCGGTGCGTTGCGGCCGTGCGGCAGCGCGCCGGGCACCGCCTCTGAGCTGTGTTCGTTGCCGAATCCGGAGAGATAGGCCAGCCCTTCGGCGGCCTTCCTGGCGTCGTCGGCGCCCGCTCGGTCGGCGTTGCTTGCGTGGTCCCCGCTCATCACAGCTCCCTCGTGAATGATTCCTATGGGACACCGTAGGATTCAGGTTTTCCTCGCGCAAGAGGAAGCCAGGAATGTGAGCGATGCTCTACTCTCCCCGGATGCCCCACCGGAACCCGTCCGAGGAACCGCGCCCCCCGGCCTCCCTGCGCCGCGTGCCCGTGCAGGAGCGCAGCGCCGAGCGCCTGACCCGGATCCTCGACGCCTGCGCCGCCGTCCTGGACGAGGTCGGCTACGAAGGTCTGACCACCCGCGCCGTCGCCCACCGCGCGGGCGTCCCGATCGGCTCGGTCTACCGCTTCTTCGGCAACAAGCGGGCCCTGGCGGACGCCCTCGCCCACCGCAACCTCGACGCGTACGCGCAGCGCGTGGCCGCGCGTGTGAGCGGCGTCGACCGCGGCGACTGGCGCGGCGCGGTCGACGCCGCCTTCGACGAGTACCTGGCGATGAAGCGCACCGTCCCCGGCTTCGGCCTCGTCGACTTCGGCGTCCCCTCGGCCCCCGACGCGATGCCGGACGCGAACGTCCAGGTGGCGGAGCGGGTGGCGGCGCTGCTCGCGGACCACCTCGGGCGGGCCCTGGACGACCGGCTGCGGCGGACCGTGCTCGTGGGCGTGGAGGCGGTCGACGCGGTGTTGCAGCTGGCCTTCCGCGGGCACCCGTCGGGCGATCCCGGCCTCACCGAAGAGGCGCGGGCGCTGCTGCACGCGTACTTCGCGCGTTCCCTCGACTGACCGACACGACTGACCGGCACACAGCTGTGACCAGGAGTTTTGCGCTTATTGCTCGCGCGTCAACATCTTGTTAACACTTCACGGCGAGTCCTAACGTCGACCGGACCGCCAGACCTGGTGGGAGTTCGATGGTGAACGTTAGGTAGCCCCCATGCTGACAATCCTCGGATTCGTCATGATCGCCACCTTCCTGGTGCTGATCATGATGAAGAAGATGTCGCCGATCGCGGCGCTGGTGCTGATCCCCGCGCTCTTCTGCGTGTTCGTAGGAAAGGGAGCCCATCTCGGGGACTACGTCCTCGACGGCGTCGGCAATCTGGCGCCCACGGCGGCCATGCTCATGTTCGCCATCGTGTACTTCGGCGTCATGATCGACGTCGGTCTCTTCGACCCGATCGTCCGGGGCATCCTGCGCTTCTGCAAGGCGGACCCGATGCGCATCGTGGTCGGCACCGCCGTGCTGGCCGCGATCGTCTCTCTCGACGGCGACGGCTCGACCACCTTCATGATCACGGTCTCGGCGATGTACCCGCTGTACAAGCGCCTCAAGATGAGCCTCGTGGTGATGACCGGTGTCGCCGCCACCGCCAACGGCGTCATGAACACGCTGCCCTGGGGCGGCCCGACGGCCCGTGCCGCGACCGCGCTGAAGGTCGACGCCGCCGACATCTTCGTACCGATGATCCCGGCGCTGGCCATGGGTCTGGTCGCCGTCTTCCTGCTCTCCTACGTACTGGGTCTGCGGGAGCGCAAGCGCCTCGGCGTGCTGTCGCTCGACGAGGTCCTGACGAAGGAGACGGAGCAGGCCGAGGAGACGGTGCTTGTCGGAGCCGGAGCCGGAGCCGGAGCCGGAGCCGGTGGCGCTGGCGGCGCGGCTGACGGACGTACGTCTCTCACGAAGAAGGCCGCCGGGGGAGCGGGCACCGACGCGGACGCTGAGGCCGCCGAGAACGCCGAGAACGCCGAGGACTCCGACGACGGCTTCCAGGGGCTCGACCCGAACCGCCCGACCCTGCGTCCCAAGCTCTACTGGTTCAACGCGGGCCTGACCGTCCTGCTGCTCACCGCCATGATCATGGAGTGGCTGCCGATCCCGGTCCTCTTCCTGCTCGGCGCCGCGCTCGCCCTCACCGTCAACTTCCCGCACATGCCCGACCAGAGGGCCCGTATCGCCGCCCACGCGGAGAACGTCCTCAACGTCACCGGCATGGTCTTCGCCGCCGCCGTCTTCACCGGCGTCCTCAGCGGCACCGGCATGGTCGACCACATGGCCGACTGGCTCGTCGACGCCATCCCCGAGGGCATGGGCCCGCACATGGGCCTGGTGACCGGCCTTCTGTCGATCCCGCTGACCTACTTCATGTCCAACGACGGCTTCTACTTCGGCGTCCTGCCGGTCCTCGCCGAGGCGGGCCAGGCCCACGGAGTCGGCACCCTGGAGATCGCCCGCGCCTCCATCGCCGGCCAGGCGCTGCACATGTCGAGCCCGCTGGTGCCCGCGGTGTACGTGCTCGTCGGCATGGCCAAGGTGGAGTTCGGCGACCACACCAAGTTCACCGTCAAATGGGCCGTGCTCACCTCGCTGGTGGTGCTCGGCGCCGGAATTCTCTTCGGCATCATCTGATGCCGCCCGTGATACCCGGGCCCGGTGGAAGGGGCTGGCTGCTCCGTCTCGTCATCGCCTTCGGCTTCGCGCAGGCGGCGGTGTCGATGGCGCGGCCCGCCGTCTCCTACCGGGCCCTCTCGCTGGGCGCCGACGAACGGGCCGTCGGCGTCATCGCGGGCGTCTACGCGCTGCTTCCGCTCTTCGCCGCCGTACCGCTCGGGCGCCGGACGGACCACGGGCGGTGCGCGCCGCTGCTGCCCGTCGGCGTCGTCCTGATCTCCGGCGGCTGCGCGCTGAGCGGCGCGGCGGGATCGCTCGCCGCGATGGCCGCGTGGAGCGGCGTGATGGGGCTCGGCCACCTCTGCTTCGTGATCGGCGCGCAGTCGATCGTCGCCCGGCAGTCCGCGCCCGACGAACAGGACCGCAACTTCGGGCACTTCACCATCGGCGCCTCGCTGGGCCAGCTGGCCGGGCCGGTCGCCGCGGGCGCCCTGATCGGCGCGGACATGGGCCGCACCAGTGCCCTCGCGCTGCTCGTCTCGGCGGCGGTCGGCGCGGTCTCCCTGACCTCGCTGTGGCGCATCGAGCACGTACGTACGCCTTTGGGGAAGCGAGCCGCCGAGCGGGTGCCGGTGCTCGGCATACTGCGCGCCCGGGGCGTGCCCGCGGGCATCTTCATCAGCCTCGCGGTGCTCTCCGTGACGGACGTCCTCACCGCCTACCTGCCGGTGGTCGGCGAGCACCGCGGCATCGCTCCCGCCACGGTCGGGATGCTCCTGAGCCTGCGGGCCGCGTCGACCATCGCCTGCCGCCTGGTGATGACGCCGATGATCCGGCTGCTCGGCAGAACCGTCCTGCTGACCGGTACGTGTCTGCTGGGCGGGCTGCTGTGCGCGGCCATGGCGCTGCCCGTACCGGCGTGGGGGCTCGCCCTCATGCTCGCCGCGCTCGGCTTCTGCCTGGGCGTCGGCCAGCCGCTCTCCATGACGACCGTCGTCCAGGCAGCGCCCGACGGCGCGCGCTCGACGGCACTGGCGCTGCGCCTGACCGGCAACCGCCTCGGCCAGGTCGCCGCGCCCGCCTCCGCGGGCCTGGTCGCCGGCGTCGCGGGCGTGGCCGCGCCGTTCGTGATGCTGGGCGGACTCCTGCTGCTCGCGGCGGGCCTGGGCACACGGACTCCACACCCCTGACCGGCAGCGCCCCGCCAGGACCGCGGAGAACGACGCGCGCCCGGCCACAGACGACCCGCTACTGCCCACGGCGAGCGCGTCAGCCTGCTCGGCGCGGGGGCTTGGGCAGCGCCCCGTCAGGGGCGCGGGGAACTGTGCGCCCGGCCACAGACGGCTCGCACCAGGCCACGGCGAGGCGGCAGCAGGCGCGTCAGCCTGCTCGGCGCGGGGGCTTGGGCAGCGCCCCGTCAGGGGCGCGGGGAACTGCGCGCTCAGCCACAGACGACCCGCACCAGCCCACGGCCGGACCGCCGCGGACGCGTCCGCCCCGGCACGGAAACGCCCCGGAGGCGTCGACAACCTCCGGGGCGCAACTATCCGTACGGAACAGCGGGTTACGGGACGATCTTGAGGAGCCGGTTCGGAGATCCGGTGCCCGGGCTGGTCACGACACTCGGCGTGGCCCCGTTCACCAGGGCGGAAGCGACCTGCGCCGGCGTGGCCGAGGTGTGGCCCGCCAGGTAGATCGCCGCCGCGCCCGCGACGTGCGGGGCGGCCATCGACGTACCGGAGATCGTGTTGGTCGCCGTGTCGCCGGTGTGCCAGCCCGCCTTGATGGAGACGCCGGGCGCGAAGATGTCCAGGACCGAGCCGTAGTTGGACCAGCTGGCCTTGGCGTCGTTGCTGCCGGTCGCGCCCACCGTGATGGCCGCGGGGACCCGGGCCGGGGAGGAGTTGGCGGCGTTGACGCCTTCGTTGCCCGCGGCGACCGCGTAGGTGATGCCATCGGCGATGGAGTTCTTCACCGCGTTGTCCAGCGACGTGGAGGCGCCGCCGCCGAGCGACATGTTGGCCACGGCCGGGGCGCCGGCGGCGTGGTTACCGGTCACCCAGTCGATGCCCGCGATGACACCGGCGGTGGTACCGGAGCCGTTGTTGTCCAGCACGCGGACCGCCACGATCTTGGCCTTCTTGGCGACGCCGTACGTCTTGCCCGCGACGGTCGTGGCCACGTGCGTGCCGTGGCCGTTGCCGTCCTGGGCGGTGCTGTCGCCGTCGACGGCGTCATAGCCGTTGACCGCGCGGCCGCTGATCTCCGAGTGCGAGATGCGTACGCCGGTGTCGATCACGTACGCGGTGACGCCCGACCCCGCGGTGTCCGGGTAGGTGTAGCCGCCGGACAGCGGCAGCCTGGCCTGGTCGATGCGGTCCAGGCCCCACGGGGCGTTGGACTGCGTCGCACTGGCCTGGATCCGCTGGTTCTGCTCGACGGTGGCGACCGCCGGGTCGGCGGCGAGGCGTCTCGCCTCCGTCGCGCTCAGCTTCGCGGCGTAGCCGTTGAGCGCGGACTTGAAGGTCTTCGTCACCGAGCCGCCGTACTCGGATATGAGGCCCTTGCCCTGGCTCGTGGCGGCCTTGAGACCCGAGCTCTTCTTCAGCGTGACGATGTAGCTGCCCTTGACCGCGTCGGCGGAGCCCGCCGCGATCACGGTGCCCTCGGTGGGGGCGGCCTGGGCGGGCAGGGCGGTGACCGCGCCGAGAACGGCGGCGGCGGCGGTCGAGATCGCCGCGGCGATCACAGTCTTCTTGCTGCGCAGCATTGCCATTACGAGGGAGTCCTCCTCATAGGCGGCGCGCCCGGGTGGGGCGACGCGACTGTGGGGGGTGTGCGCGTGATCGCACACACAGAAGGGAGCGGTGCGTGCCGCTCCCGTCGCGAGCAGAAGCGTGGCCGCTTCACGGGCGTAGATCAAGAGGCTGGACGGCTTGTCATGCGTCTGTCACGCAACGGAAATCAAATTCCGGACCAATGCGAGGTGAATGTCGGCTTTGGCGCCGCGCCGCGCCGCGCCGTTCCGCGCCGTTCCGCTCCGTAGGGCAGCCGGAAAAATTCCGCCGACGAATTCGACCGACGATGTCGAGAACCCGTGACCGGCTCCGTCCCCGTAGTGAACGCGACCACAATGGGTCGTACAGCACCAAGGGAGAGACACGATGGCCAAGTACCTGCTGCTCAAGCACTACCGCGGCGCCCCGGCCGCGGTGAACGACGTACCCATGGACCGGTGGACGCCCCAGGAGATCTCCGCGCACATGCAGTACATGCAGGACTTCGCGGACCGGCTGGAGAAGACCGGCGAGTTCGTCGACGGTCAGGCGCTGGCCCCCGAGGGGACGTTCGTACGGTACGACGGTGAGGGCCGCCCGCCGGTCACCGACGGCCCGTTCGCCGAGACCAAGGACCTCATCGCCGGCTGGATGGTGATCGACGTCGACAGCTACGAGCGGGCCGTGGAGCTGGCCGGGGAGCTGTCGGCCGCGCCCGGGGCGGGCGGGAAGCCGATCCACGAGTGGCTGGAGGTGCGCCCGTTCCTGACCGCGCCGCCCACGATCACGGAGTGACCTCGCCGATGGAAGAGGTCCTGCTCCGGAGGCTCCGGAGCCTCACGCCGAGCGTCCTCGGCATCCTCGTCCGCCGCGGAGCCGACTTCGCGGCGGCCGAGGACGCCGTGCAGGACGCGCTCGTCGAGGCGGTCCGCGTCTGGCCGGACGGACTGCCGCGGGACCCCAAGGGCTGGCTGGTCACCGTGGCCTGGCGCCGGTTCCTCGACGCGACGCGGGCGGACGCCGCGCGGCGCCGGCGTGAGGACCTCGTCGACGAGGAACCGGCGCCGGGGCCCTCGCCCGCGGTGGACGACACGCTCCAGCTCTACTTCCTGTGCGCCCACCCCTCGCTCACGCCCTCGTCGGCGGTCGCGCTCACGCTGCGCGCCGTCGGCGGGCTGACGACCCGGCAGATCGCGCAGGCCTATCTGGTGCCCGAGGCGACCATGGCGCAGCGCATCAGCCGGGCCAAGCGGACCGTCTCGGGCGTGCGGTTCGAGACGCCCGGCGACGTCGCCACCGTGCTGCGCGTCCTCTACCTGGTCTTCAACGAGGGCTACTCCGGAGACGTCGACCTCGCCGCCGAGGCCATCCGGCTCACGCGGCAGCTCGCGGCCGCGATCGACCACCCGGAGGTGGCGGGGCTGCTCGCCCTCATGCTGCTCCACCATGCCCGGCGCGCCGCCCGGACGGCGCCGGACGGCAGCCTGGTGCCGCTGGCCGAGCAGGACCGCGGCCGGTGGGACACGGAGTCGATCGCCGAGGGCGTTCGGATTCTGCAGGCGGCTCTCGCCCGCGACCGGCTGGGTGAGTACCAGGCGCAGGCCGCCGTCGCGGCCCTCCACGCCGACGCGCCCACCGCGGGGGAGACGGACTGGGTGCAGATCGTCGAGTGGTACGACGAGCTGGCGGGCCTGACCGACAGCCCGGTCGTCCGCCTCAACCGCGCGGTCGCCGTAGGCGAGGCGGACGGCCCCCGCGCCGGCCTGGCGGCGCTCGCGACCCTGGACGCGACGCTGCCCCGCCACGCGGCGGTGGCGGCCTACCTCCACGAGCGGGACGGCGACCTCGCGACGGCGGCACGGCTGTATACCGAGGCGGCCCAGAAGGCGCCGAACCTCGCGGAGCGCGATCATCTGACGCGGCAGGCGGCTCGGCTCAACGCCGGTCGGCAGGGGGCGAACCCTCGAAGTCCCATACCGCGCGGGGGCCCGGGCCGACCGTCAGGGTCGAGTGGCCGAGTCGCTCCTCGTGACGGCTCTTCGTGGCGCGGTTGAGCGAGAACGTGAACTGGCGCAGGCCCACCTGGTCGCGCGGTACGGCGTCCAGGCGGATCGTCGTGCCGCCGCCCTTCGCGACGATGCCGCCGGACGGTGCGGGGCGGACGGCGAATCCGCCGGCCCGCAGCAGCGGCACGGTGTTGGCCAGGTCGCGTGCGGTGACCGCCAGGCGGACGGAGGTCATGTTCCGCATCAGGCGGTCGCGGTAGGCGTCCGGGAGATAGCGCTCGCGGCCGACGTCACCGGGGTAGGAGGCCGGTTCCGTCCTGCCGCGTGGGTCGGCGAAGTATTCGGGGCGGTACTCCATCGCCCAGGTGCCGAACGCGTCGTACTGGTCGGTGGTGAAGGCGCCGTCGAACCACGGCACCGGGACGCCGTCGCCGAAGTCACGGGTCTGCTGGAACTCCAGCGGGTCCTCGACGCCCTGGTCCCGCAGTCGTGCGAGCACGGTCGCCAGGTCGCCGTCGCGTTCGGTCGAGACGCCCATGCCGGTGCTGCCGAGCGGGGTGTCGGGCACGTCGCCCACCCCGAAGATCTCTAGGTAGGTCTCGCGGCCCTTCAGATAGCGGCCGGTCCAGGTATGGCCGTCGGAACCGGTCGTCGTACGGACCTCGAAGTCGGCGAACTTCCGCAGGTAGGGGGAGTGTTCGACGGCGTCGGCGGTCTCCCGGTCGAGGACTCCGTAGGCGTGGTTGTAGAACAGCAGTTGCTCTTGCCCTTGCGCCTGCCGTTCGTGCGGCGGCTTCTCCTCGGCGCGAGCCGACCCCGCGCCCCCTTCCGTCGCCCCGACGAAGGTGGCGGCGAGGGCGACGGCCAGGACCACGGTCATCCGCAACTTCCGGCGCAGCAGCAGCATGTGCATGAGGGTAGGGCCGGGAGGGCCGCGGACGCCGCCGTTCCGAGGAGGGCGACGGAGAAATCCGGCAGCGGCCGGCCCAAGCGCCGGAGATCTCTGGTACGCCTGGGCTCCGACGCCCCTGGTGCCCGAAAACTATCAGCGCTAGTTTGTAGTGCGGACGACAACCTGGAGGAATGCGATGAAGGCCCACGACGGCATGTACATCGACGGCGCCTGGCGCGCGGCTGCCGGCGCCGACACGATCACGGTCGTCAACCCGGCCGACGAGCGGCCCATCGGGCAGGTCCCGGCCGGCACGGCGGAAGACGTCGACGCCGCGGTCCGCGCCGCCCGCGCCGCCCTGCCCGGCTGGGCCGCCACGCCGCCCGCCGAGCGCGCCGCCCTGATCGGCGCGCTCCGCGACCGGCTGGTCGCCCGCAGGGACGAGATCGCCGAGACCGTCACTGCCGAGCTGGGCGCCCCGCTGCCGTTCGCACAGGCGGTGCAGGCCGGGGTCCCGATCCTCGTCTGCGGTTCGTACGCGGAGCTGGCCGCGACGCACCCCTTCGAGGAGAAGGTGGGCAACTCCACCGTCTATCTGGAGCCGGTCGGCGTGGTCGGCGCGATCACGCCGTGGAACTACCCCCTCCACCAGATCGTCAACAAGGTGGCCCCCGCGCTCGCCGCGGGCTGCACGGTGGTGCTCAAGCCCGCCGAGGACACCCCGCTCACCGCCCAGCTCTTCGCCGAGGCGGTGCATGAGGCGGGCATCCCCGCGGGCGTGTTCAACCTCGTCACCGGGCTCGGCCCGGTCGCGGGCCAGGCGCTCGCCGAGCACGAGGGCGTCGACCTGGTCTCGTTCACCGGCTCCACGGCCGTCGGCAAGCGGATCGGCGCCACCGCGGGCGCGGCCGTCAAGCGCGTCGCCCTGGAACTGGGCGGCAAGTCCGCCAACGTCATCCTGCCGAGCGCCGACCTCGCCAAGGCCGTCAACGTCGGCGTCGCGAACGTCATGTCCAACTCCGGTCAGACGTGCAGCGCCTGGACCCGCATGCTGGTGCACACCGACCGGTACGACGAGGCGGTGGAGCTCGCCGGGGCCGCGGCCGCCAAGTACGGCCCCCGCATCGGCCCGGTCGTCAACGCCAAGCAGCAGGCACGCGTGCGCGGCTACATCGAGAAGGGCGTCGAGGAGGGCGCCCGGATCGTGGCGGGCGGACCCGAAGCCCCCAAGGACGAGGGCTACTTCGTCCAGCCGACCGTCTTCGCCGACGTCACCCCGGAGATGACCATCGCCCAGGAGGAGATCTTCGGGCCGGTGCTCTCCCTCATCCGGTACGAGGACGAGGACGACGCCCTGCGCATCGCCAACGACACCGTGTACGGCCTCGCCGGGGCCGTGTGGGCGGCCGATGACGCCGAGGCGGTCGCGTTCGCCCGCCGCATGGACACCGGCCAGGTCGACATCAACGGCGGCAGCTTCAACCCGCTCGCCCCCTTCGGCGGCTACAAGCAGTCGGGCGTCGGCCGCGAGCTGGGCTCGCACGGCCTGGCAGAGTACCTCCAGACCAAGTCCCTCCAGTTCTAAGGGAGTTCCTCTCATCATGGTCCGCGCCGCCATTCTTCCCGCCGCCGGCTCCCCCCTGGAGATCGCCGACATCGACCTGCCGGAGCCGGGCCCCGGCCAGGTCCGCGTGCGTCTCGCCGCCGCCGGGGTCTGCCACTCCGACCTGTCCCTGTCCAACGGCACGATGCGCGTCCCGGTGCCCGCCGTACTCGGCCACGAGGGCGCGGGCACCGTGGTCTCCGTCGGCGAGGGCGTCACCCGGGTCGCCCCCGGCGACGGCGTCGTCCTGAACTGGGCGCCGTCCTGCGGCACCTGCCACGCCTGCACGCTCGGCGAGGTGTGGCTCTGCGCGAACGCCCTCGCGGGCGCCGCCGACGTCTACGCGAAGCGGCCGGACGGCACGGATCTGCATCCGGGCCTGAACGTCGCCGCGTTCGCCGAGGAGACGGTGGTCGCGGCCAACTGCGTCCTGCCGGTGCCGGACGGCGTCCCGCTCACCGACGCGGCGCTCCTCGGCTGCGCCGTCCTGACCGGGTACGGCGCCGTGCACCACTCGGCGAAGGTGCGCGAGGGCGAGACCGTCGCCGTGTACGGAGTCGGCGGGGTCGGCCTCGCCACGCTGCAGGCGGCCCGGATCGCCGGCGCCTCGCGGATCGTCGCGGTCGACGTCTCCCCGGAGAAGGAGGAGCTGGCGCGCTCGGCGGGCGCCACCGACTACGTGGTCGCCTCGGAGCGGACGGCCAAGGACATCAGGGGCCTCACCGGCGGTCAGGGCGTCGACGTGGCCGTGGAGTGCGTGGGCCGCGCGGTGACGATCCGCACGGCCTGGGAGTCCACGCGCCGGGGCGGCCGCACCACGGTGGTCGGCATCGGCGGCAAGGACCAGCAGGTCACCTTCAACGCCCTGGAGCTCTTCCACTGGGGCCGCACCCTGTCCGGCTGCGTGTACGGAAACTGCGACCCGGCGGTGGACCTGCCGGTCCTGGCCGAGCACATCCGGGCGGGGCGTCTGGACCTGGGCGTCCTGGTGACCGACCGGATCACGCTCGACGGCATCCCGGCCGCCTTCGAGCACATGGTCGCGGGCAAGGGCGGCCGGGCGCTGGTCGTCTTCTGATCAGCCCCCGGCGGCCCCGGCGGTTCGGGCGCTGCCGGAACCGGTGAGCCGGGGAAAGGACTTGGCCCCCGCCAGGAACACGAATGTCGTCAGGACGAACGGCCAGGTGAAGGCGTGCCCGCCGGACGGCGCGAAGAGCGCCGCCACCGCCGGGCCGACCGCCGTCGCGGTGGCGGCGCCCACGAGTGCGTACGCGAGTGTCGCCGCCCGCGCGGGCAGGAGGACGCCGCACAGGGCGAGGGCGACGAGGACGGAGTTGTAGCCCGTCGTGCCGTCGGCGATCCGCGCGGCGGGTGCGCCCAGCGCCCACGCCGTGCCGATACCGACGGCGCTGCCGAGGCACGCCACGGCCGCCGTGCGACGGCTGGCGACGAGGAGACCGGCGAGCAGGAGGGCGCCGACGTACCACTGCGGCATGAAGAAGATCTCCGCGAAGTCGGCGAAGAACCCCCGGGCCAGTTCGGCCGGGCTCGGTACGGTCGGGCCCGTGGCGGGGCCGGTGAGGGCCGCGAGCCCCTCGCCGTGGTGCCAGACCCGCCGGAAGCCGGGCGCGGCGATGGTCATGGCACTCGCGACCAGGCAGTACGGCAGCGTGAGCGAGGGCAGTCCCCAGACCCCGAGCAGATTGACCACGGCGGCGGTCACGACCGTGACGACCACGCAGCCCGCGAGCGCGAGCAGAGCTGTCGACAGGTGCCGCGCACCGAGGAAGACCGCGAAGCACAGCGCGGTCAGGCAGGCGTTGAACCCTTCGAGCCCGGCCCCGACCCGGTCACGGTCCACGCCGAGCAGCCGCGCGGCGCCCGTGCCGACGGCGGTGCCGACGAGGGCGTAGAGCCCGTACTCCCAGCCCGCCACGGAGAGCGCGCCGAAGAAGACCGCACCCGTCGCTGCGCTCGGCAGAAAGGTGACCTGAGCCTGCCCCCGCAGCACCTGCGCGGTGAACTCGCGGAGGCGGGGCGGCACGGTCACCCGGCCCGCGGCCTGTACCGGGACTTCCCCGGTCCGTGCCGAGACTCGCGCGGCCTTCGCCGAGCCCTCGGCGTCCAGCGCATCCGTCGCATGCCCCACGGCCAACTCCCGTGTGATGTCCCTGTTTCGCCCGACAGAACGGATGCAGGCTACAGCTATTTACCGGGCGACGGTGTCACTTCGACCTTGTCGTGGCACGGTGAACCACGTGATCGTGACGTCGTTCGGGAACGACTCGCGCCTGTTCACGCGGAACGTCGTCGGGTCGAACTCACCGCCGAATACGGGGATTCCGGCCCCGGCGACCACCGGATAGCTCTTCACGATCAGCTCGTCCAGCTCCGGCAGCACCGCCGCCGCGAGCCGCCCGCCGCCGACCACGGTCACCGCGGAGTCGGGAGCGGAGCCGAGCGTGTTCGACACCACGTACTGGCGCAGGTGCGCGTAGGGGCTCGGGGTGCCGTGGGCCAGGGCAGGACGGTACGTGCCGTGGCCCATCACCACCGTGTCGAAGCGGCGGTTGGGCGCGTCGGCGAGGCCGACGTGCGGGCGCAGGGCGGTGGGAACCGTCTCGGGATAGCGGGTGTTGACCCACGCGGCGTAGGCGGTGGCTTGCTCCTCGTCGCCCAGGTCTGCGCATCTGCTGCTCCCCTTGTAGTACTCTTGCTGTAGTGGTCGGAACGTAGTACTACGGACGGAGTGATGTCAATGGTGCGCAGGAACGACGGACGGCGTGCGGCTCTGGTCGACGCCGCCATCGAGGTGTTGGCCAGGGAAGGCGCCCGGGGGCTGACCTTCCGGGCGGTCGACACCGAGGCCGGTGTGCCGACCGGCACGGCCTCCAACTACTTCAGCAACCGCGACGACCTGCTGACCCAGGCGGGCGCCCGGGTCTACGAACGGCTCCAGCCCAGCCCGGAGGAGATCGAGCGCCAGCGCACCGCCGAGCGCGACAAGGAGGCGTACGCGGGACTGATGCGGGAGGTCGTCGGCCGGGTCAGCGCCTTCCGCACCGGCTACCTCGCCCTGCTCGAACTGCGCCTGGAGGCCACCCGCCGCCCCGACCTGCGCGCCGTCCTCACCGAGCGCGTCCGGGCCGACCTCGACGCCAACCTCGCCTACCACGAGGCCTCCGGCCTGCCCGGTGACGCGACCGGCGTCCGGCTGCTCTACCTGGCCTTCAACTGGCTGATCGTGGAGCAGCTCACGCTGCCGGGGGTGCTCTCGGAGGCCGAGCGGGACGCGCTCGTCACGGCGGCGGTGGAGCGCATCGTGGCGGAGTGAGCGGTGGCGGAGCCTCGTACGCCGCGCGAGGCCGGCGCGGGTGTCGCGCGCGCTGCTGCGCTAGGACGCGGGGTTCAAGTCCTCGACGAGCTGCACGACACCCGCGTCGGCGAGCCGCACCTAGCGGTGCCGCCCCTGCCGCGTGGTGTGACCGGGCTTCATGTCCTCAGGATGGGCCAGGAACGCTGCGGTGCGCACCGCAGCGTCAGGCGTCGGCCGTCCGCCCCGCCTCCACCTGCTCGTACTGGAGGGCGAGTCCGTCGAGCAGCGCCTTGAGGCCCGCCTCGAAGGCGCGTTCGTCGATGATCTGCTGGCGTTCGGCGAGGAGGTGGGCCTGGCCGAGGTGGGGGTAGTCCGCCGGGTCGTACGCGGTCTCATCGTCCACGAAGCCGCCGGCGAACGACCCGAGCGCGGAGCCCATGATGAAGTACCGCATCAGCGCGCCGATCGACGTGGCCTGCGCGGCCGGCCAGCCCGCGTCGACCATCGCCCCGAACATCGCGTCCGCGAGCCGCAGGCCGGCCGGGCGGCGCCCCGGACCCCGGGCGAGCACGGGAACGATGTTCGGGTGCAGCGTCAGCGCGGCCCGGTAGGAGACCGCCCAGTCGTGCAGCGCCGTACGCCAGTCACGCCCGTCGGCGGTGTCGAACATCGACAGGTCGACCTGCGCGCTCACCGAGTCGGCGACCGCCTCCAGGATCTGGTCCTTGGTACGGAAGTGGTTGTAGAGGGACGGCCCGCTGACCCCCAGCTCGGCGGCGAGGCGGCGCGTGGAGACGGCCGCGAGGCCCTCGGCGTCCACGAGGGCGCGCGCCGTGTCGACGATGCGTTCTCGGCTGAGGAGGGGCTTGCGCGGTCGGGCCATGCGGCACATAGTAGGGCTGCCACAGGAAACTAGCAGTGCTAATTTAAAAGCCCAGTACATCCCCACGTACATGCCGAGGCGAAGAGGTGCCCACGATGAACCTGGAGCTCAGCGACGAGCAGACCGCCGTCCGGCAGCTGGCCGAGGACTTCGTCGCGCGCGAGATCACCCCGCACGTCATCGAGTGGGACCGCGCGGAGAGCGTCGACCGGGCGCTCGTGAAGAAGCTCGGCGACGTCGGCTTCCTGGGGCTCACCATCGACGAGGAGTACGGCGGCTCGGGCGGCGACCACCTCGCGTACTGCCTGGTGACCGAGGAGCTGGGCCGCGGCGACTCGTCCGTGCGCGGCATCGTCTCCGTCTCGCTCGGCCTCGTCGCCAAGACCATCGCGTCCTGGGGCAGCGAGGCGCAGAAGCGGCAGTGGCTGCCGGGGCTCACCTCCGGGGAGTACGTCGGATGCTTCGGGCTCACCGAACCGGGCACCGGCTCCGACGCGGGCAGCCTCACCACCAAGGCAGTCCGGGAGGGCGACGACTACGTGGTCAACGGCGCCAAGATGTTCATCACGAACGGCACGTGGGCCGATGTCGTTCTCCTCTTCGCCCGCACGAACGACACCCCGGGCCACCGGGGCGTCTCCGCCTTCCTGGTGCCCACCGACACCCCCGGCCTCAGCCGCCGCACGATCCACGGCAAGCTCGGCCTGCGCGGCCAGGCCACCGCCGAGCTGGTCCTGGAGGACGTCCGCGTTCCCGCGTCGGCCATGCTGGCGCCCGAGGGCAAGGGCTTCTCCGTCGCCATGTCGGCGCTGGCCAAGGGGCGCATGTCGGTGGCCGCCGGATGCGTGGGCATCGCGCAGGCCGCCCTGGACGTGGCGGTGAAGTACGCGACCGAGCGTGAACAGTTCGGCAAGACCATCGCCCACCACCAGCTCGTCCAGGAGCTGCTCAGCGACATCGCGGTGGACGTGGACGCGGCGCGCCTGCTGACCTGGCGGGTCGCCGACCTCGTCGACCGGGGCCGGCCCTTCGCCACGGAGTCCTCCAAGGCCAAGCTGTTCGCCTCGGAGGCCGCCGTGCGCGCCGCCAACAACGCGCTCCAGGTCTTCGGCGGCTACGGCTACATAGACGAGTACCCGGCGGGCAAGCTGCTGCGCGACGCCCGCGTGATGACGCTCTACGAAGGCACCAGCCAGATCCAGAAGCTCGTCATCGGCCGTGCGCTGACCGGGATTTCGGCCTTCTGAGACACCACCGGGCCCCGCGCTGAGTACGCATCTGAGTACGCGAGCGGATATGGCGCGGGCCGCCCGGCGGCGAAGCTGTGGCCATGACTGAGCCGCACGTCAAGCAGCAGACCACCAACGCCTTCTACGGCCAGGCCGTGGCCTCCTTCGCCGTGTCCATCGGCGCCGTCGCCATCGGCATCGGCTACCTGGACGCCTCGGCCTGGGTCCGGGGCTTCCTCGCCATCGCCGTGCTCTACCTGACGACCTCCGCGTTCACCCTCGCCAAGGTGATCAGGGACCGGCAGGAGGTCGTGCAGATCGTCAGCAGGGTCGACCAGGCCCGCGTCGACAAGCTGCTCGCCGAACACGACCCGTTCGCCAAGCCCTGACACCTGACCGGCCGCCCCACCGGACGCCTGACCGTCGCTCTCTAAGCGCTTGCTCACCGTCAGGGGTATGGTGTCCCTCCCGGCAGACCGGGTCAGGTGCGAAGGAGCGGGCATGAGTGCGGCGGAGGAGACCGGCGTCGAGGAGCAGCCGTGGGGCGAGGTCAGCCCCGACGCGGCGAGGCGGCTGCTGATCGCCGCCGTCGAGGCCTTCGCCGAGCGCGGCTACCACGCGACGACGACCCGGGACATCGCGGGCCGCGCGGGGATGAGCCCCGCCGCGCTCTACATCCACTACAAGACGAAGGAAGAGCTGCTCCACCGCATCAGCAGGATCGGCCACGACAAGGCCCTGGCCATCCTGCGCACCGCGGCGGACGGCGAGGGCGGCGCGGCCGACCGGCTCACGGCGGCCGTGCGCTCCTTCGTCGGCTGGCACGCCGCCCATCACATGACCGCGCGCGTGGTGCAGTACGAGCTGGACGCGCTCGGCGAGGAGCACCGCACGGAGATCGTGGCGCTGCGCCGCGAGTCGGACGCGGCGGTACGGGGCATCATCAACGACGGTGTGCGGGCCGGGGAGTTCGACGTCCCGGACGTGCCGGGCACCACGCTCGCCGTGCTCTCGCTCTGCATCGACGTGGCCCGCTGGTTCAACGTGGCGGGGCACCGGACGCCCGACGAGGTCGGCGCGCTCTACGCCGACCTCGTGCTGCGGATGGTGGGTGCCGGGAAGTAGACCCCCCGGCTCAGAAGTAGTAGCGCGACACCGACTCGGCCACGCACGCGGGCTTGTCGGCGCCCTCGCGCTCCACGGTCACCTGGGCCGTCACCTGCACGCCGCCGTCCTTCGTGGGCGTCACGTCCGTGAGCGTGGCCGTGGCCCGCAGCCGCGAGCCGACCGGCACCGTGGAGGGGAAACGGACCTTGTTGGTGCCGTAGTTGATGCCCATCTTCATGCCCTCGACGCGCATGACCTGCGGCACCAGGCTCGGCAGCAGCGACAGGGTCAGATAGCCGTGCGCGATGGTCGTCCCGAAGGGACCGGCGGCCGCCTTCTCGGCGTCCACGTGGATCCACTGGTGATCGCCCGTGGCCTCGGCGAAGAGGTCGATCCGCTTCTGGTCGATCTCCAGCCAGTCGCTGTACCCCAGCTGCCCGCCGACTCCGGCGCGCAGTTCCTCGGCCGACGTGAAGATCCTCGGCTCCGCCATCCCTGGCCTCCTAGACGTGTGCGATCAAGTCATCAAGTCATCAGTAGGTGCGACTAAGCGCTTGCTCAGCATGCGGGGCGCGCCGACGCGTGTCAACGCACCGGCCATTAGGGTTCCAGGGGTGCCCCAGATTCCTGAGAAGGTCCACGAACTCACGGTCGGTCAGCTCTCCGCCCGAAGCGGCGCCGCCGTCTCCGCCCTGCACTTCTACGAGACCAAGGGCCTCATCAGCAGCCGCCGCACCTCGGGCAACCAGCGCCGCTACCACCGCGACACTCTGCGCCGCGTCGCCTTCATCCGCGCGTCCCAGCGCGTCGGCATCCCGCTCGCCACGATCCGCGAGGCCCTCGACTCGCTGCCCGAGGAGCGCACGCCCAACCGCGAGGACTGGGCGCACCTCTCGGAGCACTGGCGCGCGGAACTGGACGAACGCATCAAACAGCTGGGCCGGCTCCGCGACCACCTCACGGACTGCATCGGCTGCGGGTGTCTGTCCCTGGAGACGTGCGTGCTCTCCAACCCTGATGACGCCTTCGGCGAACGGCTCACGGGCTCCCGCCTGATGGTGGAGGGCCGCCCCCGGAAGTAGTACAAGAGAAGCAGTAGAAGAAGAAAGCAGGAAGCAGGAAAGCAGGAAGCAAGAAGGCAGGGGCTCACGCAACATCACTCAGGGGGAGGGCCGATGTCGGTCGCCATCTGCTCGTTGAAGTGGGACGCCGCACAGCACGGGCCGCAGGCCATCAAGTACGACAGCGACGGCTACCACCTCGTGCGTTTCCCGTACGGAGCGGGCGAGGAGTCGTACGATCCGTGGCGCATGCACGACCCGGCGAAGGCCGGCAGCGGCCCCTCGCATTTCCCGAACGCCCACTCGGGGCTGATATGGCCCAGCCACGACGGCTGGGGCGTGCTCTCCGCGCTGGTCTTCTGGCGGCCCGACAGCGGTCCCACCGAGTACCGCTCGCGCTTCGTCCGCGACCCGCTGAACCTGACCACCGGGTACGACTCAACCGCGACGACCGACTCCGCGCCCACCCGTGGCAGCCAGTTCAGGTCCTACGTCTGGCAGATGTTCGTCCACCCGGAGACGCCCGTCGGGCTGAAGATATCGGCGCGCGGCGTGGGAGACGTGAAGCTCGCCACGCCGCTGACGCACGCCCAGTTCAAACTGGCCATCCATACGGACGTGATCACGCCCTGACCGCTCCGTTCCTCATGCCGAGACCAGTGGCCGCAGGCTGCGCGCCCGCGCCCGGGCCACCGCGTCCGGTGTGAGCACGGGAGCGGGCACGACGATGCCGCAGCCCGTGCAGACCGCCCCCGAGGACGGCTCGTGCGCCAGACCGCGCTTCCACACCAGGGAGGTGTCCCCACAGACGGGGCAGGACGCGCCCGGCTCCCTCTCCAGCGCCGCGATCAGCCGGCGCAGCACTTCGGCGAGGGGGGCGCGGGGGTGGACGTCCGGGTCGTCGCACCAGGCGACGCCGCAGCCGCCCCAGGTGCGGCGGTGCCAGTCGTCCTCGCTGCCGGGGCGCCTGAGCCCGTCGTGCTTCTCCTTGCGGCGGCGCTCGGCGAAGCCCGCCTCGTAGGCGAGCCAGACCGCCCGCGCCGCCTCCAGTTCCTCCAGCGCGGCCACCAGCCTCGCCGGGTCGGGCGACCTGTCCTCGGGCCCGAAACCCGCCCGTGAGCACAGATGGTCCCAGGTCGCCCGGTGTCCGTATGGGGCGAACCTCTCCAGGCACTTGCGCAGCGAGTAGCGCCGCAGTGCCAGATCGCTCTGCGGATCACGCACCTGTCTCGCGAGACTCCGGAATCCGGCCATCGCCCTGCACCTCCGTCACACGTACTTCCGTACTGGTACCCCGTGTTCCGTATCTGCCGGCGTCGCAATCGAACCGAAGTCGAAACGACGTCGCCGAGTAGACGTATCGACACGCGAATCGGCTCCCTTTCGAGGCGACCGCTTTTCGCCTGCCCGCCTGAGCAGTACTGATGCGCCCACGAAGGGGGCGCGTTGTGGTGATTCGGAAAAAGCGACGCTTGTTCATCTTTCGGGTTCGCCGACTCGCCAGTAACCTCCGCCGCATCCGCCTTCCGCAGGACTCGGAGGAGCAGCCATGCGACGACGCATCGTCAGACTCAGAACGCTCACGGCGGGAGCGGCGCTCGCACTCGGCGCCTGTCTGCTGGCGCCACCGCCGGGGGCGGGCGCGGCGCCCCGGGAGCCCGCCGCCGAGCGCAGTGGCGCCGAGGAGGGCGCCGACTACTGCGAGGGCCAGTGCGCGGACATCCTGCCGCCCGGCGCCAACGGCAACGCGACGCTCGCCGAGATCCTCTCCCACCGGCTCCTCGGCACCCGGCCCGCGCACGCCGACGACCAGCTGGGCCCGTACGACGCACTGTCATCCGGCTACCCCTCCCTCACCGACGACCGTCTCACGGAGTTCTTCAACGACGCCTCCTTCGGGGTGCGCGACGGCCAGATCGCTTCGGTCACCAAGCCGCGCGACGACGTGACGATCACCCGCGACAAGAAGTACGGCGTGCCGCACATCAAGGGCACCACCCGCTACGGCACCGAGTTCGGCGCGGGCTTCGCCGCCGGGCAGGACCGGCTCTGGCTCATCGACCTCTTCCGGCACATAGGCCGCGGCGAGCTGACGTCCTTCGCGGGCGGCGCGCTCGCCAACCAGGGCCTTGAGCAGCAGTTCTGGCCGCAGGCTCCGTACACGGAGAAGGACCTGGAGAAGCAGGTCGAGTACATCAGGTCGACGCAGGGGGAACGCGGCAGGCAGGCCATGGAGGACGCGCAGGCCTACATCGACGGGCTCAACGCCTACCGAGAGAAGTCCAAGAACGGCCGCTACTTCCCCGGCGAGTACGTCCTGACCGGCAAGATCGACGCGATCACCAACATCGGCGAGATCGAACCCTTCAAGGTCACCGACATGATCGCGCTGGCCTCGGTCGTCGGCGGGCTCTTCGGCAACGGCGGCGGCGGAGAGGTCGAATCCGCCCTCTCCCTGCTGAAGTCCCAGGAGAAGTACGGCGTCGAGAAGGGCACGGAGGTCTGGGAGTCCTTCCGCGCCCGCAACGACCCCGAGGCCGTCCAGACCATCCACGACGGCACGGGCTTCCCCTACGCGGGCAAGCCGGAGAAGGCGCGCGGTACGGCCATGCCCGACCCGGGATCGGTCGAACGCGAGCAGCTCGTGTACGACCGTGAGGGCGGCGCAGAGACGGGCGCGAAGGACCCGGTGAAGGCGCCCGGGAAGCTCAAGCCGCTCCAGGGCATGTACGACAAGGGCGTCCTGCCCGCCGACCTCTTCCGGCCCGACGGCCACAAGAAGGGCATGTCGAACGCCCTGCTCGTCTCCGGCAAGCACACCGCGAGCGGAAACCCGGTCGCCGTCTTCGGCCCCCAGACCGGCTACTTCGCCCCTCAGCTGCTCATGCAGCAGGAGCTCCAGGGGCCGGGCATCAGCGCCCGGGGCGTCTCCTTCGCGGGCGTCGGGATGTACGTCCAGCTGGGGCGCGGCCAGGACTACGCCTGGTCGGCGACCTCCGCCGGGCAGGACATCACGGACACGTACGCCGTGGAGCTCTGCGAGCCTGGCGGCTCCACGCCCACCAAGCAGTCGACCGGCTACCTGTACCGGGGCACCTGCACGCCCATGGAGAAGCTGGAGCGCAAGAACGCCTGGAAGCCGACCCTCGCCGACTCCACGGCCGCCGGTTCCTACCGCATGCAGGTCTTCCGCACCAAGTACGGCATCGTGACCCACCGCGCGAGCATCGATTCCGAGCCCGTCGCGTACGTCTCGCTGCGCTCCACCTACCGCCACGAGGCCGACTCGATCATCGGCTTCCAGATGCTGAACGACCCCTCGTACGTCAAGGACGCCGCGAGCTTCAAGAAGGCGGCGCAGAACATCAGCTACGCCTTCAACTGGTTCTACGCCGACTCGCGCGACATCGCGTACTACAACAGCGGCGCCAACCCCGAGCGTGCCGACAGCGTCGACCCCGCGCTGCCGGTCGAAGGCCGACAGGCTTACGAGTGGCGGGACTTCGACCCGGAGGACAACACGTCGGCGCGGACCCCGCCCGCCGAACACCCCCAGTCCGTCAACCAGGACTACTACATCTCCTGGAACAACAAGCAGGCCAAGGACTTCAGCACGGCGGGCTTCGGAGTCAGCGCCGTGCACCGCGGCGATCTGCTCGACGGGCGGGTCAAGAAGCTCACCGAGGAGGGCGGCGTCACCCGCGCCGCGCTCACGCAGGCCATGTCCGAGGCGGCCGTCACCGATCTGCGCGGTGAGCAGGTGCTGCCCGAACTGCTGAAGGTGGTGCGCAGCAAGCCGGTCACCGACCCGCGACTCTCCCAGGCCGTACAGCGGTTGGATGCCTGGCGCAAGGCGGGTGCGCGGCGCAACCAGACGTCGGCGGGTTCCAAGACGTACGCCCACCCCGACGCCGTACGCGTCATGGACGCCTGGTGGCCACTGCTGATCGAGGCCGAGTTCAAGCCGGGCCTGGGCAAGGACCTGTACGACGCCCTGACCGCGCAGCTGAGCACCGACGAGGCACCCTCCGCGGGCCACGGGCCCACGGGGGCGCACGCCGGGTCGGCCTTCCAGTACGGCTGGTGGGGCTACGCCGACAAGGACCTGCGCAAGGTCCTCGGGCAGCCGGTGAAGGGTGAGCTGGCCGACACCTACTGCGGCGACGGCAAGCTCGACGCGTGCCGCGACACCCTCCTCGCCACCCTCGCGCAGGCCGTCGCCGAGCCCGCCACCGAGGTCTACCCCGGCGACGACGCGTGCAGGGCCGGTGACCAGTGGTGCGCGGACGCGATCATTCACCGCGCGCTCGGCGGCATCACGCACAAGCCGGTCCAGTGGCAGAACCGCCCGACGTACCAGCAGGTCGTCGAGTTCCCCCGCCACCGGGCCGGAGGAGGGATCTAGGCCAGGGCGATCCGCCCGGCGGCGAACACGGCACGCGCCAGTTCCTCATGGCACACGTCGCTGTGCGCGCCGGCGGGCGGACCGCCGCGCCGCACCACCGACGCCGCGTCCACGCTCACACACCCCTTGGTCGGCAGCTTCTCGCCCAGCTTGACGCGCTTGCAGTCCTCCACCGCCCGGATGCCGTCGTAGCCGATGGCGCCCCAGCGTTCGAACAGGTTCAGGAAGCTCGTGGAGTCACCGGCCAGCTTCGACGCCAGGGGATAGAGCCGCCCCAGGGCGTCGTCGTGGCGCGAGTGGCAGGAGATGAGGGGGCCGTCGATGCGGTGCTGCACACCGTGCAGGGCGCCGCCGCGCGACCGGTCGTGCGGCAGCCGCTCGGCGAACGCGTAGTGCGAGAAGGCCCCTTGGAGCAGCGTCACCGACTTCACCGCGCGTACGTCGGCGGGCATGCCGCGCAGCGCGTACGAGACGAGCCGGGCGCCGAAGCTGTGCCCGATCAGATGCACCCTGATGCCGGACACGTCGGCGGCGAGCAGGCCGATGGCGGGGCCGAGCCCCAGCTGGCCCACCGCGCCCGCCCGCCGCTTCATCGCGTAGTAGGTGCCCTGCCGCAGCAGCTCGTGCGCGCCGTCCCACACCCGCTCGCGCAGGTCCCCGAAGAGCGCCGGCTGCCCGGTGTCGGCGCGGGCCGCGGCGAGCACCTCGCAGACCTGGACCGCGTCGTCGGTGAGCATGGCGGGCTCGCCCCCGCCGGTGTCCTCGCCCAGGTTCCGGGCCGGGCTCGTCTCACGCAGGGAGACCAGCTCACGGACGTGCCGCCCGAACTCGTAGACGCGGGAGGGGACATCCGAGCGCTCCGCGAGCAGCTCGGCGATCCGGTCGAGCGTCGGGCCGTGGTCGGGGAAGGCGCGGTCGAGCGCCTCCCGGGTGGCCGCGTCGAGACCGGGACCACCGGGCGGCGCGGGGGCCGCGGCGGCGGCCGAGGGATCGAAGTCGGGGATCGGCTCGTCGGGGAAGCGGATGGCGGGCCACAGCAGCCCGACGTAGCCGAGGCGCACCCCCGCTCCGGCCAGCTCCTGACAGGGGGCGAAGAAGCGCCGGTACAGCTTGCGGGCGTCCTTCTTGTCGTTGTTCCAGCCGTGCGCGAAGACCAGCAGGTCGGTGACGCTCTCGCGCTCCGTGCCGGACAGCAGCCGCGCGCGCTGCTCGGTGTCGACGTCGCCGTCGGCGTCGAAGGTCAATTCCCAGTAGGGCTCCACGCCGGTATGGTCCTGCGGCCGGGCCCGCCTGACCAGACTCCGCGCGGCTCAGGACAGTTCTCGGTCCCGCGTCTCCGGCAGCGCGAGGACGCAGAGCAGGGACACGACCGCCATCGCGCTCACGTACCAGCCCACCGACGAGGAACCGAACGCCGACTGCAACCGGGTCGCGACCAGCGGTGAGACGGCGCCGCCGAGCACACCGCCCAGGTTGTAGGCGAGCGAGGCGCCCGAGTAGCGCACGTTGGCGCCGAACAGCTCCGGCAGATAGGCGCCCATCGGGCCGTAGACCACGCCCATGCAGAACAGCGCGCCGCCCAGGGCGAGCGCGATGAGCACCGGCTGCCCGGTGTCCAGGAGTGGGAAGAGCACGAGCCCCCACACCGCCGCGAGCCCCGTGCCCACGAGGACGAGCCTGCGCCGCCCCGCGCCGTCGGAGCGCGTCGCGGCGAGCCAGGTGCCGGCCGCGAGGAAGAGGCAGGCCACGAGCGACAGGCCCAGCATGGTGTTGCGGGAGATGTGCAGGGTGCCGGTGGCGTAGGCGAGGCAGTACGTCGTGGCGGTGTAGAAGAGGCCGTACGCGACGACCATGCCGCCGGCGCCGAGCAGCAGTTCGCGCGGGTGGCGGCGGAGCACGTCGAGGGTGGGGACCTTGCTGGCCTCCTGCGTCTCCATGACCTTCGCGAAGACCGGCGTCTCGCTGATCCGCAGCCGTACGAAGAGTCCGACACCGACGAGCAGGAAGGAGAGCAGGAACGGCACGCGCCAGCCCCAGGTGCGGAACGCGTCGTCGGACAGCACGGAGGAGAGCAGCCAGAAGACACCGGTCGCCGCGAAGAACCCGACGGACGGGCCGAGTTGGGGAAAGGCCGCGTACAGTCCGCGCTTCTTCTTCGGCGCGTGCTCCACCGCGAGCAGCGCCGCCCCGCCCCACTCGCCGCCGAGCCCGATGCCCTGGAGGAAGCGGAGCAGGATGAGCAGCAGCGGCGCCCAGACGCCCCACGTGCCGTAGCCGGGCAGGAGCCCGACGAGGGCGGTCGAGAGCCCCATCAGGAGCAGCGAGGCCACCAGGACGGACTTGCGGCCCACCCGGTCGCCGAAGTGCCCGAAGATCACTGAGCCGATGGGCCGCGCCGCGAATGCCACCGCGTACGTGGAGAACGACGCCAGCGTGGCGTTGACGGGGTCCAGGGTCGGGAAGAACGCCTGGTTCAGGACGAGGGCGGCGGCCGTGCCGTAGATGTAGAAGTCGTAGAACTCGATGGCCGTCCCGATGAAGGACGCGACGGCCACCCGGCGCATGCTTTCGGGACCGCTGTCGGCGTCCTGTGTGTCCCGCGCGTCCTGGACCTGCTGTTTCGGCTGCTTCTGTGATGCTGTCGCTTCGCTGTGCACGAGCGGCACTCTCACGGTGGATGTAGGGGGCAGTCAATACCTGGGACGGCCTGTCTCGGAGGCTGAGACCGCCTCGGTGTCACTGCCGGTGGGCCGGCGTGACCTCGTGCAGATGGACGAGGATGTCGTGCGAACGGGCGAGGTTGATCTTGTAGGGGCCGTCCGGGTGGACGTTTCCGATGCTCCGTGTCGTCCTGGCCCTGTCGAGCCACTTCCTGGCCGCCGCGGGAGTGGTCCGCATGTCCAGGAAGTAGTCGTCGTACCGCACCTTGTCGAGCGTGTGCTCGTTCATGCCGGGCGTCGCCGCGCCCAGCGAACGGGGCTTCCACACCTCCGAGTCCGGGCTCTGCGCCATGAGCCCCCCTTGGTCGAAGGTGAACCCGATGCTGGCGTACCGCTTGCCCAGCCGGTCGCGCAGAAAGGCACCCTGCATCTTCGGATAGCGCGGGTCGAAACTCTCGTACCCCACATGGGCGTTGTGGGCCGACAGCAGCACCTTCGTACCGGTGTGCCGCTGCCACCAGGCGGTGTTCGCGGCCATGACGCGGTCGCGGTGGAGCATGGCGTCGGTCGCGCCCTGCGTGGTGTCGAGGGGGAGGGCATAGACGGAGGCGGTCTGGGAGATGGAGCGGGCGTGTTGCAGCGTCCAGGCGAACGCGTCGCCGGAGCCCTCAGGCCGACGGTCCTTCAGCAGACCTACGACCTCCCGCGCCTTGCCCGCCGGCCTCCGCCGCTCCTCCAGCGGCCGTGCCATGTAGGCGTCGCCGTCCGCGAGCCTCCGGATGGGGGCGTACAACTCCGTGATCCTCGGCAGCAGGTCGGGCTCGTGGGCGCGTACGTAGTCCCGTACGCCGTCGAACAACTCCGCGCCCAGCTCCGGGTAGTTGATGTCATTGCCCATGAAGCGCAGTTCGCGGTCCGGGTGCTTGTCGTTGTACGCGCGCATCCAGCGCAGCAGATGGACGTACCCCTCGGTGTCCCACGGCGTCCTCACCAGTTCACGGTGGACCAGCTCCCGGGCGTCGCCCTCGCCGCCCCGCACATACGCGTCGAAGCGCAGCCCGGTCGTCCAGCTGACCTCCTGCGCGAAAGAGGTGAAGCCCTTCTCCTCCACGAGGTGACGGAACACCCGCTCCTTCATCGTGAAGAACTCGTGCGAGCCGTGGGTCGCCTCGCCCAGGCCCACCACCGAGGCGTCGCCGACCATCGCGCCCAGGGGCCGCAGGTCCTTCGTGCCGCCGCCGGGGTCGGTCGACCGCAGGGGATGGGCCGCGCGTTCGAGCGCCGCGAGCGGGTCCGCGGGGCGGGGCGCCGCGTGTGCGGCCCCGGGCGCCAGAAGCGCCGCCGTCCCTGCCGCCGCGACCAGCAGCAGCGGGACCCTTCGCCGTGTCGTGCGGGGCATGTCGTGTCTCCTTGACGTCGCATGGCTCAACCTGGGAGCACGTTTCCGTACGGCCGGGCGGCGCCACCATCCGGCAGGCACCCAGATCATCGGTGGGGGCTGCCCCACCATGGTTGTGGGCGTGTACGTTCGGACCATGACCGATTTCGTACTGGTGGCCGGAGCCTGGCTCGGGTCGTGGGCGTGGGACGACGTGGCGCGGGAACTGCGGGCGGCCGGGCACGGCGCCCACCCACTGACGCTCTCCGGTCTCGCCGACAAGCAGGACGCACCGGTCGGCCGGCAGGCCCATGTGCGGGACATCGTCGACGAGGTCGAACGCCTCGGTCTGCGCGACGTCGTCCTGGTCGGGCACAGCTACGCGGGCATCCCTGTCGGGCAGGCCGCCGAGCGGATCGGCGACCGGCTCGCCCACGTGGTGTTCGTCGACGCCAATGTCCCCGTCGACGGCGAGTCGTTCGCGTCCCTGTGGTGGCAGGGCCAGGCGGTGTTCGAGGACGCGCTCGCCGAGAACGACGGCTGCTGGCCGCCCCTGACCGCGGCCGGGTTCGACGGGCAGGGACTCGGCAGCGAGCAGGTCGCCCGGCTCGCGAGCGGTGCGACGCCGCATCCGGGCGCCACGCTGACGGAGCCCGCCGTGCTGGAGCGCCCGCTCGGCGAGCTGCCCGCGACGTACGTCAAGTGCCTGCTCGACGGCGAGGACCCGATGGACGACGTGGCCGAGCTGCTCAAGAGCGAGCGCTGGCGCCTGGTGGAGATGGACACCGGACACTGGCCGATGTTCTCCCAGCCGCGCGAGCTGGCACGGATCCTGCACGGGGTCACGCGGGAGCGGGCCCGGGCGTAGCCCGGACGATCAGCTCCCCGCACTCACCGAGGCGGGGGCACGGGACGGTTCGCTTCCCGGGGCAGCGCGATGAACGCCGTGCCCCGGGTCAGGTCGACGTGGGAGCGGGGCGGTGCGCCGTCGCTCTCGTCGTCCCGTCGCAGCAGCTCCACCCGCCGCTGCTCCAGCTCCGCCGTCTTGTTTCCGTTCACGACCGCCGTGAACTCGTCGAAGGCGATGTTCGACAGCGACCGCCCCGTGCGCCTGCGCAGCCACGGGATCAGACCCAGCCCCGTGAACCACCGCCACACGCTCTCCACCAGGGCGAACAACGCCAGCGCACACGTGAACGCCGGGAACGACATCAGCCAGATCGTCACAGATGGTCCCCTGTCCGGCCCCTTGTCGTTCTCGACGCGGTCGACTGCCGGGAAGTGCTGATGGACATGGGGCCACTGTTTCGGATCCGCGACGCGCAGGGATCAGACCAGCGCATGATCCGCTTCCCCCGCGCGGCGGAGGCGCCGCGCCTCCCGCTTCCCCGGGGGCCGCCCCCTTTCGCCGCGACATACCGACTGGTTAGTCTGCCGTCACAGACGGGCCGCGCGAGCCGTGGTCGAGCCCGAGGTCGAAGGAGACCGGTCGTGGAGACCCTGCAGGACAAGGGAGTAGTCGTCACCGGCGCCGGCGGCGGGATCGGAGCCGCGCTCGCCCGCCGCTTCGCCGCCGAAGGGGCACGTGTCGTCGTCAACGACCTGGACGGAGCCAAGGCGGAGGCCGTCGCCGACGAGGTGGGCGGCATCGCCGTGCCCGGGGACGCCTCACGCATCGCGGCGCGGGCCACCGAGGCGCTCGGCGGCACCGTCGACGTGTACTGCGCCAACGCCGGGCTCGGCTCCGGCGGCAGCGAGGCCGCGCCCGAGGAGGTCTGGGCCGCGGCCTGGGACGTCAACGTCATGGCGCACGTACGGGCGGCGCAGGCACTGCTGCCCGGCTGGCTGGAGCGCGGCGGCGGGCGATTCATATCGACCGTCTCCGCGGCCGGGCTGCTCACCATGATCGGCGCCGCCCCCTACAGCGTTTCCAAGCACGGCGCGTACGCCTTCGCCGAGTGGCTCTCGCTCACCTACCGCCACCGCGGCCTCAAGGTCCACGCGATCTGCCCGCAGGGCGTGCGCACCGACATGCTCGCCGCCACCGGCACCGCGGGCGACCTCGTGCTCACGCCCACCGCGATCGAACCTGAGGACGTCGCGGCCGCCCTCTTCGCGGGCATGGCCGAGGACCGCTTCCTGATCCTGCCGCACCCCGAGGTCGCCGCGTACTACGAGGCGCGCGCCGCCACCCCCGACAAGTGGCTGACCGGCATGAACCACATCCAGCAGAAGTGGGAGGCGACGCAGCGGTGACCAAGTCCCCCGAGGCCCCGATCGGCTCGCTCTACGCGGCCAAGCCCTGGCTCGCCCGCCTCAACGACGCCCAGCGCGGCCCCGTGAACCCCGCCCCGTCCATGGTCCACGCCTTCCGTGACGCCGTCGCCCGCGCCCCCGAGCACACCGCCCTCGCCTACTTCGACGGCCGCCTGAGCTACCGCGAGACCGACGCCCTCAGCGACTCGGTCGCCGGACACCTGGCCGCGCGCGGCGTCGCACGGGGCGACCGCGTCGCGATCCTGCTCCAGAACACCCCGCACTTCGTGCTCGCGCTCCTCGGCGCGTGGAAGGCGGGCGCGACGGTGGTGCCGGTCAACCCCATGTACAAGTCGGCGGAGGTCGGTCACGTCCTCGCCGACGCCGACGTGACCGCGCTGATCTGCGCGGACCGCGCCTGGGAGACGTATCTGCGCGACACGGCGGCGGACTCGCCGGTGCGGGTGGTGCTCACCGCCTGCCAGCTCGACCTCCAGACCCGCGGCGACACCCGGGTCCTGGACTTCGAGCGCCTGCCCGTCGCCGCCGACGCCGACGACCTGCTGGCGGTCGCCCGCCAAGGGCTCCCCGCCCCCGACGGCCGCGGACTCGGCCCCTCGGACGTGGCGCTCATCAGCTACACGTCGGGCACCAGCGGCACCCCCAAGGGCGCCATGAACACCCACCGCAACATCACCTACAACGCGGAACGCCAGCGCACCGGCTCCGGAATCCCGCAGGGCGCCTGCTACTTCGCGATGGCGCCGCTCTTCCACATCACCGGCATGGTCGCGCAGGTCGCGGGGTGCATCGCCAACGCGGGCACCCTCGCGCTCGCCTACCGCTTCGAGGCCGGGGTGGTCCTCGACGCCTTCGCCGAGCACCGCCCCGCGTACACGGTCGGCCCGTCCACGGCCTTCATGGCCCTGGCCGCCCACCCCTCCGTCACCCGCGCCCACTTCGACTCCTTCGTACTGATCTCCTCGGGCGGCGCGCCGCTGCCCCCGGCCCTCGTGGAGAAGTTCCGCGCGGCCTTCGGGCCCTACCTCCACAACGGCTACGGCCTCACCGAGTGCACCGCGCCCTGCGCCTCCGTACCGCCGGGCCAGGAGGCGCCCGTCGACCCGGTCTCGGGGACCCTCGCCGTCGGCGTGCCGGGCCCCGAGACGGTCGTACGCGTCCTGGACGACTCCGGCCGGGAGGTTCCCTTCGGGGAGCACGGCGAGATCGTCGTACGCGGCCCCCAGGTCGTCCCCGGCTACTGGCGGCGCCCCGACGCCACCGCCGAGGCGTTCCCCGACGGCGAACTGCGCACCGGGGACATCGGTTTCATGGACCCGGCCGGCTGGCTCTACGTCGTCGACCGCAAGAAGGACATGATCAACGCCTCCGGCTTCAAGGTCTGGCCGCGCGAGGTCGAGGACGTCCTCTACTCCCACCCGACCGTGCGCGAGGCGGCCGTCGTCGGGGTGCCCGACAGCTACCGCGGGGAGAGCGTCAAGGCGTACGTCAGTCTGCGTCCGGGCAGTGGGACCGGTGCGGAGGAGCTGACCGCGTACTGCAAGGAGCGGCTCGCCGCGTACAAGTACCCGCGCGAGGTCGAGATCCTGGCGGAGTTGCCGAAGACGACAAGTGGGAAGATCCTCCGGCGGGAGCTGCGTTCCCGCGCACAGAACAGTCAGTGACACGAAAGGCAGGTGGCGGCAGTGGCCAGGACGACGGACGGTGACGGCACGCCCGTCCCGCAGCGGCTGCTGGCCGCCGCCACCCGGCTCTTCGCCGACCGGGGCTACGACCGCACCTCGGTGCAGGAGATCGTGGAGGCGGCCGGCGTCACCAAGGGCGCGCTCTACCACTACTTCGGCTCCAAGGACGACCTGCTGCACGAGGTCTACGCCCGTATGCTCCGCGTCCAGCAGGAGCGGCTCGACGCCATCGCGGACGCGAAGGCCCCGGTCGAGCGGCGGGTCCGCGACGCCGCCGCGGACGTCGTGGTCACCACCATCGACAACCTCGACGACGCCTCGATCTTCTTCCGCTCCATGCACCACCTCGGCCCCGAGAAGAACAAACAGGTACGCGCCGAGCGGCGCCGCTACCACGAGCGGTTCCGGGCCCTGATCGAGGAGGGCCAGGAGTCCGGCGTCTTCTCCACGGCGACCCCGGCGGACCTGGTGGTGGACTACCACTTCGGCTCCGTCCACCACCTGTCCACCTGGTACCGCCCGGAGGGCCCCCTCACCCCGCGACAGGTCGCGGACCACCTGGCGGACCTGCTGCTGAGGGCGCTGCGGCCGTGAGTCCACCACCGGGGCCCGACCCGTGGCAGCGTGCCGTCACCCGGTGGGCCGCCGTGCTCGGCGGCGCCGCGCTGGTGCTGCTGATCGGCCTGGTGGTGCCCTTCAGCGACAGCAACCTCGGCGGCAACCTCGTGAACGCCGTGGTGGCCGGCGCGAACGTGGCGTTCGTCATCTTCACCTGGGCGGTGTTCAAGGCGGGCCAGGACCAGCTCGCCCAGATGCGCGGCGAGGCGCGGGCCCAGAACGAGGCGTGGCGCAGGGAGTACAGCAACGCCCTGGACACGTACCGCGAGGCCGTGCGCGCCCGCCTCGACCAGTCCGCGCCCCGGGTGAGCGTCACCTTCGACACCTGGACGGCGTGCCTGGTCAGCAACGGGCGCACCACCACGATCCGGCCCGGCACACCCGTCCCGGAAGGGCCGCCCGGCCTGGCCGTGCGCCTGGCGACCCGCTGGGTCGTGAAGAACTGGGGGACGGAACCCGTCGTGGTGCGCTACCCGCTCACGCCGTCCGGCACCGAGGACGTGCGCATCTCGCCGTCCGTGGAGCACACCTTCCTCCACGAGCACGAGTGCGCGGTGGGCGACTGGCAGGCGGAGCGCGGGCGTTGGCAGCACACCATCGAGGTCCTGGCCGAGGACCTGGGCGGTGACGTCCTGGACACCCACACCTGGGCGCGTGAGATCACGGTCTTCGATGTCGGCGAAGCGTCCCGGCTGACCCTGCGGGAACTGGACGTCGTCCGTGGCTCCGTCGCCAAGCGCCGCCGGAGCTATCCGGGGCTGGCCGCCCCGACGGCCTGAGGCGGCCCGTCCCTTCAGAAGGGGATGTCCCCGTCGGGTGGTGGCGGGGGAGGCACGGGCGCGGGCAGTGCCGCGATCACCCGGTCGATCTGCTCGCGATGCTCCTCGCGGGCCCGGTGCGCGGCCGTCGGCACATGGCCCGCCCGGCAGCGGCGCAGCAGCAGCGCGATGCGCCGTGCGGAATTGTCCAGCATGTAGTACCAGTCGACGGCCGCGCTGGCCCCCTTGGCCGTCTTGAGGGCGAGCAGCTCGTCGATGACGCCGCGGTGCGCGTACCAGCACGAGAGGACCGAGCTGTCGAGGTCGTGCCGCTCGATGATGTCCAGGACGAAGTCCCGCAGTCGCACCAGCTCCTCACGGGTGGCGGCGGACTCGGGCTCGGAGGCGCTCGCGGGCGGCGGCGGGGGCGGCGCTCCCGCCGCCGGCATGCGGTAGGCGGCGCGCGCCGCCTCGACGAGGCCGTTGAGCGCCGGATCGTCCTTCCAGCGCCGCAGGTCGAGCAGCTCGGGCTGCAGCCCGCCGTACAGGCACAGCGCGGACTTGGCCGACATCTCGCGCAGGTCGGAGCGGTCCCAGCCGCGGCGCTTGTGGCGGCGTACGTCCGACGTCGCCAGCTGTTCGTGGAGGAAGACGCCGGTACGGGTGTCGCTGTTGCCGGGCAGGAACAGTTTGCCCCGGTGGTTGTTGACGATGAGCGCGCCGCGGTCCTCGCCGTAGGTCGCGTACAACTGGCTCATGTCGTGAAAGACGGAGATCAGCTGGATGCCGCTGCCGGCCGCCGTCGTGGCGAACGTGTCCAGGTCGTCGAGTTTGGCGATGTTCCCCGCCTCGTCGAGGCAGAGCATGAGGGGGACCTCGATGACGCCCTGGCCGTCCTTCTTGTCCGGCCTGCCGTTGCGGTCGATCGTCTCGTTGACGACCTGCCGGGCCAGGGCGGTGAACAACGGCATGAACTGGCGCTGCTGATGGGGCGGTGCGCACAGGAACAGCGTGTGGCGGCCGCCGTCGAGGAGCGTCTGGAGCGACAGGCGCCTGGTCTGGGCGCAGCGCCGGTCGACACCTTCGAGCGCGAACGCCTCCAGGGTCGTCGCGGCCGTGGCGCAGATGGAGCCGTAGGTGGTGCTGTCGTAGTTCTCGTAGTTGATCAGACGGCCCAGGCAGCGGCGCCAGCCGCTGGACTCCCGTTCGCTGTTCAGCAGCAGACGCCGCTCCGCCAGGACGTCCACCAGCTCCGCCGCGTTCATCCCGAGCCATTCCAGTACGTCACCCATGGTGCCGCCGGTGCGTGCCGCGGCGAACAGCAGCGGGGTGAGCAGCAGCCGTGCCTGGCTGGACCAGAAGTCGCCGTTGGTGACGCTCTTGAAGTCGGTGCCGTTGGAGAGCGCGTCCGCCTGGCGCACCGCGTCGTCCCAGACCGTGATCGAGTCCAGGGGGCTCCATCCCACGCAGTGCGCCGCGAACCGCTGCCCGATGGACTCGGTGAGCCCGGCCGGGTCGAAGATGAACACGTCACCGAGCGAGCTGCGGTGTTCGAGGGTGGCGGCGACCACGTCGAACCGCACCGAGGTGACCAGGCAGGGGCCGGCCCACTCCAGGACCGCGGGGATGACGACGCTCGTGGTCTTGCCGCTGCGCTGCGGGCCGAAGACGATCAACGGCTGGAGGACCTCGCAGCGCTGCACGGCGTCGTCGGCGAGGCCCATCGCGACCCGGTGCGGATGGTCCGCGCCCCGGGATGTGCGCAGGAGGCTGTCGGTCGGGTTCTGCGCCATGGCTGTCGCGTCCTTTCCCGAATCTCTCCCGTCTCTCCCGCCTTCCGTCAGGCGAGGCTTCCCGACGTGGTGTCGAAGTCGTGCCCCTCGGTGACGGAGTGGACGAACCCTCTGAGCCCGATGTCGCGGAAGAACGAGATGTAGGCGTCGGCTCCGGCGGCGGGTTGGAGGAAGTACTGCGAGTCGATACGGACGCGCTCCCCCTGCGCGTCGGAGCCGTAGTCCGCCCCGCTGTACGCAAGT
The DNA here is from genome assembly GCF_053589195.1 of Streptomyces sp. NPDC003379. Taxonomy (NCBI): domain Bacteria; kingdom Bacillati; phylum Actinomycetota; class Actinomycetes; order Kitasatosporales; family Streptomycetaceae; genus Streptomyces; species Streptomyces sp. NPDC003379. Next base: position 77,643 of record NZ_JBSFRK010000012.1, on the reverse strand, counting down.
TGGAAGAACAGGCCGCTCCAGTCGGAGGCCGAGGGCGCCATGACCTGGAGCTGCTGGACGATGCCCTCGCGGACCGGGTGCGTGCGGCTCACCCGGTAGTCCATGCGGCCGTAGCTGCCGAAGTCCCTGTGGTGCGGGGCGCCGTCGGCGCCGCGGTCGATACGGCCGTCCGCGCCGGGCAGCCGGATCGCGATGTTCTTCATCATGACGTCGAGATTGCGGACCTGCCGGTCGCGCTCGCGGTGCGGGCGGAAGTTGTGGCAGACGACGTCGAAGGCGAAGGAGGCGGTGAGCAGCTTCACCCGCTGCTCGATCTCGTCGGCCGCCACCGGTCCGCTGTCGTTGCCCTCCAGGGTCCGGTGGAGCTCCGCGTCGAAGGCGGCGATGGCCTTGATGAGAATGCCGGGCACGGCGGGCATGAAGTGCGTGTACCAGCGGTGGAACGTGCGCAGGGTGGATCCGGGGCGGCTGATCTGGATGCGTCCGTCACCGTAGAGATCCAGGCCGAAGGCGTAGTCGGTGTCCCGGAACTGGAAGTTGAGACGCTCGTCGTTGATGTTCGTCTCCAGGTTCGGGATGTTGGCGAACCGCGCCTCGATGAGCGCCTCCTCGATGGCGCCGTGCAGCCGGAGCGCCACTCGGCTCGCGTCGATGAGATTCGCCCATCGCCCCACACCGGAGAGGATGGCCTCGAAGGTGAACCCCCGGATGTTCCCCACGAACTCGGTGAATCCGGTGCAGAAGTCCTCCCACGTCACCTGGTCGAGGAAGACGCCCGCGTAGTTGCGGTCGCGCAGGGCGCGCTCCAGTTCGTCGTTCACAGATCGGGCTCCGTCACTGGCCGGTCGATGAGGTTCAGGTGCTCGGGCTGCAGCTCGAAGCTGCCGCTCTTCAGCTGACGGTGGATCGTCGATGTCACCTCGAAACGCGTGTGCGGTGGGGTGTCGCGCGCGGTGGAGTCGGCGGGGATCAGCTGATTGGCGAGGTCGTTGAGGACGGGGAACAGCTCCTGGTGCAGGCCGCGCGCGCCGAGCTTCGACTCGGCGGCGGCCTTGGCGATCTCGATCTGCGCCTCGGGCGCGATGTCCAGCTGGAATCCGTGCCGGCTGAAGTACTCGCGGTAGAACTTCAGCGGCGACACCTCGTCCCGGTCGAGGATCTCGCGCAGGTCCTCCGCGTCGAGCTCGTCGAAGCGGATGATGATCGGGAGGCGGGCGGCGAGCTCCTCCAGGAAGCCGTACCGGTGCACGTCCTCGGGCCTGATGAGATCCCCCCAGACGGTGCCCCCGCGTTTGTGCTTGACGCTCTGGATGTTGCTGAACGCGCCGGCCGCGATGAACAGGATTCCCTGTGTGTCCAGGTCGCGTGGGGTGTCGTACTCGCCGGGCGCCAGGTCGAGGCTGTCGCCCTCGATGAACTGCAGCAGCCGTCGCTGGACCGCCGCGGTGTCGTCGGTGGCCTTGGTGTAGCGCAGCTTGTCGAACTCGTCGAGGAAGATGATCCCGCGGGCCGCGACGTCCTCCGGAGCGTTGCCCCCGGACATCGGGCGGGCGCGTTTCACGAGCGACTGCAGGATGTCCTCAAGGGTGAGGTTCGTCGAACTGCCCGTGCTCACCAGGCGCGTGGAGTCCACCACCAGGCAGGGAATCCTGAGCGCGTCGGCGGCCACCTTGATGGCGTGCGTCTTGCCCGTGCCGGTCGGGCCGATGATGAGCGCGTTCGGCGGCCGGTGCTGGGGGTCCGGCATGTCGAACCACGAGAAGTGCATGTCGATGAGGCGGCTCAGGGCCATGACCGCCTGGGCCTGACCCACGACGAGGCGCTCCAGTGCCGCATGTGCTGAATCGGTCATGTCGCCCTCCCGGCGTATGCGATGGTACGCCGGGAGGACCACATCAGAAGGGGCGTGGAGAAGGACGCACGGGGCGTACGGGGCGCACGGAACCCTCAGAGGTACTACAGAGGTACTTCAGAGGTACTTCTTCAACTCCCGCCGCGCCAGGGACCGCTGATGCACCTCGTCGGGACCGTCCGCCAGGCGCAGCGTCCGCGCCGCCGCCCACAGTTCGGCCAGCGGGAAGTCCTGGCTGACGCCGCCCGCACCATGCAGTTGCACGGCCCGGTCGAGGATGTCGACCACCGCCCGCGGGGTCGCGATCTTGATGGCCTGGATCTCGGTATGGGCACCCCGGTTGCCGACGGTGTCCATCAGCCAGGCGGTCTTCAGGACGAGCAGCCGCAGCTGTTCGACCGCGACCCGCGCGTCCGCGATCCACTCCTGTACGACGCCCTGCTGGGCCAGCGGCTTCCCGAACGCCGTACGCGAAACCGCCCGCTCGCACATCAGCTCGATGGCCCGCTCGGCCATGCCGATCAGCCGCATGCAGTGGTGGATGCGGCCGGGCCCGAGCCGCGCCTGCGCGATGGCGAAGCCGCCGCCCTCCTCGCCGATCAGGTTCGAGGCGGGCACCCGGACGTGGTCGAAGACGACCTCCGCGTGGCCGCCGTGGTAGTGATCCTCGTATCCGTACACCCGCATGGCGCGCCGGACCTCGAGGCCCGGGGTGTCGCGGGGGACGAGCACCATGGACTGCTGGCGGCGGATGTCGGAGCCGTCCGGGTCGGTCTTGCCCATCACGATGAAGATCTCGCAGTCGGGGTTCATCGCCCCGGAGATGTACCACTTGCGGCCGGTGATGACGTACTCGGAGCCGTCCGGGGAGCGCTCGATGAGCGTCGTGATGTTCGTGGCGTCGGAGGAGGCCACCTCCGGCTCGGTCATCGCGAACGCCGAGCGGATCTCACCGGCCAGCAGCGGCCGGAGCCACCGCTTCTTCTGCTCCTCGCTGCCGAACTGCGCGAGCACCTCCATGTTGCCGGTGTCCGGGGCCGCGCAGTTCAGCGCGGTGGGCGCCAGCTGCGGGGAGCGGCCGGTTATCTCGGCGAGCGGCGCGTACTGGAGATTGGTGAGCCCGGCGCCGTGCTCGGGGTCGGGAAGGAAGAGGTTCCACAGGCCCTGGCGGCGGGCCTCGGCCTTCAACTCCTCGACCACGGCCGGGGTGTCCCACGGAGAGGCCAGGCCGGCGCGCTGCTGATCGGCGACGGCCTCCGCCGGATGGACGTACTCGTCCATGAAGGCGAGCAGCTTGGCGCGGAGTTCCTCGGTGCGTGCGTCGAACGCGAAGTCCATGAACGGGTCAGCCTTCCTGGAGGGTGGTGAGGCCGTGCTCGATGAACACGGGTACGAGTTCGCCGATCCGGTCGAAGCCCGCGCCGACCGTCTGGCCGAGCGTGTAGCGGTAGTGGATGCCCTCCAGGATCACGGCGAGCTTGAACCACGCGAAGGCGGTGTACCAGGAGACGGCCGACACGTCGCGCCCCGAGCGCGCGGCGTACCGTTCGATCAGCTCGGCGGGGTCCGGGTGGCCCGGCGCGCCCGCCGTGGTGCTGACGGGGGAGTCGGGCACCTCCAGCTTCGCGCTGTACATCACGAGCAGACCCAGGTCGGTGAGCGGATCGCCGAGCGTGGACATCTCCCAGTCGAGGATGGCCTGGATCCGGTCGTCGTCGCCGATCAGGACGTTGTCCAGGCGGTAGTCGCCGTGGATGACGGTCGGCGCGGGCGAGGTGGGCAGGGAGCGCCCGAGCGCCGCGTGCAGCTCGTCGACGCCGGCGAGGTCGCGGTCGCGGGACGCGTCCAGCTGCTTGCCCCAGCGGCGCAGCTGCCGGTCGAGGAAGCCGTCGGGCCGCCCGAAGTCGCCGAGCCCGACCGCCGCGGGGTCCACGGAGTGCAGGTCGACGAGCGTGTCGAGAAGACCGAGCACCGCGGCGCGGGTGCGCTCGGGGCCGAGCGGCGCCAGCTCCTCGGCGGTGCGGTACGGCGTCCCGTCCACGAACTCCATGACGTAGAAGGGCGCCCCGAGGACGGAGTCGTCCTCGCAGAGCAGGACCGGCGCGGGCACCGGCACGTCCGTCGGATGCAGGGCCGCGATCACCCGGTGCTCGCGCTTCATGTCGTGCGCGGTGGCCAGTACGTGGCCGAGCGGGGGCCGCCGCACGACCCAGCGCGCGGCGCCGTCCGTCACGGCGTACGTCAGATTGGACCGGCCGCCCTCGATCAGCCGGGCAGTGAGCGGCCCGCCGGCCAGCCCTGGCCGCTCGCGGTCGAGGTGGCCGCGCAACTGGTCGAGGTCGAGGCCCGGCGGATGGTCTGAGCTCATCTTCGCTCCTGATCGGCGTGGCGGTGGCGTGCCACCCCATGATGCCGACCAGTCGGTATGCCGTCCAGAGGCCCCGCGCCCTAAGGGGCGCGGAGCTCTGACGTAGGCGGTCGGACCGATCAGTGATCGTCCCAGTGCCCGTCATGGGCGGCATGCCGATGCCCGTCGTGGACGTAGTCCACATGATCGCCATGCGTGACGGCGTCATGCCCGCAGCCGTCACCGTGCGCGTGGTCGTGACCCCGGTGGGCCATATGGCCGGTCGGCTCGCACTCGTCGTAGTGGTCGGAGTGGAGCCGGTGCAGATGACCGTCGTGCGCGTAGTCGACATGGTCGCCGTGCGGGACCTCGGGATGGCCGCAGGCCGGGCCATGGATGTGGTCGTGCACCGGGTGTTCGTGGTGGAGCGTGGTCATGGCGCGCACCTTCTGTGACTGCGGGGAGGAGGACTGACCCTCTCAGGCTAGCCCCCGATGCCCCTTTGATCCCGTTATGCAAGTCTTGTCGATGTTTCCCTGTCCTCCGGGAAGGCGACCCATGAAGGCGATCAGCTACCACCGCTACGGCGGACCCGAAGTCCTTGAGTACGGCGAGGTGCGCGACCCCAAGGTCGGCCCCGACTCCGTCCTGGTGAAGGTGCGGGCCGCCGCCGTGAACCCCGTCGACTGGAAGTGCCGCGAGGGCCACCTCGACGGGGCCCTCGACGCGGTCTTCCCCGTGATCCCGGGCTGGGACGTCGCCGGAGTGGTGGTCCAGCCGGGCGCCTCCGTCCCGGAGTTCGCCGTCGGCGACGAGGTCATCGGGTACGTACGCGAGGACTTCCTCTCGCGCGGCACCTTCGCCGAATACGTCGCCGCCCCCGTGCGCACCCTCGCCCGCAAGCCGCGCAACCTCTCCTTCGAGGAGGCCGCGGGCCTGCCGCTCGCCGGGCTCACCGCCTACCAGGTGATCGAGGAGGCGCTTGAGGTCAAGGAGGGCGACACCGTCCTCGTGCACGCGGCGGCCGGCGGCGTCGGCTCCATCGCGGTGCAGCTCGCCCGGCACGCGGGCGCCCGCGTCATCGGCACCGCCAGCGAGCGCAACCACGACTACCTGCGCGAGCTGGGCGCGGAGCCGGTGACGTACGGGGAGGGACTCGTCGAGCGGGTCCGCGGCCTGGCTCCCGAGGGCGTCGACGCGGCGTTCGACACCGTCGGCGGTGACACTCTCAGGGCGTCCGTCGAGCTCCTCGCGGAGGGCGGACGGCTGGCGTCCATCGCGGACGGCGGGGTGATCGGCCTGGGCGGCCGCTACTGCTTCGTACGTCCCGACGCGGCCGATCTGGGTCGGCTGACCGAGCTGGTGGAGCAGGGCGTGGTGACGGTGCACGTCGACGAGACGTTCCCGCTGGAGCGGGCCGCCGAGGCGCACCGGCTGAGCCAGGAGGGCCGCACCCGGGGCAAGGTCGTCGTCAGGGTGGACTGGGGGGACTGACCGCTCGACCGGGGCAGGGGGTTGATCGCTCGACCGGGCAGGGCGGACTGATCGCTCAGACCACCATCGCCGCGGCGCACACGGCGAGCGCGAGCGTGCACAGGGCCGCCGCCCACGCGCCCCGCACCCCGAGCGTCCGGGGCCTGCGGGCGGTCAGCGCGACCATCCTGCGGTGCGCGACCGCCAGGAAACCGAGCCAGAGCAGCAGACACAGGGCGCAGACCAGGACGCCGGACGCGGTGAGCCCCTGATGCAGCACCGCGCGCCCGGCGAGGACCGCCGCGACCGTGCAGGACAACGTCGTACGCCGCCACGCGAGCCGCGTCCGCTCCGGCTGGAGCCCGGGATCACGGACCTGTTCGGGCTCCGTCATCCCTCCCACCCGAAGAGCACGACCACCACCATGGCGAGCGCGACCACCGCGACCACCAGGCTCAGCACCGTCGGAAAGCGGCCGACGGGCAGATCCTCGCCGCGCCGCATGGCCTGCTCGCAGCGCACCCAGTGGTTGACCGCCCGCAGCGAGCACAGGACGCCCGCGGCGAGCAGCGCAAGTGCGAGCCCGATCCGCCAGCCCCAGCGCAGGTCCGGCAGGAACTGGTCCACGGCGAAGCCGCCGCCGATCAGCGCGAGCGCGGTGCGCAGCCAGGCCAGGAAGGTGCGTTCATTGGCGAGCGAGAAGCGGTAGTCGGGGGTGTCGCCCTCCTCGCGGATGCGCTCGGGCGCGAACCACAGCCTCAGGCTCTGTACGAAATTGCTCACGGCCGCACCCTAAGCCGTGGTGATCAGCTCGCGCGGAAGGCCCTCAGACGGTGGTAGGCATCGAGCCCGTCCGGCACCCACTCCCACACGCCGAGCTTGCGCTCCAGCTCGTCGTCGGTGAGGAAGGAGTGCCAGGCGACCTCTTCGGCCTGCGGATTCACCGGCAGCTCGCAGCGCACTTCGTAGAGGTACGACCACCAGGAGTGCCCGGCGCCGTCGTCGTAGAGGAACTTGAAGAGCGGTGTGGGGCGCGGGAGCCCCCGTACACCCAGCTCTTCCTCCGCCTCGCGCAGCGCCGCGTCGTCGTACGACTCGTCCGCCCCGACCACACCGCCCACGAACATGTCGTACAGGGAAGGAAAGACCAGCTTGACCGGGGTGCGGCGGTGCACGAAGACGCGGCCCTCGGCGTCGCGCGCCTGGATGAACACACAGCGGTGGCGCAGGCCGCGCGCGTACACCTCACCGCGCGGGGCCGCGCCGACGACCTCGTCGTTCTCGTCGACGACGGTCAGGATCTCTTCGCGGGGGTCGGCTCGTCCGACGGCGGCATCAGTCATGCCGCCCATCCAACCCCATGGTGATCACTGGCCCATGACGTACTTCACGGTGGGCCCCGCCGTCCAGCCGCCGTCGACGGCGAGCTCCGCGCCCGTCACGTACGACGCGGCGTCCGAGAGCAGGAAGACCATGGCGGCCGCGATCTCGTGCGGCTCGCCGACCCGGCCCATCGGGGTGTTGGGGTACCCGCCCTCGCCCCTCTCGATGCCGACCTCGGCGGTCATGGGGGTGTACGTCATGCCGGGGTGGACGGAGTTGACGCGGATGCGGGCGGTGCCCAGCTCCACCGCGCCGATCTTCGTGAGGCCGCGCACGCCCCACTTGGAGGCGCCGTACCCGGCGGTGAGCGCGAGGCCCATCAGGCCCGCCGCCGAGGAGATGTTGACGATCGAGCCGCCGCCGGCCTCCTTCATGGCGGGGACCACGGTCTTCATGCCGATGAAGACGCCGGTGAGGTTGATGTCGACGACCTTGCGGAAGTGCTCGACGGACTCCGACTCCAGGAACTGGCCGGCCGATATCCCGGCGTTGTTCACCAGGCCGTGGATGCCGCCGAACTCGGCGACCGCCAGCTCGGCGACGCGCCGCCAGTCCTCCTCGGACGTCACGTCGTGGTGCGCGAAGCGGGCGCGCTCGCCCAGCCCGGCGGCGGTGGCTGCGCCCTCCTCGTCGAGCACGTCGGTCAGGACGACGTTCGCCCCGGCGGCGACCGCCTGGCGGGCGGCCTCGGCACCGAGGCCGCGGGCGGCGCCGGTGATGACGATGGTCCTGCCGGTGAGGTCGTGCTCGGTCATGTCGTCTCTCCAGGGGCGGGAGCAAGGGCAAGAGGGGGAAGCGGGGCCCGCAGCAGCGCCGCGGTGGTCTCGACGAGGTCGGCGAGGAAGAGGTCCTCGCCGGTCAGGGGGGTGGTACCGGCCAGGTATTGGCGGGCGCGGTCGCCCATCGCGGCGCCGATCATCGTCAGGGCGAGGTCGAGCCGTTCCAGACGGACCGGCTCCGGCAGACCGGCGGCGAGGCGGTCCTCCAGCCTCCCGATCAGCTCCCAGTAGACGGTGCCGTCGATGGTCGGGTGCGGGGAACGGCCGCGCACACCGCTCTCGTGGCTCAGCTGCGCGGAGATCCGCAGGCAGCGGCGGCCGCGTTCGGTGCGCAGCTCGGTGGCCTCGGCGGTGACCAGGGCGGTGAGCAGCGCGCGCAGGTCCGCCGCGGTGTCCGCGGCGCGCTTCAGCCCGGCGCGCTCCAGTTCGGCACGCTTCAGTTCGGCACGCTTCAGCTCGGCACGCTCCAGTTCGGCACGCTCCAGTTCGGTGGCGAGCACCCGCTCCGTGCGCTCCTGGCGCGCCGCCATCACGGCGTCGAGGAGGCCGCCGCGCGAGCCGAAGTGGTACTGCACGGCGGAGGGGTTGCTCTGCCCCGCGAGCCGGACGATGTCCCGCAGTTGGGCGCCGTCGACGCCCTGCGCGGCGAAGACCTCCTCGGCGGCGCGGAGGAGCTTCTCCCGGGTCTCGGGACCTGATGTCCTGGCCATGGGCACACTGTAATGCTGGCCATTATTAAAAGCGAGGGGCCATGCCCGTCGGGCAATCTCCCCCGCTCGGCCGGTTGACGTGCGGCACTCCGCTATCCAGGATCTGACCCACCGGTAACTTCGCGGGCCCTGTCGAGGAGGACGACCCCTTATGGCGTACGACGCAGATGTGATCGTGATCGGGGCGGGACTCGCCGGGCTCGCGGCCACCGCGGAACTCGTCGACGCGGGACGCCGGGTCATCCTCGTCGACCAGGAGCCCGAGCAGTCCATCGGCGGTCAGGCGCACTGGTCCTTCGGCGGGCTCTTCTTCGTGGACTCGCCCGAGCAGCGGCGGATGCGGATCAAGGACTCCCACGCGCTGGCCCTCCAGGACTGGATGGGGACGGCGGCCTTCGACCGTCCCGAGGACCACTGGCCGCGCGAGTGGGCCGAGGCGTACGTCGACTTCGCGGCCGGTGAGAAGCGGTCCTGGCTGCACGGGCAGGGCGTGCGGTTCTTCCCGGTCGTCGGCTGGGCCGAGCGCGGCGGCTACGACGCGCAGGGCCACGGGAACTCCGTGCCGCGCTTCCACATCACCTGGGGGACGGGCCCGGGGCTGCTCGCGCCGTTCGTGCGGCGAGTGCGCGCCGGGGTCGCGCGCGGCCTCGTCCAGCTGAGGTTCCGCCACCGCGTCACCGGGCTCTCGCGCAGCGCGGGCACCGTCGACACCGTCAGCGGCGAGGTCCTTGAGCCCTCGGACACCGAGCGGGGCAGGGCCAGCGGCCGCGAGGTCGCCGGGACCTTCGAGTTCAGGGCCCAGGCGGTGATCGTCACCTCGGGCGGCATCGGCGGCAACCACGACCTCGTACGCGCCAACTGGCCGGAGCGGCTCGGCACCCCGCCCGAGAAGATGATCTCCGGGGTGCCCGCGCACGTGGACGGCAAGATGCTCGGCATCGCCGAGGACGCCGGGGCGCACCTCATCAACCGCGACCGCATGTGGCACTACACCGAGGGCATCGAGAACTGGAACCCCATCTGGGACCGGCACGGCATCCGCATCCTGCCCGGCCCCTCATCCCTGTGGCTGGACGCCCGCGGCGACCGCCTGCCCGTGCCGCTCTTCCCCGGCTTCGACACCCTCGGCACGCTGCACCACATCATGAGCACCGGGTACGACTACACCTGGTTCGTCCTCAACCAGCGCATCATCGGCAAGGAGTTCACGCTCAGCGGCTCCGAGCAGAACCCCGATCTGACCGGCAAGTCGGTGCGCGGCGTCATCGACCGGGCGCGGTCCGAAGTGCCGGGCCCCGTCAAGGCGTTCATGGACCACGGCGTGGACTTCGTGGTGGAGAGGGAGCTCGGCGCGCTGGTGCGCGGCATGAACGCGCTCACCAAGGAGCCCCTCATCGACGAGGCCGCGCTGCGCCGTACCCTCATCGCCCGCGACCGCGAGATCGCCAACCCCTTCACCAAGGACCTCCAGGTGACCGCCATCCGGGGCGCCCGCAAGTTCCTCGGCGACCGCCTCATCAGGGCAGCGGCCCCGCACCGGGTCCTGGACCCCAAGGCGGGCCCCCTCATCGCCGTACGCCTCAACATCCTCACGCGCAAGACGCTCGGCGGCCTGGAGACCGACCTCTCCTCGCGCGTCCTGACCGAGGGCGGCGAACCGCTTCCCGGCGTGTACGCGGCCGGGGAGGCCGCCGGATTCGGCGGTGGGGGAGTGCACGGCTACCGCTCGCTCGAAGGCACCTTCCTCGGCGGCTGTCTCTTCTCGGGCCGTACGGCGGGCCGTGCGGCGGCCCGCGAGGTGAGTTGAGCAGTTCTTTGCCAAAGAGGGTTGGTCCAGGTCGCGGGCGAAGTGCGCGGATTAGGAAACGAGTTGGTGAACAACGAAGGTTAGGCTGGCCTTGACGCGGACCAGTATCTACCGCTTTGCTGTGCGTGATCATCCGTACGCGAGCCGCGCCGGGGAGGAAGTCCCGCGGTGTCACCACCCCCGCCTCCACTGGGCCGTTCCCGCAAAAGGGCCGCGGCGCACGCCTTCGACGCCGCACTCGACGACGCCGAACTCGTCGACGCCCGCACCGCGTTGGGCCAGGGCCGCTGGATCGAGGTCCGTGCGCTGCTCACCGCCACGGGCGACGACTGGGACCGCAGGGGGCACCGCTTCGACGTCCTCGGGCAGGAACCGACCACCACCGCCTGGGCCCGCGACTGGCGGCTCGTGGAACCGGAGAGCTACGACGCCGAGGTGCTGCTCGCCTTCGCCGCCGTGCACAAGGCGCTGCGCGGCAAGGAACGCTCGGACAAGGTGCGCGCCCTGTGCCGCGAGGCGGCCACCCGTGTCCCCGCGGACCCGACGCCCTGGCTCGCGCTGCTCCTGCTCGAACGCTCACTGGGCCCCGAGGAGGACGTCGTACGCCTCTTCGACGAGGTCCGCCACCGCCACCCCGAGCACCACCACGCCCACCACCTGATGGTCGCCCGGCTCGCCGAGCGGCGCCCCGGCGCGGGCCAGGACCCGCTGCATGAGGTCTACGACTTCGCCTCCTGGGCGGCCGAACAGGCACCCGCCGACTCGCCGTTGGCCGTCCTGCCCGTCGTCGCGCACGCCGAGCGCTACCGCGTCCTCGCCACCGCCGGCATGGAACCGGCCGACCCGATCGCCTCCGGGCACTGGACCGGGCGCCGCGCCCGCGGCGTCATGAAGGCCGCCTTCGACTGGTGGCTGGAGTGGGAGACGCCCGACGAGCCGGCCCACCCGCGCTGCCACATCGACCTCAACTTCCTCGCCCACGCGAAGTCCTGCGAGGGCAGGGCGGCCGAGGCCGCCGCGCTCTTCCACCGCATCGGACGGCACGCGACCCCGGCCCCCTGGTCGTACCCGGACCGGGACCCGTACAAAGCGTTCACCGCCGCGCGCGCCACCGCGCTCGGATCGGCCTGAACATCCGTACTCCCTGAAAGGACAACCGCGCCATGGCGACGGGCAGTTCGAGCACGAGCGGGACCAGATCCGTCGGCGAACAGACGGGCGACAGCAAGATCAGTACGTACAAGGGCCAGGAACGCGCGCTGCGCGCCGGCCGGCTCGGCACGGCGGGCCTGCTGCTCTCCGTGCTCGCCGCGACCGGGCCGCTGATGGTCGTCGCCGGCGTCATGCCCACCACGTACGGCGTGATGGGCATCGTCGGGCAGCCCCTGCTCTTCCTCATCCTCGGCGTCGTCCTCGCGCTCTTCAGCCTCGGGTACGCCGAGATGAGCCGGCACGTCCACAACGCCGGTGCCTTCTACGCGTACATATCCCGCGGTCTCGGCGGCACCGCGGGCGCGGGCGCCGCGCTGGTGGCGCTCGTCGCCTACAGCGCCCTCCAGGCGGGCCTGTACGGCCTGCTCGGCTTCGAGGTGTCCGGGCTGCTCCAGACGTACTTCGAGATCGAGGTCGCCTGGTGGATCCCGGCGCTGGTCACCGTCGCCGTCGTCGCCGTCCTCGCCTGGCTGAAGATCGACCTGAACGCGCGCGTGCTCGGTGTGCTGCTGCTCATCGAGGTGGCGCTCGTCGTCATCTTCGACATCGCGGCCATCGCGGACCCGGCCAAGGAGGGCCTGTCCCTGCACGCGTTCAACCCGGACACGCTCACCGGCGCGGGCGTCGCCACGTCCCTGTGCTTCTGCATCGCCGCCTTCACCGGCTTCGAGCAGGCCCCCGTGTACGCCGAGGAGACCAGCCGACCGCAGGTCGTCGTCGCCCGCGTGATGTTCTTCGCCGTCGGCTTCGTCGCCGTCTTCTTCGCGCTCAGCTCCTGGGCGCTGACGGTCGCCGCGGGCCCCTCAGGCATCGTCCCCGCCGCACAGGAACAGAGCGCCGGACTGCTCTTCAGCCTCACCGAGTCCCGGCTCGGCGGCACCTTCACCGACGTCCTGCACGTCCTGTTCGTGACCGGCATGTTCGCCGCGATCCTCAGCTTCCACAACGTGGTCGCGCGCTACGCCTTCGCGATGGGCCGCGAGAGGCTGCTGCCCGCCGCGTTCGGCCGCACCAACACCTCCACCGGCGCGCCCGGCACCGGCTCGCTGCTCCAGACCGTCGTCTCCGTCGTGGTCGTCGTGGGCTTCGCCGTCGCCGACGACGGCAAGGCGGGCGACCCGACCGCGCCCGTGCTGCACCTGTTCACCTGGGGCGGCAACATCGGGGCGCTCGGCGTGATCCTGCTGATGGCCACCGCGTCCGTCGCCGTCATCGTCTTCTTCGCCCGCAGGGGCGCCGCCCGCGCCCAGGCCTGGCGGATCGCCGCGTCCGCGCTCGCGACGGTCGGTCTGCTCGTCATCGCGGGCTACACCGTCAAGGACTTCGACGTCCTGGTGAGCGCGGGCCCGGGGTCGGCACTCAGCTGGCTGCTGCCCGGCATCATCTTCCTGGCGGCGGCCATCGGCGTCGCCTACGGCGCGATTCTGCGCTCACGGAACCCGGCGGCGCATGCGCGGATCGGCCTCGGGAACGAGGCTTTCCAGCTTGAGAAGGCGTCTTCCTCGCCGGAGGCGTGACGGAGGGGGGCTGCTCTTGGCTCGGTCGGATCACCGGCTCCGCCGAGTTCGTCCTCGATCGCCGGACGGGCTCAAACGTCCGTGGCCGCGCCGGCATCAGCAGCGCGGCCACGGGCCGGAGCCCCGAGGCGGTGTCGACCGCAGGCCGCTAGATGATGAGGGACAGCAGCAGAACCAGGCCCCCCGCGACCACGGAGATGATCGTCTCCATGACCGACCAGGTCTTGATCGTCTGACCGACGTCCAGTCCGAAATACTCCTTGACCAGCCAGAACCCCGCATCATTCACATGCGAGAAGAACAGCGACCCCGCCCCGATGGCCAACACCAGCAGCGCGGTATGCGAGGTCGACATGTCCGCCGCCAACGGTGCCACCAGGCCCGCCGCCGAGATCGTCGCGACCGTCGCCGAGCCCGTCGCGAGCCGGATGGCCACCGCGATCAGCCAGGCGAGCAGCAGCGCGGGGATCGACCAGTCCTTGGAGAAGTCCAGGATCATCTGGCCCACGCCGACATCGATGAGCGTCTGCTTGAAGCCGCCGCCCGCGCCCACGATCATCAGCACGCCCGCGATCGGGGCGAGCGACTTCTCGACGGTCGTCGACAGGCGGTCCTTGGTGAACCCGGCCGCACGGCCAAGCGTGAACATCCCGACGATCACCGCGGCGAGGAGCGCGACCAGCGGCGAGCCGATGACGTCGAAGACCCGCTGCACGGTGGTCCCGGGGTCGTCGACCACGATGTCCACCAGCGCCTTGGCCAGCATCAGTACGACGGGCAGCAGTACGGTGGCGACCGTGGCGCCGAAGCCGGGACGCCTCTGAAGGTCCTCCGAGGGGCGCTGCGGGATCATCTTCTCGGGGGCGGGGACGTCCACCCAGCGCGCCGCGACCTTCGAGAACAGCGGCCCCGCGATGATCACCGTAGGGATCGCGACGAGGACGCCGAGCGCGAGCGTGACGCCGAGGTTGGCTTTGACCGCGTCGATGGCGACGAGCGGGCCGGGGTGCGGCGGGATGAGCCCGTGCATCACGGAGAGGCCGGCGAGGGCCGGGATGCCGATCCGCATCAGCGAGTAGTTGCCGCGCTTGGCGACCATCAGGACGACCGGGATCAGCAGCACGATGCCGACCTCGAAGAAGAGCGGCAGACCGATGACGGAGGCGATGAGGACCATCGCCCACGGCATCGCGCGCCCTCCCGCCTTGGCCAGGATCGTGTCGACGATCTGGTCGGCGCCCCCGGAGTCGGCGAGCAGCTTGCCGAGGATCGCGCCGAGCGCGATGAGCACCCCCACACCCGCGACGGTCGAGCCGAGGCCGTTGGTGAAACTGGTGATGGCCTTGTCGAGCGGGGCGCCGGCGAAGGCCCCGAGCGCGAGCGACCCGACGGTCAGCGCGAGGAACGCGTGCAGCTTGAACTTGGTGATGAGCAGGACGATGACGGCGATGCCCGCGAGGACGGCGATCCCCAGCTGGGCATGGCCCGCCGAGGTGATCGCCTCGACGGGGTCCGCTGCCAGCATCTCGACGCTGAGATGGGTCACGGTGGGTTCCTTGGACGTGGGTGTGGGCGCGCCCCGTCAGGGCGCGGGGAACTGCGCGACCAGCCACATGCGGCCCGCAGGTGCGGAAAGCGGCCTTCCGGCGCAGCGCTCAGTCGAGGCTCCGCAGGGCCTCGAAGGCCCGGCCGGCGATCTCTTCGGGGGCACCCGAGACGTCGACGTCGACCCCCGCTTCGTCCGCCCCGAGGGGCTGCAACGTGGCGAACTGCGAGTCAAGCAGCGCCGTCGGCATGAAGTGACCCTTGCGCTCCCTCATCCTGTCCTCGATGAGCTTCCGGTCCCCGGTGAGGTGCACGAAGACGACGCCGGGCGCCGCGGCCCGCAGCCGGTCCCGGTAACTCCGCTTCAGCGCCGAGCCGCTGACCACCCCGCCGCGCCCCTCCCGCCCCTGCGCCCAGGCCCCGATGGAGTCCAGCCAGGGCCAACGGTCGTCGTCGGTGAGGGGGGTGCCGGACGACATCTTCCGCACGTTCTCCGGCGGATGGAAGTCGTCGCCTTCGGCGTACGGGACGCCGAGCCGGTCCGCGAGCAGGGGGCCGATCGTGGTCTTGCCGGTCCCTGCCACGCCCATGATCACCACGACGTGGGGGGTGCTCATCGCTTGCCTCGCTGTCTTCATCGACATCGGTCGGTCGGTTCGTTCACGTCACTGAAACCCATTAGGTATGACGAATTCAAGAGCCTGTGACATAAAAGTCTGACTTATTCTTCACGCGGCTCTCCTCGTACGCTTTCGTCATGACCGCACAGGCGCTTTCGTCATGACCGCACAGGCCCGAGGGCTGCACTCCCGCGTACTGGAAAGCCTCGGGCCCGCCATCACCGCGGGCGAGTACCCGCCGGGCAGCGTCCTGCGCACGGACGAGCTGTCCCAGCGCTTCGAGGTCTCCCGCTCCGTGATGCGCGAGGCGGTCCGGGTCCTGGAGTCCATGCACCTCGTCGCGTCCCGGCGCCGCGTGGGCGTGACCGTGCTGCCCACCGAGGAGTGGAACGTCTACGACCCGCAGGTCATCCGGTGGCGGCTCGCCGGCGCCGACCGGCCGCGGCAGCTGCGCTCCCTCACCGTGCTGCGCTCCGCGATCGAGCCGGTCGCGGCCGGGCTCGCCGCCCGGCACGCCACGGCCGCGCAGTGCGCCGAGCTGACCGAGTGCGCGCTCGGCATGGTCGCCCACTCGCGCGGCCACCAGCTGGAGGGCTATCTGAAGTACGACATCGCCTTCCACCGGGCCATCCTCAACTCCTGCGGCAACGAGATGTTCGCCCGGCTCGGCGACGTCGTCGCCGAGGTCCTGACCGGGCGTACCGCACACCAGGTGATGTTCGAGGACCCCGACCCGCCCGCCGTCTCCCTGCACGTCCAGGTCGCGGAGGCCGTCAGGGAGGGCGACGCCGCCCGCGCGGAGGCGCTGACGCGGGAGATCGCCCTGGGGGCGCTGGAGGAGTTGGACATCCTGGCGCCCTGACGCCGGGCGCGCAGGCGGGTCAGCGGGTCGGCGACAATGGACGCCATGTCCCGACGCGCCACGCCACGCCCCACGTCCTGCCCCTGCGGGCGCCCCGAGCCGTACGAGAAGTGCTGCGGCCGACTGCACCGGGGCGAGGCCGCGGCCACCGCGCCCGAGGAGCTGATGCGCTCCCGCTACTGCGCCTTCGCGGTGCGGGACGAGGCATATCTGCTGCGCACCTGGCATCCGGGGACCCGGCCGCCCCGCGTGGAGTTCGACCCGGCGCTGCGCTGGGTGGGCCTGGAGATCGAGGACACCACCGAGGGCACCGCGTTCCACACCACGGGCACGGTGACCTTCCGCGCCCGGTACACCGACGGGGGCCGCCCCGACGCGCTGCACGAACGCAGCCGCTTCGAGCGGCTCGACGGGGCGTGGGTGTACGTCGACGGCACGTTCATCGACTGAGGCCGGGACACCGCACAGCCGACACGCACAGCCGACGCACACGGCTGACGCGTACCCCCGTACGCGCACACCCCGTACGCACGCACCCGTCGGGACCCGGCCACCCACGCACCCGTGCGCATGGGACTGCTGGGAAGCGGAGGTTCACACGGGGTGTGTTCGGGCGGCGTGCGGCCGCCCGCCGGAGCCGCCGGGAGGCCGCCGACGGGCCCAAACGCCCTGTACCGGCCGCCTGTTCGAGCCCCCAGGGGTGCCGCGGACATAGGCGGGAACCCTCGCTGCGGCCGACCGGCACCGCCAGTAGCGTCTGCCTGCCCCCCTCCCTCACGCAGTCCCGTACGCCGTACGCCGTGCGATGGAAGAGGCTCCCGATGGCCGACACCGGACAGCACCAGCAGCCCCAGCAGTCCCAGCAGACTTACGAGCGCTACATGGGAGGAACTCCCGAAGCGGAACGCCGGATCTTCGAGCGCCTGGCCCACGAGCTGATGAGGGTCCAGGAGAAGAACCGGCGCGCGAGCCGGTCCGGCGACGTGGAACGCACCCTGCACGCCAAGCCCGCCCTCGGCGTGGAGAACGCCCGGCTGCGCTTCCACGACGACCTCCCCGACGCCCTGCGCGGCGGCTTCGCGCAGCCCGGCGCCGCGTACCCGGCGACCGTACGGCTCTCCAACGCCAGCGGCTTCCGGCAGGCCGACGGGGCACCCGACCTGCGGGGCGTCGCCGTGCGCGTGGCGGTGTCCGCCGAGGAGAGCCACGACCTGCTCGCCACCAACCACCCGGTGTCGCACGCCCGTGACGCCCGCGAGTTCGTGGCCTTCGCCAAGGCCATGGCGGGCGCCACGACCCGTCCGCGCAAGGCCGTCGGGCTGTACGTGAAACTCCCGCTCGCCGTGGGCCCGTCCACGGCCGCCCGTATGCGCCGCAACGTCCAGTCGGCCGCCCGCCGCACGGTCACCAGCCTCGCGGCCGAGACGTACTGGAGCCGCAGCGCCATCCTGTGGGCCGACGCGGGCCCCGTCCGCTATCTGCTGCGTCCCTCCGGCCGCGGCCCCACCGTCAAGTCCGACCCGGGCCGCCGCGACCCGCAGTTCCTGCGCCGCGACCTGGAGACCCGCCTCGCCCGCCAGGACATCACCTTCGACCTGTGCGTCCAGCGGTACGTCGACGAGCGGCGCACGCCCGTCGAGGACGGCTCCGTGGAGTGGGCGGAGTCCGTCGCGCCCGCGCTGCCCGTCGCCACGCTCACCGTGCCGAGCCAGGACCTCGACACCGCGGGGGCGCGCGCCGCGGGCCGGCGCGTCGAGACCATCGGCTTCAACCCGTGGTTCACCACCGACGACTTCCGCCCCCTCGGCAACCTCAACCGGGCCCGCAAGGCCACGTACGAGGCGAGCGCGGCACACCGCCACGGGCTGCGCTTCATCACCGAGGAGCCGCTGCGCAACAGGCTGCTCGGCGCCCCGGTCGACGCCGTCTTCCGGCGCCTGAACCGCTACGTCCCCTGGCACAAGCTGCCGTTGGACGCGAGCCTGCTCAACCTCGTCTTCCTCCGCAAGGCGCTGCGCCGCTTCAACCTCATCGACACCGACGTGCACGAGGCGCCGCCCACGACCATGCCGGTGCCCGCCCCGCCCGACGAGCGGCTGCGCACCGTCCGGTCCTACGACGGGTCGTACAACGACCTCTCCCGCCCCGCCATGGGCGCCGTCGGCGCGCCCTTCGGACGCAACCTCAAGCCTGTCTACCGGCCCGACCTCTTCGACGTACCGAACCCGGTGACGGTCAGCCGGCAGCTCCTGTACCGCGACACGTTCCTGCCCGCCACCTCGCTGAACGTGCTGGCCGCCGCCTGGATCCAGTTCCAGGTCCACGACTGGGTCAACCACCGGCGCCACAAGCCGGGCGGCAAGGCCGTCGAGGTGCCGCTGCCGCCCGGCGGCACCTGGCAGAACACGCCCGGCGGGCCCGCCGAGCGCGTGATGCGCTTCGCCGAGAACGAAGGCATCGAAGTGCCCGGCGAGCGGCCGCCGATCCTCTTCGCCAACACCGCCTCCCACTGGTGGGACGGCTCCGAGGTGTACGGCGAGAACGAACAGACGGCGAAGTACCTGCGCGAGCCGGACGGCGGCGCCAAACTCCGCTTGGACGACGGCCACCTGCCGCTCGGCCCGAACGGCGTACCGCTGACCGGCTTCGCCGAGAGCTGGTGGACGGGCCTCAGCGCCATGCACACCCTCTTCGCCCGCGAGCACAACGCGGTCTGCGACGCGCTGCGGCACACCTACCCGTCGATGAGCCAGGAGAGCGTTTACCACACGGCGCGCCTCGTCGTCTCCGCCCTCATCGCCAAGATCCACACCGTGGAGTGGACCCCGGCGATCCTCGCCACCGAGGCCATCGACCTCGGCCTGCACACCAACTGGGACGGCCCGCCCGACAAGTGGCTCCAGAAGCTCGGCCTGTGGCTGCTCGAATCGCACTCGCTGACGGGCATCCCCAAGACCCTGCCCGACCACCACACGGCGCCGTACTCCCTCACGGAGGACTTCGTCACCGTCTACCGCATGCACCCGCTGATCCCCGACGACTTCGAGATGCGCGAGCACCACTTCGGGCAGCGCCTGGAGACGCTCGGCTTCCGGGACATCCAGGGCGGCGCCGCCGAGGGCGCCATCCGCAAGACGGGCCTCGCCGACACGCTCTACTCCTTCGGCATCGCCCACCCCGGCGCGATCACGCTCCACAACTTCCCGCGCGCACTCCAGCAGTTCGAGCGCGACGGGGAGATCATCGACCTGTCCGTCGTCGACCTGGTCCGCACCCGAAGGCGCGGCGTGCCCCGCTACAACGACTTCCGCGAAGGCCTGCACAAGCAGCGCATACGCCGCTTCGAGGATCTCTCCGAGGACCCCGAGACCGTCGCCCGCCTCAAGGACGTCTACCGCTCGGTCGACGAGATCGACACGGTGGTCGGCCTCCTCGCCGAGAACCCGCCGCACGGCTTCGGCTTCAGCGACACGGCGTTCCGCGTCTTCATCCTGATGGCCACCCGACGGCTCCAGAGCGACCGCTTCCTGACCGTCGACTTCCGCCCCGAGATCTACACCCCGCTCGGCATCGACTGGGTCCAGAAGGGCGGCATGAACTCCGTCCTGCTGCGCCACTGCCCCGAACTCGCGGGCCTGCTGCCGCGCGGCGCGAGCGCGTTCGCGCCGTGGCGGCACGTGCAGCCGATGGGCGAAGGCGGCGGGCGTGGCGAACGGTGACGGACACGAGGGGCTGGCCGACCTGTTCGCCCGGCCCCTCCTGGAAACGGTCTGGCGCCGCCGCACCCACCGGGTGAGCCGCGGCGCCACCGTGCCGGCGGGCTCGATGACCTACCGCTCGCCGCACGAGCCGCGCCCCCTGACGGAGCTGGAGGAGGCGGTCCTGATCGCGCTGACGGGCTGCACCGGTCTGACCATGCCGGACCGCCCCTTCGACGACCCGCGCGACGGCAAACCGATCATGGCCAAGCCCAACATGACCATGGCCGGCCGCACCGCGGGCAGCCCCGACAACGCGCAGGGCACGCACTTCTTCCTGATCAACGACTCCGGGACGTACTTCCTGCGCAGACTGCCCCCGGCACCCTCCGAACCCCTCGACGCGACGAGCCTGGTGGAGCGGGCACGGCAGGCGAAGGTCCGCGTCCTCGACCACCGCCTCGACGTCGCCGACGACCTGCGCGATTTCCCCGCCTACCTGGACTCGAACCGCTTCCTGTCCAACCTTCCCGGTACGACGGTCCTGTTCCCGGTGGTGGACCTCTCCCACCAGTACATCAACGCCCTGATGTACCTGCTCACACAGCCCGACGACGCGCGCCCCACCCTGGTCGACGACCGCAACTTCCACCGTCCGGCGGGCGTCAGGAAGTGGGTCCGCAACGGCTTCCTCAACGGCGACCTGAAGCTGCCGCTCGGCGCGCTCGGCCCGCTGCGCACCCAGATCGAGGCGGACCTGCTCCTGCAGAACCTCATGCTCACCGCCGAGGCGATGGGCCTCGGCGCCTGGATCCACGCCTCCATCAATCCGCAGATCGCCCTCGGCGACCCGAAGTTCTCCCGTACCTACGGCAAGATGCTCGGCTTCACCTTCGTCACCCCGCGCTGGCGCCTGCCGGACCTGTGGCGCTGGCACGTCCCGCTCCCCAAGTACGCGGCCGTCCGCTCGCACCCCGTGGGCCTCACGTCCCCCGGGGGCGAGCCGCTGATCGAGGCAGCGTGCCCGCCCGCGCACCGCACGATGGCGGCGGCGGTCGACTCCGTGATCCGCGCCAAGTTCGGCGCCGGCGGCGTCTACGCCGACAAGGACGTCTTCACCCGCATCTACCGGGAGGACTACGGGCAGCGGTACCTGGCGGAGGCGAGCGAGTACGAGGAGCGGGTGGTCGACTGCGCGCGGGACATCTGTACGTACATCCTGCGGACGCACCGCCGCTTCCCGGCGCACACGGACGCGATCCACGTGCCGGGGGTGTGGCTCCAAGTCCACCATGTCGAGACCGAGTACTACGAGAGGTACTTCACCAACGGGCTGACGGACGCGCACCGGCGGCACGGGGCTCTGTGGGACGGCTGACGCCCCGGCCCCCGCTCCTCGATCGCCGGAGAGGCTGGATTCACGCGCTGCATGTGCTTCGTGCGCCTGCGCTTCATGTGCTTCATGCCAGCGCCGGTACGGCACAGTCGATGACGAACGGCCCCGGCTCCGCCCAGCCCCGCTTGAGCGACGCCGCGAACTCCTCGGCCGTCGTCGCCCGTTCCGCCGGGACGCCCATGCCGCGCGCCAGCGAGACGAAGTCCAGGGCGGGCCCGGACAGGTCGAGGAGCCGCCGGGCCCGGGCCCCGCCCGCCGCGCCCAGCTCCAGGCCGAGAATCGCGTACGCGCGGTTGTCGAAGACGACCGTGGTGACGTCGAGCCCTTCCCGCGCCTGCGTCCACAGCGCCTGCGGCGTGTACATCGCGGCGCCGTCCCCCACCAGCGCCAGCACGGGCCGGCCGGGACAGGCCACCGCCGCGCCCACCGAGAGCGGCAGACCCTGTCCCATCGAACCGCCGGTCAGCGTCAGCCAGTCGTGCGGCGGCGCCCCGGCCGTCGCGCCCGGCAGCCAGATGCCCGAGGTGTTGGCCTCGTCGACGACGACGGCACCCTCCGGGAGCAGCGCCCCGATCACCGCGGCGGCCGACTCGCCGGTCAGCTCACCGGAGGGCAGCGCGGGCCGGGCGGCGCCTTCCCGTAGGGGAGAGGCGCCGGGACCCACCACCTCCGCGAGCCCTTCGAGCGCCGCCGTCACATCCTCCGCGCCCGCCGCGAGCGTATGCACCGCGCACCCCTCGGGGACCAGAGCGCCGCTCGACCCTGGGCGGGCGAAGAAGGCTACCGGCGAGGCCGCCCCGGCGAGCACCAGGTGTCGTACGCCCGCCAATTGCTGCCCCGCGCCGGACGCGAGGTAGGCCAGCCGCTCCACGACGGGCCGTCCCGCGCCGCGCTCCAGACGGGCGGGGAAGGTCTCGCACAGCAGCTTCGCGCCGGTCGCCGCGGCCACGCGTCCGGCCGCCACGAGCCCGGCACCGCGCGCGGCCTCCCCGCCGAGCAGCAGGGCGACGCCGTCGCCGGACCGCAGCGCTTCGGCGGCGCCCGTCACCGCGTCCACCGAGACGAGGCCCCGCCGCGCGACGGCGGCGGGCGCGGCCACGGGCGGCGGCCCCGCCTCGGACCAGGACACGTCGGCGGGCACCACCAGCGTCGCGATGGCCCCGGGCGGCCCGGTGGCCGCGGCGACGGCCCGCGTGACGTCGTCGGCGATGTCGGTGGCGTGATATGTACGCCGCGTCCAGGCCGACACCGTGCGCGCGAGCGCCCCGATGTCGGACTCCAGGGGCGCGTCGAACCGCTTGTGGCCGAGGGCGTGGTCGCCGACGACGTTGACGAGGGGCGTCGCGGCCCGCCGCGCGTTGTGCAGATTGGGCAGGCCGCCCGCGAGACCCGGCCCCAGATGCAGCAGCGTGCACGCGGGGCGCCCGGCCATCCGCCCGTATCCGTCGGCGGCGCCCGTGGCCACGCCTTCGAAGAGGCAGAGCACGGGCCGCAGCTCCGGGACCTCGTCGAGCGCGGCCACGAAGTGCATCTCGGAGGTGCCGGGGTTGGCGAAGCACGCGCGGACACCCGCGTCCACGAGGCCGTTGATCAGGATCTGCGCTCCGTTCGGCATGGCGTTCCGCCTCTGCTCGGTGGCCGGGGCGCGCGGTGGGCGCCGGCGCCCGGGTGCGTGGGATAGGCCAGTCTTCACGGGGTGCGGGCCATGGCGGCAGCCGGGATCCGGCCAGCCGCCGGGGACCCGCCGCTGCGCCGCGCGACGACGTACGCGCTCTCCGCATAGCGCCCCCACCTCTGTAGCCGCCCCAGTTTTCCGACTTTCGTAAGAGACCCGTCAAGACGGCTGTGGACGCCGTATGGACGGCGTCAACGGCGGCCGGAAACGGCTGAAAGGGAGTTTGTCTCGGACCAAGCAATTCACCCGTCCACTTCCTCAGGAGCTCACGATGGCCGATCTGGCCTTCGTCGCCACCACGATCGCGGTCTTCGCGCTGGTGGCACTTGTCGCCAAGGGGGTGACGAAGCTGTGACCGCCGAGAACGTCGTCGGCCTGATCGTGGCCGTCGCCCTCCTGGGCTATCTCGTCCTCGCCCTCGTCTTTCCGGAGAGGTTCTGAGTACGGATATGAGCCCCGTCCTTGCCGGCGTGCTCCAGCTGCTCGCTCTCATAGCGGCACTCGCCCTGGCATACCGTCCCCTAGGCGACCACATGGCCCGCGTCTACGGCTCGACGAAGCATCTGCGCGTCGAGAAGTGGATGTACAAGGCCATCGGCGCCGACCCCGACACCGAGATGCGCTGGACCGCGTATCTGCGCGGAGTCCTCGCCTTCTCCGCGGTCGGCGTCGTCTTCCTCTACCTGCTGCAGCGGCTCCAGGGCTCGCTGCCCGGCTCGCTCGGCTTCAAGGCCATCGATCCGGACCAGGCGTTCAACACCGCGGCCTCGTTCGTGGCGAACACCAACTGGCAGTCGTACTCCGGCGAACAGGCCATGGGCCACGTCGTGCAGACCGCCGGCCTCGCCGTGCAGAACTTCGTCTCGGCGGCGGTGGGCATCGCCGTCGCGGTGGCCCTCGTACGCGGCTTCGCCCGGTCCCGCACCGGGGAGCTGGGCAACTTCTGGGCCGACCTGGTGCGCGGCGTCGTCCGCATCCTGCTGCCGATCTCCGTGATCGGCGCGCTCGTACTGGTCGCCTGCGGCGTGCTCCAGAACTTCTCCGGCATCCACGAGGTCGGACAGTTCCTGGGCGGTACCCAGCTGTGGAACGGCGGCGCGATCGCCACGCAGGAGGTCATCAAGCTGCTTGGCACCAACGGCGGCGGCTACTTCAACGCCAACTCCGCCCACCCCTTCGAGAACCCGGGCCCCTTCTCGAACCTCTTCGAGATCTTCCTGATCCTCCTCATCCCGTTCGCGCTGACCCGCACCTTCGGCAAGATGGTCGGCTCGGTCCGGCAGGGCTACGCGATCCTCGCCACGATGGCGACGATCTGGCTCGGCTTCACCGCGCTGATGATGTGGACCGAGTTCCACCACGGCGGCCCGGCGCCGGACCTGGCGGGCGGGGCGATGGAGGGCAAGGAGACCCGCTTCGGGATCGGCGGCTCGTCGATCTTCGCGGTGGCCACCACGCTCACCTCCACGGGCGCCGTGAACTCCTTCCACTCCTCCTACACCGGCTTCGGCGGCGGCATCCAGATGCTCGGCATGCAGCTCGGCGAGATCGCGCCCGGCGGTGTGGGCTCCGGCCTCTACGGCATGCTCGTCATGGCGGTCATCGCCGTGTTCATCGCGGGCCTGATGGTCGGCCGTACGCCGGAGTACCTGGGCAAGAAGATCGGCACCCGCGAGATCAAACTGGCGGCCTGCTACATCCTCATCACCCCGGCGCTCGTACTCGGCTTCACGGCCGTGTCGATGGCGCTGCCCACGCCCAAGGACTCGATGCTCAACTCCGGGGCGCACGGCTTCTCCGAGATCCTGTACGCCTTCACGTCCGGCGCCAACAACAACGGCTCCGCCTTCGGCGGCCTCAGCGCGGACACCGACTGGTTCAACACCACGATCGGCCTCGCCATGCTGCTCGGCCGCTTCCTGCCGATGGTGTTCGTCCTCGCGCTCGCCGGCTCGCTGGCCGCGCAGACTCCCGTCCCTCGGACCGCGGGCACCCTGCGCACCGAAAAACCGCTGTTCACCGGGTTGCTGGTCGGCGCAATCATGATCATCACCGGTCTCACCTACTTCCCCGCGCTCGCGCTGGGACCGCTTGCCGAGGGGCTGGCGTCATGAGCACACACACCAAGAAGCAGGAGACGGCCGCACCGGACACCGGTCCGGTCACCGCTCCCCACCAGGACGCTCCCGACCAGGACGCGCCCCAGCGGCACGGTCCCACCGGCGAGGGCAAGGTCGGCGGGGGTCTCTTCGACCCCGCCCAGTTGCTGAAGTCCCTGCCGGACGCCTTCCGCAAGCTGCACCCGCGGGTCATGGTCAAGTCACCGGTCATGTTCGTCGTCCTGATCGGCTCGGTGGTCACCACCGTGCTCGCGGCGCTGGACCCGGGGGACTGGTTCGGCTGGGCGATCACCGCCTGGCTCTGGCTGACCACGGTCTTCGCCAACCTCGCCGAGGCCGTCGCCGAGGGCCGCGGCAAGGCCCAGGCCGACACCTTGCGCAAGGCCAAAACGGACACGGTCGCCCGCCGCCTGACCGGTGCCACGGAGGAGTCGGTGCCCGGCACCGAACTGCGCGTCGGCGACCTGGTGGTCTGCGAGGCGGGCGACATCATCCCCGGCGACGGTGACGTCGTCGAGGGCGTGGCGAGCGTGGACGAGTCCGCGATCACGGGCGAGTCGGCGCCGGTCATCCGCGAGTCGGGCGGCGACCGGTCCGCCGTGACGGGCGGTACGAAGGTCCTCTCCGACCGCATCGTCATCGAGATCACGACGAAGCCCGGCGAGACGTTCATCGACCGCATGATCAACCTGGTCGAGGGCGCGGCCCGCCAGAAGACGCCGAACGAGATCGCGCTCAACATCCTCCTCGCGTCCCTCACCATCGTCTTCCTGCTCGCGGTAGTGACCTTGAAGCCGTTCGCGATCTACGCGGGAGCCGACGACCAGACCTCCCTCATCGTCCTGACGGCGCTGCTCGTCTGCCTGATCCCGACGACCATCGGCGCCCTGCTCTCCGCGATCGGCATCGCGGGCATGGACCGCCTGGTGCAGCGCAACGTCCTCGCCATGTCGGGCCGCGCCGTCGAGGCGGCGGGCGACGTCTCCACCCTCCTCCTCGACAAGACCGGCACCATCACGCTCGGCAACCGCCAGGCCGCCGAGTTCGTCCCGGTACGCGGCACCACCGAGGCGGAGCTGGCCGACGCCGCCCAGCTCTCCTCGCTGGCCGACGAGACGCCCGAGGGCCGCTCGATCGTCGTACTCGCGAAGGAGAGGTACGGCCTGCGCGAACGCCACCAGGGAGAACTGACCGGCGCCGACTGGATCCCGTTCACGGCACAGACCCGCATGTCGGGCGTGGACGTGGAGGGCCGCAAGGTCCGCAAGGGCGCGACCGGCTCGGTCATCGCCTGGGTCAAGGAGCGCGGAGGAGCCGTCGCGGCGGACGCGCAGGCCCTCAACGACCGCATCTCCCAGGCCGGCGGCACCCCGCTCCTGGTGGCCCTCGAAGACGCCGGGGGCGCCCGGGTCCTCGGCGTCATCCACCTCAAGGACGTCGTCAAGGAGGGCATGCGCGAGCGCTTCGACGAGCTGCGCCGCATGGGCATCAAGACCGTCATGATCACGGGCGACAACCCGCTGACCGCCAAGGCGATCGCGGACGAGGCGGGCGTCGACGACTTCCTCGCCGAGGCGACGCCCGAGGACAAGATGGCCCTGATCAAGCGCGAGCAGGCCGGCGGCAAGCTGGTGGCGATGACGGGCGACGGCACCAACGACGCCCCCGCGCTCGCCCAGGCCGACGTGGGCGTGGCCATGAACACCGGCACCTCGGCCGCCAAGGAGGCCGGGAACATGGTGGACCTGGACTCCAACCCCACCAAGCTCATCGAGATAGTCGAGATCGGCAAGCAACTCCTGATCACCCGGGGCGCGCTGACGACCTTCTCGATCGCCAACGACGTCGCGAAGTACTTCGCGATCATCCCCGCGATGTTCGCGGTGGCCTACCCGTCGCTGGACAAGCTCAACATCATGAACCTGACGTCCCCGGAGTCGGCGATCCTCTCCGCGGTCGTCTTCAACGCCCTGATCATCATCGCGCTCGTGCCGCTGGCCCTGAAGGGCGTGCGCTACCGGCCGATGAGCGCGGACCGGATGCTCCGCCGCAATCTCGGCGTCTACGGCCTCGGCGGGCTCGTCGCCCCGTTCATCGGCATCAAGATCATCGACGTACTCATCTCTCTCATCCCCGGCATTGGATGACGTGCCCATGAACAACTCCGTACGGAACACCGCCCGGCTGCTCGGCGCGGGCCTGCGCGCCCTGATCGTCCTGACCGTGGTCTGCGGCGTCCTCTACCCGCTCGCGGTAACAGGCGTAGCCCAAACGCTCCTCCACAACAAGGCCAATGGCTCCGAGATCGAGTCGCACGGCAAGGTCGTCGGCTCCGAACTCATCGGCCAGCGCTACGACCTGCCGCTCAAGAAGGGCCAGAAGACACCCGAGCCCGACCTCAGGTGGTTCCAGCCACGCCCCTCCAACGGCCTCGGCGAGAACAGCGTCAACACCGAATACAAACTGCTCCTGTCCGGCGCCACGAACCTCTCCGCCGACAGCAAGGCCCTGATCGCCCAGATCAACGACGCCAAAGCGGCCGTCATCAAGGACAACTCCACCGCGACCCACCGCGTCAAGCCCTCCGACGTGCCCCCCGAGGCGGTCACCTCCTCGGGCTCGGGCCTGGATCCGCACATCTCCCCGGCCTACGCCGACCTCCAGGTCCACCGCGTGGCGCTGAAGAACCACCTGACCGTGGCGCGGGTCCAGAAGCTGGTCGACGACCAGACCGAAGACCGAACCCTCGGCTTCATGGGCGAACCCCGCGTCAACGTCCTCAAGCTCAACATCGCCCTCAAGGAAGAGGCCGGAAACAACTGACGGGCCCAACGGCCGACGGCGGGCGAGCTCCAACGCGAGAGACGTGCTGGCTACGAGGGGGTTTCAGCATGGGACGCGAGGAACTGACCCGGCTTACCGGCAACGGAAACGGCACCTGCGGCGACGAAGACTGCCCGAACGCCTACCGGAGGGCGGACGGCTCGCTCGTGGTTCAGGGCAGCGTCTCGGAGGTGTTCACGCCGCCATCCGGTGAGGCCCTGGTGGAGATCCCGGAGAAAGTTCTGAGGGAGGCTGTACGTGCTCTTGGATGGTGACGAGTGGCGTCGGCGGTTCGCCGAGATCAAGCAGGAAGCATGGCGACTTGAGACGCTGCCGCAGTACCTCGTACCACACGAGGCGGAGGAGTTCGCGGCCTTCCGCGAGGGACGCACTCTGACCCCATACACGGTCTCTCCATACACGGTCTCTCCATACACGGAGCGCATCTCGCGTCAGCGCGCCGAGGGGAAGCGGAACGGCCGGGTGCAAATCCGAATCCTCGACGTAACAAAACGCGCCAACCCTCTTGAGGGAGTTCACGATTTCTGGATGTTCGACCGTGCAGAGGTCGTTCTCATGAACTACGAGGCGGACGGCAGGCAGATCAATCGCGAGGTCTTCGAGGGTGACGTGTCTCCGTTCATCGAATATCAACGGATCGCTGTAAGGGAATCGGTCCCCTTCGAGGAGTACGTGAACGGTGGCCATCGAGCCTGACCAGCTTGACCAGTCCGGTTTAGAACTGGCGGCCATGCTCAAGGGAGTTGGCGCATCGCGCGCCGTCGCGGCCGAAGTGATGGCCATGGCTCGAATAGCTCAGACGGAATGGCAGGATCGCAAGGCCCTGCATCGAAAGGGACTGGATAAGAAGCAACTGGAGCTAGCCGGGTTGGAGGCCGTGACCACAGACTTCCGGTACTTCTTGTTGTCCATGACCACAGGGTTGCTAGCCACGCCGGACTACATCCGGGAGAGCATCGTTCATGCCCCGCCGACACAACAGGCCAAGGCAGTCGGCATGAAGGTCGAACGGCAGGCCGTACTACTCGACCGCTCCAAGCGGTTCACGTTCCTCCTCACCGAACAAGCCCGCTTCGGCCCGTCTGCCTGACGGCCACTCCTGGCCCCCCGGCCCTGGCTCACCCCCGAGAGTCAGGGCCGGTGGGCGCTCCCTTCCTGGACCGAACGGGACGACAGTTGCACCACCACGGCTACCTGTGGACCGGCTCCAAGCAACGGTTCGATGACGAGGCGCTGAGACGGCCCCCGCACCCTGATCCACCACCGGCCGATAAGCCGGAGCTGGTCGCGCGGTACAAGGAAGTGAAGGCGGAGTTCCCGACCGTGGACCTGCCACCGCTGGAAACGGCCCACTGGCTGATCAAGCCCGCGAAGCTGGTGCGCGGCACCTGGGAGGAGCCGAAGGAAGCGGCGGAATGGCTCGGGCAACAACTGACCGAGTGCGCCCCCCGGTTCGCCTCCGAGTCCGACCGGGACAGCACCCGGCCGGCGCTACTGGTCCACTCCGCTGCCGAACGGCTGGGTTGGGGTGGAGACGTGTCCCACGGCTTCTACCTGGAGAGGCCCGCATTTCTGTCTAGCACACCACGATGAGAAGGTCTCGGCACGGCGGCGCACCCCGGCGCACCCGGTTGAAGCTCCTCGGCGAGTGGGGCCGGGCGCAGAAGGAAGAACGGGGGGCTCGGAAGCTCGCCGCATCCGGGGCGCCACTGCCCAGAAATGCAGAAAACCCCACGTGAAGTGGGGTCTCTACTGGTGTCCGAGGGGGGACTTGAACCCCCACGCCCGATAAAGGGCACTAGCACCTCAAGCTAGCGCGTCTGCCATTCCGCCACCCGGACCAGGTGTCTGTCTTCGCGGGGTGTTCCCCGCGGCGACACAGAGAACATTACCAGGCTTCCGGGGGCACTCGATCACCCCCGCCGGGGCTGTGAACTGCTGATGACGGCACCTGCCCGGCCTTGGGCGCGGGGCCCGGGAGAGAGAGGATGTGGGGGACCACCAGCAGCGAATGCGGGAGGAGCCCAGCGTGAGCGGGTCCAGCACGGGCAAGGCCGTCACCGGTGAGGACGAGGTCGTCGACCTCTGTCGCGAACTGATCCAGATCGATACGAGCAACTACGGCGACCACTCGGGCCCGGGGGAGCGCAAGGCCGCCGAGTACGTCGCCGAGAAGCTCGCCGAGGTCGGTCTCGAACCCAAGATCTTCGAGTCCCACCCCGGCAGGGCCTCCACGGTCGCCAGGATCGAGGGCGAGGACCCGTCGCGGCCCGCGCTGCTCATCCACGGCCACACCGACGTCGTACCGGCCAACGCCGTGGACTGGACGCACCACCCGTTCTCCGGGGAGATCGCGGACGGCTGCGTGTGGGGGCGGGGCGCCGTCGACATGAAGGACATGGACGCGATGACCCTCGCGGTCGTCCGGGAGAGGCTGCGCACCGGCCGCAAACCCCCGCGCGACATCGTCCTCGCCTTCCTCGCGGACGAGGAGGCGGGCGGTACGTACGGAGCGCGGTATCTCGTGGACAACCACCCGGACCTCTTCGAGGGGTGCACGGAGGCGATCAGCGAGGTCGGCGGCTTCTCCTTCACCGTCAACGAGAACCTGCGGCTCTACCTCGTCGAGACGGCCCAGAAGGGCATGCACTGGATGAAGCTGACCGTGGACGGCACCGCCGGCCACGGATCGATGATCCACAAGGACAACGCGATCACCGAGCTGAGCGAGGCGGTCGGGCGCCTCGGGCGGCACAAGTTCCCGGTGCGCGTCACCAAGACGCTGCGGCACTTCCTCGACGAGCTCGGCGACGCCCTCGGCACCGAGCTCGACCCGGAGAACATGGACCAGACGCTCGCCAAGCTCGGCGGCATCGCCAAGCTCATCGGCGCCTCCCTCCAGAACACCGCCAACCCGACACAGCTCGGCGCCGGCTACAAGGTGAACGTGATCCCCGGACAGGCCACCGCGCACGTCGACGGCCGCTATCTGCCCGGCCACGAGGAGGAGTTCCTCGCCGACCTCGACCGGATCCTCGGCCCGAACGTCAGGCGTGAGGACGTGCACGCGGACAAGGCCCTGGAGACGACGTTCGACGGCGCGCTCGTCGACGCCATGCAGACCGCCCTGCGCGCCGAGGACCCGATCGCGCGCGCCGTGCCGTACATGCTCTCCGCCGGCACGGACGCCAAGTCCTTCGACGACCTCGGCATCCGCGGCTTCGGCTTCGCGCCGCTGAAGCTGCCGCCGGAGCTGGACTTCGCGGGCATGTTCCACGGTGTCGACGAGCGGGTCCCGGTCGACGGCCTCAAGTTCGGGGTTCGGGTACTCGACCGATTCATCGACGCTTCCTGACAGCAGCGGCTTTACGTACTGAAACGACCCTCCAATAATCGGCAGGGCGTGCGTACTTGACTGAAAAGAGTGAAAGAGACCATAGGTTCGTAGCCCCGCAGCTTTCTCCTCGTTACAGGTGGTGCAGTCCGCGGCTGGGACTGCATTGCCAACAAGGAGGAATAATGATCAAGAAGGTCGTCGCTGCTGCGGCTGCTACTGGTGGTCTCCTGCTCGCCGGTGCGGGTATCGCCACTGCCGATGCCGGCGCTCAGGGTGCCGCCGTGAACTCTCCCGGTGTGGCCTCGGGCAATGTTGTCCAGGTGCCCGTGCACGTGCCGGTGAACGCCTGCGGGAACACGATCTCCGTGGTCGGGCTGCTGAACCCCACCTTCGGCAACTACTGCGTCAACAAGTGACGTTGTGCCTCACCCCTTGAGGGTCTGAGTCGGTCGGCCCCGGAGTGCACGCCATGCGCTTCGGGGCCGATGGGCATTCCACGTCCGGGCGAACACGCCCGGGCGTACTTCGGAAGGCAATAGGCAGGGAACAGCTATGCGACAGGTCACACGCAAAGGCTTGATCACTGTGGCGGCCGCGACCGGCGTACTCGCCGTGTCAGGCGGCTACGCGCACGCGGACTCGACCGCCCGAGGGGGCAGTTCGAACTCGCCCGGTGTGCTGTCGGGCAATACCGTCCAGGCTCCCGTTCACGCCCCGGTCAACGTGTGCGGCAACACGGTGAACGTCGTCGGGGCCCTGAACCCCGCGGCGGGCAACAAGTGCGCCAATTCATCCCACCGGGGCGGCGGCGGTGCGCCCAAGCCCTCCGGCGGAGCCAAGGCCGAGGGCCGCGCCGGCGACTCGCCGGGCGTCGGCTCCGGCAACAACGTCCAGGCGCCGGTGCACGCGCCGGTCAACGTCTGCGGCAACAGCGTCAACGTCGGCGGCCTCGGCAACGCGGCCGCCGGCAACAAATGCGCCAATGACTCCGGGGACTCGGTGACCCCGCCGGGCGGCGAGAAGCCCCCGACGGAGCCCGAGGAGCCGGGCAAGCCGGAAGAGCCGGGCAAGCCCGAGGAGCCGGGCAATCCGGGTGAGCCGGGCAAGCCGGAACAGCCCGGTAAGCCGGAGACCCCGGGCAAGCCGGGAGAGCCCGGTAAGCCCCACGACCCGGTCGATCACGTCAAGCCGAACCACCCGGGCACGCAGATCGCCACCCCGTCCGAGGGCACCTCGCGGCTCGCGGAGACCGGCAGCTCGCTGCCGGTCGGCCTCGCGCTGCCGGTCGGCGCGGGCGTGCTGCTCGCGGGCACCGTGCTGTACCGGAGGGCGCGGGCGGCCGCCTGAGCCGACCTGAACCCGAGGACACCGGAACGGAGCGGGCCCCGCAGCGGCGGGGACCCGCTCCGTTCTCCTGTTCCCGGTGAGGCGTACCCGGCGAGGCGTTCTCGGTGTGGCGTTTCCGCCGTCCGCGGCTCGGCGTCTCCGCCGTCCGCGACCCAATCCGTCCCGCACCCACTCACCAGGTGGCCCGCACCTGGCGGATGATGCGCCGTTTCAGCCGCACTCTGCGGCTTCCGTCGGGATGCAGACTCAGTCGGTCCAACTCCCAGTGTCCGTACTCCGCGTGGTCCGTCAGCAGACGTGTGGCTTCCTTGCGGGTGACCCCGCGCGGTACGTACACGTCGACAAATTCGTATTCCGGCATCGCATCTATTGTGCGGGCACGGGCCCGGTACGGATAGCGTCTGCACTATGTCTGATGCTGCGCAGCCCACCGCTGCCGAGGTACGTGCCGCCGCCGAGGCGGTCAAGACCGCGCTCGACCGCCACCTGGCCGCGGTCGAACGCAGGTCGGGCGAGGACGATCCGGCCGTCTATGAAGCGTTCAACGAACTCGCCGCCGCGGCCGAGGAGTATGACGAACTCCTCTACGACCGCTACGACGAGGTCACGCCCTTCGAGATCCCCGCCACGGAGGGCGCGCTGCCGCCGTACCGCGGCCCGGAGGAGGCGAACGCGCTGAGCGTGCTGATCCGCCGCGACTACGCCGTGGCGGAGCCGCAGCGACTCCTCGCCCAGGCCCAGCGGGTCGCCGACATCGACGCGACCGGGCAGGGGGGTGCCGGACCGGCCGACACCGTGCACGGCGCGCTCGGTGTCCTCTTCGGCGAGTTCGAACCGGACGAGATCGCCTCCCGGCACAAGGAGTTCGGCCTGGAGGAGGGCGACTCCACGCTGTGGGTCACCGCGTCGGACGCCCCCGCCGAGCCGGGGGAGTGGCTGGAGGCCCCCTTCGACCAGGCCGACCCGCACCGGGTGGTGTGCCGTTTCGACGTCAGCGCGGTCTTCGACGACGACCTGGACGACGAGGGGCTCGACGGGCTCGACGCGGACCCGGACATCGACCCCGACATCGACCCCGATGTGGCGGTGCCCCTCGACGAGATCGAGGAGATCGAGGAGGCCGACGAAGTCGACGTGACCGGTGGGGCCGGCGAGACCGGTGGGGCCGACGGGACCGGCTCCGGTCTTCGCGGAGCCGGTCGCTGACGGCCGACGCTCACGTCGGCGGGCGCGCCGCTCCTTCGGGGGCGGCGCGCCTGCTCATGGCCGAAGCGGGCGGGCGCCGCTCAGGAGGTGGCTGACGGGACCTGCGGGCGCAGCAGCGTCCCCAGGCGCGTCGTACGGTCCTTCCAGAGGCGCTCCGCCACCGCCTGGGGCAGCGCCTGCTCGACGCCCTGCACGACCGACAGATGCCGCTCGCCGCGGCTGAACGCGGTGTAGACCCACGGCCGCGTCAGCAGCTGCGCCGCGTCGCCGGGCAGCACGACGACCACCGCGGGCCAGCGCAGCCCCGTCGCCTGGTGCGCGGTGAGCGCCCAGGCGTGCCGGACCTCCTGCTCCACCCGCTCCTTGCGTACGACGACGGGGGCGCCGTCGCACTCCAGGTGCAGCCCCTCCGCGTCGGCCCGCACCACACTGCCGAGCGTCGTGCGGCCCGCCGCCGGCACATGGGCGACCCGGTCGCCGGGGTCGAAGCCGCCGAACCGGCCCGGGCCGGGGTTCAGCCGCTCCTTCAGCGCGGTGTTGAGCGCGCGTGTGCCCGCGGCGCCGCCGTGTCCGGGCGTGATGACCTGCGTCTGCTCGGCGGGCACGCCGATCGCCCTCGGCACCGAGTCCGCGACGAGCTGCACCGTGCGGTGGATCGCCTCGGCGGCGTCGCGCACCGGGACGAGCACGACCTCCTTGCCGGGCGCCTCGACCCGGTTCAGCTCGCCGATGCCGATGCCGGACGTCAGCTCCCCGAGGGGGCCGGGGTCCGGTGTGCGCGAGACGACCTGCGGGCAGCAGCGGGCGGCGACGAGGTCCGCGAAGACCCGGCCGGGGCCCGCCGACCACAGGACGCCCGGGTCGCCGCTGAGCACCAGCCGGGCGCCGTCCGGCAGCGACTCCACGAGCATCGCCGCGGTCTCCACGTCCAGCTGCGGGGCGTCCAGGACCACCAGGAGGTCGAGCGCGAGGGCGCCGTCCGCGTCGCGCCCGGGGCCCTGCGTCCCGGAGAGCAGCCCCGCCACGGACACGGCCGCCTCGTCCATGCCGGTCGCCCGCGCGAGGCGGCGCCGTCCGTCGGCGCTGTGCGCGGCGGCGCAGACCCGGAGGCCCAGCGCCGCGGCCGCGGTGACCAGCGCGGCGGCCTCGGCGCGGGCCGCCTCGCCGCCGGAGTGCAGCACGAGGCCGTGCCCGGCGACGGCGCGGATCAGCTCGGCCGTGGACCCGGACGCCTGAGCCGCGGCGGCCTCCCAGCCGGTGTCCCGGGGGCCCGAGCCGCCATCTTCCTTGGGCAGGGAGTTGATGATCCGGGCCAGCCCGTCGGCGAGGCTCTCCTCCGCCATCGCGTACCGTTCGAGGCCGATCAGGATGCGGACCGGGCGCTCCGGCTCGCCCTCCGCGCCCTCCTCGTCCCGTGTGCTCTCGTCGTCCGAGCGCTGGACCGGCACCTCGGCCCCTTCGACGGCGTCCTGGAAGACCAGGGCGTCGCCCTCCGCCAGGGCGCCCTGCACCGCGGCGTCCGGATCCGGGACCGCGCGCTGCCCCAGGGCCGCGGTGAGCGCGGCGGCGTCCAGCGCCGTGTGCCCCGCGACGGCCGCCTGCTCCAGGAGCCAGACGGTGATCGCGCGGCCCCTGCGCTCGTCGTCGGGCCCGCACTCGGAGCCGAGCAGCGCCCTGGCGAAGCCGTCGGCCTGCTCGGGCCGTACACCGGTGACGCGCAGCAGCTGCCAGGGATCGGCCCGCAGTTGCCCCTCGGCGCCCTCGCCGAGCGCGGCCGCCGTCGGCGCGGCGAGCGCGGCGGGGGCGCCTCCTTCGGCGAGCACGGCGCGGACCGCGTCGACGGTCTCCGCGGCGGGCGCCGCCACCGTCGGCTGCCGCGGGCGCACGGGCTCCTGTGCGGGCGACGGCGCCGGCCTGCGCCGCGCGGTCTCCGGCTCCCGGAAGACGGCGGCGACGGGCTTCTCGCCGCTCTCCACGGCGCGCACGGCCGCCAGCAGGTCGGCGGCCGTGCCGCTCAGCTTCGTCCCCGCCTCGATCGGCCCCTCCTTCGACGCCTTGCGCTGCTCGATCCGCTCCCGCAACTCCCGCTGCGCGGCGATCTCCGCCTCGGTCTCGGACAGCTCGGCGGCCTTGCCGGTGCCGTCGGCAGCGCCTTCGGCGGTGGCCTCACCAGTGGCCTCGGGAGTGCCTCCGACGGTGCCGTCGGTCGTAGCCTCGGCGGTGCCGTCGGCCGTGGCCATGGCGGAGCTCTCGACCGCGCCTTCGGCGTCGGCCTCGGCCGCCTCCGACGCGGCCTCGCTTTCCGGCGCGGCGACGCCCTCCGTCGCGGCCTTGGAGTCCCGCTCGGCGGCGGCCTCGACCTCGGCCTCGCCAGTGGCCTCGGGAGTGCCTCCGACGGTGCCGTCGGTCGTAGCCTCGGCGGTGCCGTCGGTCGTGGCCATGGCGGGGCTCTCGACCGCGCCTTCGGCGTCGGCCTCGGCCGCCTCCGATGCGGCCGCGCCTTCCGGTGCGGCCTCGCTCTCCGGCGCGGCGACGTCCTCCGTCGTGGCCTTGGAGTCCCGCTCGGCGGCGGCCTCGACCTCAGCCTCGGCCTCGCCAGTGGCCTCGGGAGTGCCTCCGACGGTGCCGTCGGTCGTAGCCTCGGCGGTGCCGTCGGTCGTGGCCATGGCGGGGCTCTCGACCGCGCCTTCGGCGTCGGCCTCGGCCGCCTCCGATGCGGCGTCGCCTTCCGGTGCGGCCTCGCTCTCCGACGCGGCGACGCCCTCCGTCGCGGCCTCGGAGTCCCGCTCGGCGGCGGCCTCGACCTCAGCCTCGGCACCGGCCTCGGGGTCCTCCGCGGCGGCGGGTTCCGTACTCACAGCGTGCTCCAGTCGTGATCGGGATAGCGGTGCACCGGCGCCGACACGTCGTCGAGCGCCTGGCAGATCTCGTCAGGAAGACTAAGGGTCTCCACTGACAACGCGGCCGTGAGCTGCTGCGCGTTGCGCGCGCCGACGATCGGGGCCGTCACCCCGGGGCGGTCCCGCACCCACGCG
Source organism: Streptomyces sp. NPDC003379 (assembly GCF_053589195.1). Taxonomy (NCBI): domain Bacteria; kingdom Bacillati; phylum Actinomycetota; class Actinomycetes; order Kitasatosporales; family Streptomycetaceae; genus Streptomyces; species Streptomyces sp. NPDC003379. The sequence continues at coordinate 40,878 of NZ_JBSFRK010000012.1, read as the reverse complement.
AGGGAGACCTGGAGCGGGGTCGCCGCGAGCCCGTCCGCGGCCGTCGCGAGGGCGTCGACGATGTGGCCCGCCGCGTCGTCGAGGTACGGCGCGACGAAGGGCGCCATGTGGTCGGAGCCGCCGCGCGAGTCGGCGGGCGTGGCGTGGCGGTACTTCCCGGTGAGCACACCCCGGCCGAGCGGCGACGAGGGCAGCAGGCCCACCCCCAGGTCGACGGCCGCGGGCAGCACTTCCCGCTCGACGCCGCGCTGAAGCAGGGAGTACTCCATCTGTGTGCTCGCGATGCGGGCGCGCGCGCCCGGCATCGCCAGCTGCCAGGTCGCGGCCTTGGCGAGCTGCCAGCCGCAGAAGTTGGAGACGCCCGCATAGCGGGCCCGGCCGCTGCTGACCGCGATGTCGAGGGCTTGCAGGGTCTCGTCCAGGGGCGTCGCGGGATCGAAGGCGTGCACCTGCCAGAGGTCCACGTGGTCGGTGCAGAGGCGGTTGAGCGAGGCGTCGAGCGCGGAGAGCAGATGGCCCCGTGAGCCGTTGAAGCGCCGCTCGGGGTCGGGCACGCTGCCGGCCTTGGTGGCGATGACCAGATCGTGCCGGGGCACGAGCCGCTCGATCAGGCGCCCGAGCAGATACTCGGACTCCCCGTCGCCGTACACATCGGCGGTGTCGACGAGTGTGCCGCCCGCCTCCCAGAACACCTTCAACAGATCGGCGGCGTCGCTCTCCTCGGTATGACCCCAGGTGAGGGTGCCGAGCCCGATCCGGGACACGCGCAGGCCGGTCCGGCCGAGATGCCTCTGCTCCATGGGCGCTGAGATTACTGGCCGGGCTCCGGTGGCGGGCGGGCCTGTGGACAAACCAGTGACTGTGGAGAACCCGGTCACCCGTGAGGTGAACCGCCGGGCCCCTGACGGATCGGGCGGCCGCGCGCTACAGTCCCCGCACAGGGACGTTACTCACGAGTAAAGCGGTAAGGGGATCGGCCATGCAGCTCGGGATCAACCTCGGCTACTGGGGCGCCGGGATCGACGCGGACAACCTCGCGGTCGCCAAGGAGGCCGACAGGCTCGGCTACGCGGTCTGCTGGGCCGCAGAGGCGTACGGCTCGGACGCCGCGACAGTGCTCACCTGGGTCGCCGCGCAGACCGAACGCATCGACATCGGATCTGCGATCTTCCAGATCCCGGCCCGGCAGCCCGCGATGACCGCGATGACGGCCGCCACCCTCGACTCGCTCTCCGGCGGCCGGTTCCGCCTGGGTCTCGGCGTCTCGGGGCCGCAGGTCTCCGAGGGCTGGTACGGCATGAAGTTCGACAAGCCGCTGGCCCGCACGCGCGAGTACGTCGAGATCGTCCGCAAGGCCATGACCCGCGAGCGCCTCTCCTACGAGGGCGAGCACTGGACGCTCCCGCTGCCCGGCGGCCCCGGCAAGCCCATCAAGCTGACCGTCCACCCGCAGCGCGAGCACATTCCGCTGTACGTCGCCGCGATCGGCCCGAAGAACCTGGAGCAGACCGGCGAGATCGCCGACGGCGCCCTGCTGATCTTCCCGGCCGCCGAGCACCTGGAAGAGACGGCGCTGCGGTACCTGCGCGCCGGGCGTGAGAAGGCCGGCAAGACCATGGAGGGCTTCGACGTCGTCCCGATGGTGCCGATCGCGGTCGGGGCGGACGACCAGGTCGACACCCTCGCCGACATGTTCCGGCCCTACACCGCGCTGTACGTCGGCGGCATGGGCAGCCGCAAGCAGAACTTCTACAACCAGCTCGCGCGGCGCATGGGGTACGAGAAGGAGGCCGCCGAGATCCAGGACAAGTACCTGGCGGGCGACAAGGACGGGGCGGCGGCCGCCGTGCCGCAGCAGCTGATCGACTCGACGACGCTGCTCGGTTCCGTGGACCGGATCGCCGACCGGATGCGGGCCTACGCCGAGGCCGGTGTCACCACGCTCACGCTGTCGCCCGCGGGCTTCACGCTGAAGGACCGGATCGCCGCGCTGCGGGCGGGCACCGAGGCGCTGGAGCGCGCCGGTCTGGCGTAACGGGAAGAGGGGATTTCCGCGGCCGTGGTGGGGGCTCGGGGGGTCTTCCCCGCCACGGCCGTCACGGGGCACAACGCGCCGCGGGGCCCGACGGTTACGGCCTCTGGGCCGCCGTCGCCGTCGTTCGTTCGGCGCAGCTGACCTGTACACCTGTTGCTCAGCGGTGAACCTCGCACTTGACTACTTCTTTGCGGAGGTCCGCGTACAGCGGGTACAGGGGCATGGAGGTGCCAGTGATGCTTTCGGCCAGGAGTGTCTTCCAGGAGATCATCGACAACGACGAGTCGTTCCGGCTCTTCTGCTCCATCGCCGCCAGCGGTGAGACCCAGGGCGGCTGGGAGAACGGCCGCATCGCCGCGCTCGTCCCGGCGGGCGAGAGCGCGCTCGTCCCCAAGATCGCCCGGCACGGTGCCGACGAGGACAAGCACGGCAGGATCTTCGACGCGTTGCTGAAGAAGCGCGGCCTGACCCGCGTCGAAGTACCGCACGAGACCGACTACACGATGCTGCTGGAGAAGCACGGCATCGGCCTCGCGCACGAGCAGCTGAGGGCCGACGAGCCGCTGACCGTGCAGGACATCGTCACGTACCTCGCGCACAGCAGGGTCACCGAGCAGCGCGCCTCCGAGCAGATGCGGCTGCTGCTCAAGTACTTCGCCGACCACCCGGACATCGGCCGCGCGGTCCGGATGATCTCCAACGACGAGGACAACCACCTCGCGTACTGCCATGAGGAACTGCTGCGCTTCGCCGCCGCCGGGTACGGCCACGCCATCCAGCGCACCCTGCGCGAGTGCGCGCTCGCCGAGACCCGCGTCCACCGCGACGTGGGCCTCGCCGTGATGGACCGCATGGGGCGCATCCTCCGCTGGCCCCCCAGCAAGCGGAAGCTGCTCGCCGCGGGCATCGACGCGATGTACGCGTACGAACGGCTCGGCGGCTGGCGGCGGATGGCCTCCCTGCGGCTGCCCGAACGGCGCGACGCCCTGGGCGGGCCCGCGGCCGCGGCGGCCGAATTCGCCTAGGCGATGACGTTCGCTACATCCAGCCCCGCTGCTTGAACATGCGGTACAGGACCACTTCGAGGACGGCCATCAGGCCGATCACGGCCGGGTAGGTCCACCACCAGTGCAGCTCCGGCATGTGGTCGAAGTTCATGCCGTAGATCCCCGCGATCATCGTGGGGACCGCGGCCATGGCGGCCCAGGCCGAGATCTTCCGCATGTCGTCGTTCTGCCGCACGCTCATCTGCGCCAGATGCGCGGACAGGATGTCCGACACCAGCCGGTCCAGGCCCTCCACCGATTCGTTGACGCGCGTCAGGTGGTCGTTGACGTCCCGGAAGAAGGGCTGCGCCGTCTCGTCCACGAAGGGCACCGCGGGTCCGAAGGGGCCCACTCCGGAGAGGCGTGCCAGAGGCAGGGACAGGGGCCCGGTGGCCCGGCGGAATTCGAGGATCTGCCGCTTGAAGTTGTAGATCCGGGACGCCGTGTGGCGCGAACCGCCGTCTTCCGGCGAGAAGACCTCCGTCTCCAGGACCTCCAGGTCCGCCTGCAACTCGTCGGCGACCTCCAGATAGTGGTCCACGGAGGCGTCGGCGATCGAGTACAGGACGGCTGTGGGTCCGTGCTTGAGGACGTCGGGCTCGGCTTCCAGACGGTGGCGTACGACGCCGAGCGGGGCGCCCTCGCCATGGCGGACGGTCACCACGAACGAGTCGCCCATGAAGAGCATGACCTCGCCGGAGGAGACGGCGTCGCTGTCGGGCTCGTACACGACCGGCTTGAGGACCATGAACAGCGAGTCGTCGTAGATCTCCAGCTTGGGCCGCTGATGGGCCTTGAGGGCGTCCTCCACGGCCAGGGGATGCAGTCTGAACTCCTCGCTGACCTTGTCGAACTCCGCCTCCGTCGGCTCGTGCAGGCCGACCCAGACGAACGCCTCATGGGTGGCCCGCGCCTCGTCCAAGGCGTCGGAGAAATCCTGCGGGCCCTCGCTGCGACGACCCTCGCGGTAAATGGCACAGTCGACAATCACACTGCGCATTGTTCCCAGCCACCCCGGGGGTTGCACTTCCTCGGCGCTTAGGCTGGACCGCATGCCCACGTTGATCCTCGTCCGGCACGGACGCTCCACCGCCAATACAGCGGGTCTGCTCGCCGGGTGGACCCCCGGTGTGGCCCTCGACGAGCGCGGCGCCGCACAGGCCGCCGCGCTGCCCGCCCGGCTGGCCGCCGTGCCCCTCGCCGAGGTCGTCACGAGCCCGCTGCAACGCTGCCGGGAGACGGTCGCGCCGCTGCTCGCCGCCCGCCCCGGGCTCCAGGCCCACGGCGAGGACCGCATCGGGGAGTGCGACTACGGCGACTGGTCGGGCCGCAAACTCGCCGAGCTCGCCGACGAGCCGCTGATGGAGATCGTCCAGCAGCATCCGTCCGCCGCCCGGTTCCCCGGCGGGGAGTCCATGCGGGCCATGCAGACGCGGGCCGCCGAGGCGGTACGCGAGTGGAACGCGCGCGTGGAGCGCGAGCACGGCGAGGACGCCGTGTACCTGATGTGCTCGCACGGGGACATCATCAAGTCCCTCGTCGCGGAGGCCATCGGGCTCCACCTCGACCTGTTCCAGCGCATCTCCGTAGAGCCCTGCTCCGTCACCGTCATCCGCTACACCCGGCTGCGCCCTTTCCTCGTACGCCTCGGGGACACCGGTGACTTCGCCTCGCTCGCCCCCCGGGAGGAGCCGCCGGGCGGCGACGCCACGGTGGGGGGCGGTGCGGGCGCACCGTGATCGTCGCCCGCAGTAGGGTGAAGCGGCTGACGCGGGACCGGTGGTCCCGCTCAGTGGTCCAGCCGTCGCGTCGAAGCCGTCGCGTCGCCAGTACTCGCAGTCGATCCAATGGAGACAGGACGTGTCCCGTCAGGTGTTCCTCTACGACCCCCCGGAGCGTTTCGTCGCGGGAACGGTCGGGCTGCCCGGACGGCGTACGTTCTTCCTGCAGGCCTCGGCGGGCGTCCGGGTGACCAGCGTCGCCCTGGAGAAGGCCCAGGTGGCCGCGCTCGCCGAGCGCATGGAGGAACTCCTCGACGAGGTCGTGCGCCGCAGCGGCGGCAACGCCGCCGTGCCGGCCGTCGCCCCGACCGAGATCACGGACAGCGCGCCGCTCGACTCGCCGGTGGAGGAGGAGTTCCGCGTCGGCACGATGGCGCTCGCCTGGGACGGCGAGGAGGAGCGGATGATCGTCGAGGCGCAGGCCCTCGTCGAGCTGGACGCCGACTCCGAGGACGATCTCGCCGAAGCTGAGGAAAGGCTTTTGCAGGACGAGGAGAACGGCCCGCCGATGCTCCGCGTGCGGCTCAGCGGGGCCCAGGCCCGCGCCTTCGCCAAGCGGGCCCTCGACGTCGTGAACGCGGGCCGCCCGCCGTGCCCGCTGTGCAGCCTCCCGCTCGACCCGGAAGGACATGTATGCCCGCGCCAGAACGGATACCGGCGGGGAGTGTGAGCGTCGACCCCGTCACGCTCCTCACCCACGGGGAGCTGACCGTGCGCGGGCAGATCCGTGAGGCCTCCAACGCGGTGCTCTACTGCACGGTCGCGTACGAGGGTGAAGAGGCCGCCTGTGTCTACAAACCGGTCGCCGGGGAGCGGCCCCTGTGGGACTTCCCCGACGGCACGCTCGCACAGCGCGAGGTCGCCGCGTACGAGGTGTCGCTGGCCATGGGCTGGGACCTGGTGCCGCCGACCGTGCTGCGGGACGGGCCCTACGGCGAAGGCATGTGCCAGCTGTGGGTCGAGCACTCCGGGGACGAGGAGCTGCTCGCCCTGGTCGACGGCGACGAGCCGGGAGACGGCTGGAAGGCCGTCGGACGCGCCCAGGTCGACGAGGAGCGCACCGCGCTGCTCGTGCACGCGGACGACGCCCGGCTGCGGCGGCTCGCGGTGCTCGACGCGGTGATCAACAACGGCGACCGCAAGGGCGGCCACCTGCTGGCCGCCGACGGACGCCTCTACGGCATTGACCACGGCGTCACCTTCAACGCCGAGGACAAGCTGCGGACGCTGCTGTGGGGCTGGGCGGGCGAGCCGCTGACCGAGGAGGCCGTCGAGGTCCTCCAGGGCCTGCGGGACGCGCTCAAGGAGGGCGCCGCCCTCGCCGAACGGCTCACCGGGCTCATCACGGCGACGGAGACCGAGGCGCTGCGCGCGCGGGTGGAGTCCTTGCTGGAAACCGGACGCCATCCGGAGCCGTCCGGCGAGTGGCCCGCCATCCCCTGGCCACCGGTGTAGGGCCCCGCACAGGACGTTCGGCACCGCAAGAGGGCCCCTTCGGCCACCATTCGATGATCCCCACTCGTATACGGACGCCCCGTCCGGTTAGGCTCAGGGCATGCATGCCTGGCCCGCTTCTGAGGTCCCCGCCCTTCCTGGCAAGGGCCGCGACCTCCGGATCCACGACACCGCGACCGGTGAACTCGTCACCCTCGACCCCGGTCCCGTCGCCCGTATCTACGTCTGCGGCATCACTCCGTACGACGCCACCCACATGGGTCACGCGGCGACCTACAACGCGTTCGACCTCGTTCAGCGCGTGTGGCTCGACACCAAGCGGCAGGTTCACTACGTCCAGAACGTGACCGACGTGGACGACCCGCTCCTGGAACGCGCCACCCGTGACGGCAAGGACTGGGTCGAGCTCGCCGAGGGCGAGACCGCTCTGTTCCGTGAGGACATGACCGCGCTGCGGCTCCTGCCGCCGCAGCACTACATCGGAGCCGTCGAGGCGATACCCGGCATCGTGCCGCTCGTCGAACGCCTCCGGGACATGGGCGCCGCCTATGAACTGGAGGGCGACACCTACTTCTCCGTCGAGTCCGACGCCCACTTCGGCGAGGTGTCCGGGCTCGACGCCGCCGCCATGAAGCTGCTCTCCGCCGAGCGCGGCGGCGACCCCGAGCGCCCCGGCAAGAAGAACCCGCTCGACCCGATGCTCTGGATGGCGGCCCGCGAGGGCGAGCCGAGCTGGGACGGCGGCTCGCTGGGCCGCGGCCGGCCCGGCTGGCACATCGAGTGCGTGGCCATCGCCCTGGACCACCTGGGGATGGGCTTCGACGTGCAGGGCGGGGGATCGGATCTCACCTTCCCGCACCACGAGATGGGCGCGTCGCACGCCCAGGCGCTGACCGGCGAGTATCCCTTCGCCAAGGCGTACGTCCACGCCGGGATGGTCGCCCTGGACGGCGCGAAGATGTCCAAGTCCAAGGGCAACCTAGTCTTCGTGTCGAAGCTGCGGCGCGACGGCGTCGACCCCGCGGCCATCCGCCTCGCCCTCCTCGCGCACCACTACCGCGCGGACTGGGAGTGGACCGACTCCGTCCTCACGGAGGCCGTCGCGCGGCTCGGCCGGTGGCGCGCCGCCGTGTCCCGTCCCGACGGGCCGTCCGCCGAGGCGCTCGTCGCGGAGATCCGCGAGGCCCTCGCGAACGACCTGGACGCGCCCGCGGCGCTGGCCGCGGTCGATCGCTGGGCTGCCTGGCAGGCTGCCGAGGGCGGGACGGACGAGGGGGCGCCCGGGGTCGTGTCGCGGGCGGTCGACGCGTTGCTTGGCGTGGCCTTGTAGGGGGTTTTCGCTAGGTCGATCGCCCTTCGGGCTCGTCCTCAAACGCCGGACGGGCTTTAACCCCTCGTTCCGGACGGGCTTTAACCCTTCGTCCGGGACGGGCTTTAACCCTTCGTCCGGGACGGGCTTTAACCCTTCGTCCGGGACGGGCTTTAACCCTTCGTCC
>NZ_JBSFRK010000012.1:0-32970 GCF_053589195.1 Streptomyces sp. NPDC003379 | reverse complement strand
GTCCGGGACGGGCTTTAACCCTTCGTCCGGGACGGGCTTTAACCCTTCGTCCGGGACGGGCTTTAACCCTTCGTCCGGGACGGGCTTTAACCCTTCGTCCCGGACGGGTGCCCGTAGCCCGTCCGGCGCGGCAGCGCCGAATGGGCCGCTCCGGAAATCCAGGAGCGGCCCAGTAAAGTCCATGGCCCCGGGGCACGCCGCCGCGCTAGACCTCCGCCATGAGATCTCCCACGCGCTTCAGATCGGCGGTCGCCGCCGCCCTGCTGGGCCTGCTCGCGGCGTTCGCGGTGCCCGGCGGTGGTGCCGCGCAGGCCGCGGACGAGCCCGCGACCACGGTCGGTGACATCACCGGCTTCGAGGCCGAAGGGCCCGTCTACCGGCTGACGGCGGGCGACGCCGAGGCCCGCGTCAGTTTTGTCTCCACGGAGACCTTCCGGCTCGAACTCGCCCCCGACGGGAAGTTCACCGACCCCACGGGCAAGGACATCGTCCTGCCGCAGGGCCGGGCGCCGCGCACCAAGTGGGCGGAGAAGGGCGACCGTTACGAGCTCAGCACCTCCAAGGTGACGCTGCGCGCCTACAAGTCCCCGCTGCGCTTCGCCCTGTACCGCGCCGACGGCACCCGGCTGTGGGCCGAGTCCAAGGGGCTTTCCTGGACGAAGGACGGCACCACGCAGAGCCTCGCACGCGGCGCCGACGAGCAGTTCTACGGCGCCGGGATGCAGAACGGCCGCGGCAACACCTCGCACCGCGGCAAGAAGGTCGAGGTCAGCGTCGACTATGAGTGGAACGACGGGGGGCATCCCAACTCCGTGCCGTTCTATCTGTCCTCGGCGGGGTACGGCGTCTTCCGGAACACCTACGCCCCCAACACGTACGACTTCGCCGAGCCCGTGGCCGCCACCGCCAAGGAGCAGCGCTTCGACGCCTACTACTTCGCCGGGCGCGGCGCCGACGCGGCCAAGGACGTCATCGGGCAGTACACCAAGCTGACCGGCAAGCCCTTCCTGCCGCCCATCTACGGCATGGAGATCGGCGACGCCGACTGCTACCTCCACAACGCCAACCGCGGTGAACGCCACACCCTGGACTCCCTCAAGGTCGCCGACGGCTACGTCGAGCACGACATGCCCAACGGCTGGATGCTCGTCAACGACGGCTACGGCTGCGGGTACGAGAATCTCGCCGAGACCTCCAAGGGGCTGGCCGACCGCAAGATGAAGATGGGGCTGTGGACCGAGGACGGCCTCGACAAGATCGCCGAGCAGGTCGAGGCGGGCCAGCGCGTCGCCAAGCTCGACGTCGCCTGGGTCGGCGACGGCTACAAGAAGGCGCTGGACGGCTGCAAGGACGCGTACAAGGGCATCGAGGACAACAGCGACGCCCGCGGCTTCACCTGGGCCCCGGAGAGCTGGTCGGGCGCCCAGCGCTGCGGCGTGCAGTGGTCCGGCGACCAGAGCGGCAGCTGGGAGTACATCCGCTGGCAGATCCCGACGTACGCCGGGTCGACCATGTCCGGGCTCGCGTACACGACCGGTGACGTCGACGGTATCTTCGGCGGCAGCCCCAAGACGTACGTACGGGACCTCCAGTGGAAGATGTTCCTGCCCGTCACGATGACGATGGACGGCTGGGCCGCCGGCGATAAGCAGCCCTTCCGGTACGGCGAGCCCTACACCTCCATCAACCGCAAGTACCTGAAGCTCCACGAGTCGCTGCTGCCCTACTTGTACTCGTACGCCCATGAGGCGACGGAGACCGGCGTGGGCGCCGTGCGGCCGCTGGCGCTCGAATACCCGGACGACCCGAAGGCCGCGACCGACGCCGCCAAGTACGAGTTCCTGACCGGAGAGGACTTCCTCGTCGCACCCGTCCACAAGGACACCACCACCCGCGACGGCATCTACCTGCCCAAGGGCACCTGGACCGACTACTGGAGCGGCCGCACCTACCAGGGACCGACCACCGTCGACGGCTACAGCGCCCCCCTCGACACGCTGCCCCTCTTCGTGAAGGGCGGCGCGAGCGTGCCGATGTGGCCGGGCGGCATCCGTTCGTACGAGGACCGGAAGGCGGACTCGCCGCTCGCCTGGGACATCTACCCGCAGGGCAGGTCCTCCTTCGAGCTGTACGAGGACGACGGCGTGACCCGGCGGCACCGCGACGGCGCGTATGCCACGCAGCGCGCCGACGTGCGGGCGCCGCGCTCCGGCGCGGGCGACGTGAGCGTGCGGATCGGCGCGAGCAGGGGTGAGTTCCGGGGGAAGCAGAGCAGCCGGGCCTACGCGTTCACCGTGCACACCGGGGACGCGCCGAGCCGGGTCGAGCTGGAGGGGCGAGGGCTGCCGCGCCTCGCGTCGAAGGGCGCGTACGAGAAGGCCGCGCGGGGCTGGTTCTACGACCGGGACGACCGGGGCGGCGTGGTGAAGGTCAAGACGCCTGCCCGGCGCACCGACCGTGCCTTCGAGCTGATCCTCGATGACACGAGCGCCGTCGGCGGCGCCGTGCCCGGAGCGGCCGCCGCCGTGAGCGTCCCCGCGGGCCAGGAGCTCGGTGCGGGCACGCCCGGCAAGGTCGCCGTCGATGTCACGGCGGGCACGAAGGACGCCACCGGCGTCGACGTCACCGTTGACGCGCCCGAGGGGTGGACCGTCGCCGCCGCCAGGGCCGACCGGATCCCGGCGGGCACCACGCGCCGCGTCGAGGTGGACGTCACCCCTGCCAAGGCCGCGGACCCGGGCGAACAGCCGCTCACCGCGACCGCCCGCTACCGCTCGGCCGGCCAGGAGCGCACCGCCCACCAGCGGTTCGCGCTCGGCGTGATGCCCGAGGCGCCCGACAAGGACACATGGGCGAGCGACATGGTGTGGCTGAAGTCCACCAACGGCTACGGGCCCGCCGAACGCGACCGCTCCAACGGCGAGTCGGGCGCCGGCGACGGCCGCACACTGACGCTCGCCGGAAAGACGTACGAGAAGGGCATCGGCACGCACGCGGACTCCGTCATCGAGGTCCATCCGGGCGGGCGCTGCTCGAAGTTCACCGCCGACGTGGGCATCGACGACGAGATCAACGGCTACGGAGAGGTGGCCTTCTCGGTCGAGGCCGACGGCAAGGTGCTGTGGACCTCCCCGAAGGTGACGGGCGCCTCGGCGACCGTTCCGGTCGACGTCGACGTGCGCGGCGCCCGGCACGTGGAGCTCAAGGTGACGGACACCAACGGCTCCAAGAGCGGGGACCACGCGGACTGGGCCGCGGCCAGGTTCGCCTGCGCGTAGGAGCGGGAAGCGGGGAGCGGCGCCGGGCGGGGAGGTCTCCGCCCGGCGCCGCCGTGTGCTCACGCGGGATGCGCGACCCGCGCGTGGGTCACCTGGTGACCACGATGGCCAGCAGGTACGACGGGTTGGCGGTGTCGTAGTAGCCGATCACCTGCTGCCCGAAGGCGAACGCCTCCTGGACCTCGTCGTGGGTGTGGTCACTGGGGTCGATGTACGCCCGCCAGGCGTCGTCGACGTACAGATAGAGGGTGGACGCCTGGCCGGGCAGGGGCTGGACGACGTCCCAGAACGCCGTCGCGACGTTGGACGCGAGCGCCTGGGTGGAGATCTCGGGCGCCTGCTCCTGCGGGATGCGCTGCTGTTCCTGGCCGAACTGCTGGAGCAGCTGCTGGAACGGCTGCTGCTGACCGAGCTGCTGGATCTGCCGGCGCAGCTGCGGCGACATCTGCTGCGTGCCCTGGCCACCGCCGTACATGCCCTGGCCCTGCATGCCCTGGCCCTGCATGCCCTGGCCCTGCATGCCCGGCTGACCCTGCATGCCCTGCTGCCCCTGCTGGGGGCCGAAGTGCTGCTGGAACTGCTGCTGTCCTTGCTGCGGCGGGGCTGTGCTCGGGCCCTGGTGCCGCTGACCCGACTGACTCGTCTGTGGGGTGGTGCTCATGCGGGTGCCACCTTCCCTCAATCGTTGTGTCCTTCAGCCCGTGCTGGTATTGCCGTCAGCCCGTGATGACCAGGCCGACGACCTCGTCGTCCGTGTACCAGACGCGTACGTCCGGCCGGCCCCCGGCGAAGGCGGCGTGCACCGCCTGGCGCGCCTCGGGGGACGGGTTGTCGAGGTTGCGCCACTGCCCGGCGACGAACAGCCGGAGCCTCGGCGGGAGTTCGGGCGGATACGGGAGCAGCTCGTCCCAGTACCGCTCCGCCATCCCCGAACCCACCGTCGACGGCAGCAGTTTCGTGACCGCCGCCTTGATGTCGGGGCGGTTGCCTATCCGCTGCGACGCGGGCCTGCCCGGCGCGTCCTGCTGCGGCGAGCCCGTGCAGCGCAGCACATCGCGGGCCCGCTCCGGCGTCATCGGCCGCTGGCCCGAGGCCTTCAGCATGCCCTGCAGCGCGGCCAGGGCGCCGACCACGATCGGTGACGCGGAGGACGTGCCGGAGAACGTGTCCGTGTACCAGGCGATCTCCTCGGCGCCGCCCTGCAGATCGCCGGGCCGGTCCCAGAAGCCGCCGGTCGTGGTGGTCTCGCGGCCCCAGCCCTGTGCGTCGACGCGGGCGCCGTAGTTGGAGAACGCGAGCCGTGAGCGGTCGGGCCCGTGGTCGCGGCCGTGCGTGCCGGGGGGCGGTGCGCCCGCGCCCACCAGGACCGCGCCGGACGAGCGGTTGGAGGGGTTGAACGGGTTGCGCCACCAGGACGGGAACCCGTCCGGCCTGCGCTCGTAGACCGCGTCGTCCAGGGACTCGGCGCCGTTGCCCGCCGCACCCACCACGATGACGCCCTTCGCCGTGGCGTGGCGCACCGCGGCGTAGTCGTCCGGCCACCAGTCGAGAGCGATGTAGCCCTTCTGGTCGTCGCGCGGCTCGAAGTCGAAGCTCGGCCCCGGCCTGTGCAGTTCGAGCAGGATGATGTCGCCGCGGTCAAGACGCTCGGCCGCCGCGTGGATGGTGGCCGCCGTGCCCAGCGGCTGGAAGGAGGCGGCCGCCGTCACGGCGTCCGGCGCGATACCGCTGACGCCGAGGCCGTTGCGGTCGCCGCCGATCACGCCGATCACCGCGGTGCCGTGGTTGCGCCAGGCCAGGTCCTGGAGGGGCGTGCCGAGGACGACGCCCGAGAGCTTGGCGGCGAGGTCCTCGTGGCGCAGCTGCCAGTCGCCCTCCACGTCGATGACCGTGACGCCCTCGCCGGAGCCGCCGAGCCGCTGCCAGGCCCAGCGGGCGTCGACGCCCTCGGGGGCCGGGTTCAAGTACCCCTGGCGGCCGGTGAAGTCGGGCGTGACCGGCATGCCCTCCTTGCGGCGCGAGGACGCCTCGTCGATGTCGGGCGGCCCGGTCGGCGAGGGGTCGATGGAGGTCGGGACGGCGCCCGGCTTGACGTACGCCGTGTCGATGCCGGGCAGTGCCGCCATCCGCGAGCGCAGCTCCTGCGCCCGGTCCTCGCCGCCGCGCACACGGTAGAAGAGGGCGAGGTCGGGCACGTCGTCCTCGGCGATGCCCGTGGGGGCCACGGCCCGCAGTCGCTCCTCGTTGCCGAACAGCGGTTCCAGGGCGAGCTGTTCGTCGGAGAGGAACATGTTCAGGGCCGACACGTCGGAGCCGGACGCCGAGCGGACCTCGCGCTCGGCGGCGCGCAGCCGGGCCTCGGGCCGGGCCACGACGATCAGCTCCTGCTCGGCTCCTCGGTAGGTGAATCCCGCCCCGTCGGGGCCCGGCCCGCCGGCTCCCGGCTCTCGTGCCGGGTCTGTCTGGTCGGTCATCGCTTCACCGCTCCCTTCGGTCCTTCGGGGTGCCGTGCCGGGCGCTGTGCGGCGCCTTCGGGGCACACCCTGCTCCTCGCGGACCGAACCGTCCACCCCTGTTTTGAGCAACGGTGTTTGAGGGGAAGTTGAAACGGGAACCCCGTGCAACCCGAGCAATTCGGCCACGGGTACCGCAATGGGGCGGCTCCCTTGCGGGAACCGCCCCATTGGCGAAGAGAAAGCCCTCAGTCGTCCGAGGAATCGGACGGGTCGGAGCCCTCGCCGTCGACCTCGCTGTCGATATCGCCATCACTCTCGGTCCGGCCCTCGTCGACCGCCCCGTCGGCGCCGTGACCTTCGGTGCCCTGGCCGGGCCGCTGCGTGGGCTTCGGCTTCGGCGGGCGGGTGCGGTCGCTCGGGGTGTCGCGCAGATACGTCCCGCTCTCACCGCCGTCCGTCGCGTGACCGCCCGCCTGGGCCGGACCGCCCGGACCACCAGGGCCGGTGGGACCCGCGCCGTCACGTCGCCGCAGATAGCGCTCGAACTCCCGGGCGATGGCCTCGCCCGACGCCTCCGGCAGCTCGGCGGTGTCCCGCGCCTCCTCCAAGGACTGGACGTACTCGGCGACCTCGCTGTCCTCGGCGGCCAACTGGTCCACGCCCAGCTGCCAGGCGCGCGCGTCCTCGGCCAGCTCGCCCAGCGGGATGCGCAGGTCGATCAGGTCTTCCAGGCGGTTGAGGAGCGCGAGCGTGGCCTTCGGGTTCGGCGGCTGCGAGACGTAGTGCGGGACGGCGGCCCAGAGGCTGACGGCCGGGACGCCCGCGTGCGTGCACGCCTCCTGGAGGATGCCGACGATGCCCGTCGGACCCTCGTACTTGGTCTCCTCCAGGTCCATGGTGCGCGCCAGGTCGGCGTCGGACGTCACGCCGCTGACCGGGACGGGGCGGGTGTGCGGGGTGTCGCCGAGCAGCGCCCCCATGATCACGACCAGCTCGACGCCCAGCTCGTGCGCGAAGCCGAGGATCTCGTTGCAGAACGACCGCCAGCGCATCGACGGTTCGATCCCGCGGACCAGGACGAGGTCACGCGGCTTGTCGCCGCCGACGCGGACCACCGAGAGCCGGGTCGTCGGCCATGTGATCTTGCGGACCCCGTCGTCGAGCCAGACGGTCGGGCGGTTGACCTGGAAGTCGTAGTAGTCCTCGGCGTCCAGCGCCGCGAACACCTCGCCCTTCCACTCCTTGTCGAGGTGCGCGACCGCGGCGGAGGCGGCGTCACCGGCGTCGTTCCAGCCCTCGAACGCGGCCACCATGACCGGGTCGACCAGCTCGGGAACTCCCTCGAGCTCGATCACCCAGGCCTCCTTCCGACGTTCCCTTGCGTACGCCCCAACCTTACGGCGTCGGCGGGGGCCCTCCGCAGCCCCCTTGCGTGGGGGAGTGCGTGATCACTGCCCACGCCCGGCGCCGGGAAACGGCCGGTTCGGGTGCGGGGTGGGCGGCGTCACACAGATGGGTCCGGCGGCGTCACAGCGTGGACCGCAGCCACTGCTCCACGCTCGCGACGTGCACCGTCGCCCATGACCTGGCGGCCTCCGCGTCGCGGTCGCGCAGCGCCGTGAGGATCGCGCGGTGCTCGTGGAGCGTACGGCTGACGGCGTCCTCCTGGGTCAGGCCGCGCCAGACGCGGGCCCGGGTGGTCGGCCCGGACAGGCCGTCCAGGAGGGAGCACAGGACGGAGTTCCCGGACGACTGGACGATGCCGCGGTGGAACTCCAGGTCGCAGACGACCAGCTCCTCCACCGACGGGGCGTCCCCCAGATCGTCCAACTGCCGGGTCAGCGTGCCCAGTTCGTCCTCGGTGATGTGGGCGCAGGCCATCGCGGTGGCCGCCGGTTCGAGGATGCGGCGTACCGCGAGGAACTCCAGGACCGTGTCGTCGCGGTGGAAGTCGACGACGAAACTCAGGGCCTCCAGGAGGAGTTGCGGGTCCAGGCTGGTCACGTACGTGCCGTCGCCCTGGCGCACGTCGAGGATGCGGATCAGCGAGAGCGCGCGTACCGCCTCGCGCAGGGAGTTGCGGGACAGGCCGAGGTCGGCGGCGAGTTCGCTCTCCTTGGGCAGCCGGTCGCCGGGGCGCAGCGCACCCGAGACGATCATTCCCTTGATCTTCTCGATGGCCTCGTCGGTGACAGCCATGGGGACCTCGCCTCAACAGTCAACAGTTAATAGTCAACAGACATCCGATGTGTGAGCTGATTATGTCCCCTGCGCGGCGCGGCTTTCAGCCGAAGCGTTCGATCCGGATCCGGTCGACCGGCTGGCCGCCCTCCACCAGCAGCCGCGAGGCATGCTCCGCGAAACCGTTGGAGCCGCAGATGTACGCCTCCCAGCCGCCCTCGGGCCGCCCCTCGTCGCCGAGGAAGGACGCCAAGTGGGCGGCGTCGAGGCGGCCTTCGGCGCGGGTCAGGACGACGGTGGTCTCCTCGGCGTACTCGTCGGCGTAGATCAGGTCCTCGGGCGTGCGCGCCGAGACGATCAGGCGCAGCGGCACACCGAGCCCCGCGAGGCGGTGGTGGCGGACCATCGACATCAGCGGCACCACACCGGAACCGGCGCCGAGCAGCAGCGCGGGACGGTCGCCCGGCCAGGCGAAGAAGCCGGACAGCGGCCCGCGCACCTCGACGGTGTCGCCGACGCGGGCGACGGTGTGCAGATGCCCCGACACCTCGCCGCCCGGCACATGGTCGAGGGTCAGCTCGATCTCGCCGCTGTCGTCGGGCGCGGAGGCGATCGAGTAGTGCCGCTGGGCGGCATAGCCGTCCGCCGCCGTGAGCCGCAGCATGAGGTGCTGGCCCGGCAGGTGCCCCTGCCAGTCGGGAACCTTGAGCCGGAACGTCGACACGGCCGGGGTCTCCCGCCGGATGTCCGTGATCAGCGCGCGCTGCCACAGGGCCGCGGCGCGGTTGCTGACGGCGATCCGGCCGGGCACGGCGAACCGCGTCGGCGGCACGAAGCCGTCCTCGCTGTACGGGGTCTCAGTCACCTGCGTAACGCTCCTCGGCCCACGGGTCGCCCCGGTGGTGATAGCCGTTCCGCTCCCAGAAGCCCGGCTCGTCGTGGTCGAGGAGGCGCAGCCCCGCGATCCACTTGGCGCTCTTCCAGAAGTAGAGGTGGGGGACGATCAGCCGGGCCGGTCCGCCGTGCTCGGCGGGCAGCGGCCCGTCCCCGTACTCCCAGACGATCCACGCCTTGCCGCCCGTCACGTCGGCGAGCGGGAGGTCGGTGGTGTAGCCGGTGTGGGAGTACGCGACGACGTGCGTCACCCCTGGCAGCGGGCGGGCGGCGGCCAGGAACGTGTCGAGGCTCACCCCGCCGAACCGCACCCCGAACTTGGACCAGCTGGTCACACAGTGGATGTCGCCGCGGTACTCGGAGGCAGGCAGCGCGTGCGCCTCGTCCCAGGTCCAGGTGCGCGGCGCCGCCACGAGTCCGTCGACGCGGAACGTCCAGTCGGCGGCGGCCAGGTGCGGGGTCACCTCGGCGGACAGGACGGGCCAGCCGTCGCGCGCGTCGTACTGGCCCGGCGGAAGGCGCGGGTCGCGGTCGGCGGCGCGGGCACGGCCGGTGAAGCCGCGGGTGGGCTGGGAGCCGGAGGTTGTGTCGGAGGTCATACGGTGCTCGTCACTTCGGGGTCGGTCGCCGCGTCCCGCAGTGCGCGCAGGACGGCCGGTTCGTCCAGCGTACGCAGAGCGCGCCCCCGCATCAGAACGCGTCCGTCGACGACTGTGTCCCGCACGTCACCGGCCGCGGCGGCGTACGCGAGCGTCGACCACGGGTCGTGCCGGGGCGCGAGGTGCGGCCGGTCCAGGTCGAGCACGATCAGGTCGGCGCGCTTGCCCGCCTCCAGGGAGCCCAGCTGGTCGCCGAGGCCGAGCGCCCGCGCCGACTCGATGGTCGCCATGCGGACGGCCTGCTCGGCGCCGACCGCCGTGGGGT
The DNA here is from genome assembly GCF_053589195.1 of Streptomyces sp. NPDC003379. Lineage (NCBI taxonomy): Bacteria > Bacillati > Actinomycetota > Actinomycetes > Kitasatosporales > Streptomycetaceae > Streptomyces > Streptomyces sp. NPDC003379. Next base: position 23,237 of record NZ_JBSFRK010000012.1, on the reverse strand, counting down.
CGCCGCCCGCCTTGTGCACCAGCGCGGCGATGTTCACCGCGCCCAGCAGGTCCAGTGTGTTGGAGCTCACGGCGCCGTCCGTGCCGAGGCCCACCGTGACGCCCGCTTCGAGGAGGTCGGGCACGCGCGCGATGCCGCAGCCCAGCTTGAGGTTGGACACCGGGCAGTGCGCGACGGCCGTGCCCGTGCGGGCCAGCGTCGCGATCTCCGCGTCGGTGAGGTCGACGGCGTGCGCGAGCAGCGTGTCGGGGCCGAGCACGCCGAGCGAGTCGAGCAGCTCCACCGGGCGCTTGCCGTACCGCTCGGTGACCATCGCCACCTCGCCCGCGTTCTCGGCGGCATGGAGGTGCAGCAGGGCGCCGTGCTCCCGGGCGAGCGCGGTGATCTCCGTCAGCTGCGCGGGGTCAAGCGTGTACGCGGAGTGCGCGAAGACGACGGGGCGGGTGCCCGGCGCGAGGGTGCGGGACTTCAGGTCGGCCGCCGCCCAGCCGAGCCGCTCCGCGTAGGGGCGGCCGTCCGGCGGGCCCGGTACGTCCATGAACGTCGGCCCGGTCAGCAGCCGCCACCCGGCGTCCCGGGCCGTGGCCTCGGCCGCCTCGTGGAACCAGTACATGTCGAGCGCGGCGGTGACCCCGCCGCGTACGGACTCGGCGATCGCGGCGCCCAGCGCGGCCGTCACCGTGGCCGGCGAGAGGATCTCGGCCTCGCGCGGGATCACCCGGGCCAGGAAACCCTGGAGGGTCACGTCGTCGGCTATGCCGCGCATCAGGTTCATCGCGAGGTGCGTGTGCGTGTTGATGAGGCCCGGCAGGACGAGGCAGCCCCGGGCGTCGATCTCCTCGGCGGCCTCGTACGCGGTGCGCAGCCGCTCGGCGGGGCCCACCTCGACGACGCGTCCGTCGCGGACGGCCACGGCGCCGTCCGGCACGAGCGTGCCCGCGTCGTCGACGGTCAGCACGTCGCCGCCGTGCACCAGCAGGTCGATGGAGCCGCCGCGGGCCTGGGTGGGCAGGTCGGTGGAGTGCATCGGTCGCGTCTCTTCTCTGTTCGCCGCGGTCGTGTCAGTGCTCGGCCGCGGCCAGCAGGCGCAGCGCGTCCAAGGCTATCCGGGCGCCCCGGTCGACCCCCTCGGCGACCACGTCGCGGTGCGGGTCGTAGCCGCCCGTCGAGAAGGGGGAGTCCTCGTCGACCAGTTCGTCGGCGTTCGCGCCGTCCACGACCAGGGCGCCGCCCGCGGTGAGGCCGTGCGTCGAGGCGAAGACGTACAGCGCGGAGAGCTCCATCTCGATGGCGGCGATCCCGGCGGCCGCGTACGCCTCGCCGGGCAGCGGCAGGAAGCCCGGCTGGAACGCCGCCCGCGTCCACACCACGCCCCGGTGGTACGGGGCGCCGGCCGCGCGGGCCGCGCGCTGCAGGGCGATGACCGCCTCCGGGGCGGAGAACGCCGGGTACTCGGCGGGGATCAGCTGCTGGGTCACGCCGTCGTCGCGCACCGCCGCGTCCGCGATGACCAGGTCGCCGTCGCGGATGCCGGGGCGGATCGCGCCCGCCGTGCCGAGCCGCAGGATCGTGCGGACACCGGCCTCGGCGAGCTCCTGGAAGAGCAGGATCGCGCCGGGGGCGCCGACACCGTGCGAGGCGACGACGACCTCGGTGCCCTGCCAAGTGCCGGTGAACGTGCGGTACTCGCGGTGGTACGACACCTCCTTCGCGTCGGACAGCAGATCGGCGACGGCGGCCGCGCGGCCCGGGTCGCCGACCACGACCGCCTGGGCGGGCAGCCCGGTGCGGGGGACACGGGTGACGGGCAGTGCGTCGGTGAGCGAAGTCATGAAGAGGCTCCTACCAGGGGCTCGCGGGGCTCGCGGGGCTCGATGGGCTTGAGGCGCTTACGCCGCTCGCGTCGCGCCGTGGACAGGAAGAGGGCGACCAGCGTCACCACGTAGGGCGCGGCGTCGGTCGCCTGCTGCGGCAGGCCGTTGCCCTGCAGCCGGAAACCGACGGCCTCCGCGACACCGAAGAGCAGCGCGGCGAGCAGCACCCCGAGTGGCAGCGCCCGGCCCAGCATGACGGCGACCACGGCGATCCAGCCGCGCCCCGCCGTCATGTTCTCCGAGAACAAGGTGACGTTCCCGAGGGCGAGTTGGGCGCCCGCGAGCCCGCACAGGAGGCCGCTGGTGAGCACGGCCGCGTACCTGTACTTCGCCGGGCTCACGCCGAGCGTCGCCGCCGCGTCCGGCGCCTCGCCGACGCCGCGAAGACGCAGCCCCCACGGGTGACGCGCGAGGAACACGGCGGCGACGGCGACGGCCGCCCAGGAGACGTACACGAGCGGTGAGTGCCCGGACAGGACCGGCCCGAGGAAGGCGAGGTCGACGCCGCCGAGGCCCGCGAGGTCCGGGTCGGAGAAGGTGCCCTGGACGCCGAAGGTGGTGCGCAGCAGAAAGCCGGTCAGGCCGACCGCGAGGAGGTTCAGCGCGACGCCGAGTACGACCGCGTCGCCGCGCAGGCTGATGGTTCCCACGGCGAGGATCATCGCGTACGCGGCGGAGGCGAGGGCACCGAACAGGACACCGAGCCACGCGCTGCCCGTGAACCAGCTGCCCGCGACCGCGCTGAAGCAGCCGATCAGCATCATGCCTTCGAGCCCGATGTTGAACACGCCCGCGCGTTCACAGATCGCGCCGCCGAGCGCGGCGAGCAGGATCGGGGTGAGCGCGAGGAGCGCCGAGTGGAACAGCGCGGAGTCGACGGACATCACAGATCCCCCTTGGCGCGTACGGACTTCTCGGGGTCGTTTCGTACGGACTTCCTGGCGCGCCGCCAGGTGAACTGGAGGCGTGCGGCCAAAAAGACGATGACGACGGCCTGGAGCACCTGCGTCAGCTCGCGCGGCACCTCGGTGGCCCGCTCCATGGCGAGGCCGCCGACGTCGAGCGCGGCGAAGAACAGCGCGGCGACCGCGGTCCCCACAGGCGCCGCCGAGGCCAGGAGCGCCGCGGTGAGACCGGTCCAGGTGTGCCCGGCGGCGGTCAGCGAACCATCGATGAAGCGGTACGGGAAGCTGAGCATGCCGATCGCGCCGACCAGCCCGGCGACGGCCCCCGACAGGGCCATCAGACGCAGCGTGAGCCGTGGCCTGTCGACCCCCGCATACGCCGCGAAGCGCGGATTGAGCCCCGTCATGCGGATCTCGTAGCCGGTGGCGGTACGGGCGTCCGCGAAGGCGAACACCCCGGCGGCGACCACGACGAGCACGAGCCCCACCGTGACCGTCGACGCACCGAAGGCGGGCAGCTCGACGCCGTCCGGCAGGCGCCTGGTCTGCGGCAGGCTTGAACCGTCCTCCTTGAGCGGGAAGCGCGCGAGATAGGAGGCGAACGACATCGCCGGATAGCCGAGCAGCAGGCTGCTCACCAGCAGCGGTACGCCGAACCGGTTCTGGCAGACCGCGGCGAGCGCGGCGTAGGCGGCGCCCGCCAGCATCCCGGCGAGCAGCGCGGCGAGCACGGCGAGCGGCGCGGGCAGCGGGACGTACAGCCCGGTGGCCGCGGCGGTGATCCCGCCGAGCACCAGCTGCCCGTCGCCGCCGAGGTTCAGCAGCCCCGCCCGCATCGGGATGGCGAGCGCCACCGCGAGCCCGAGGATGCTGGTGCCGGTGGTCAGCGTGGACCCGATCCCGTCGGGCCCGAGCGCGCCGCTGACGACGGCCTCGTACGCCCCGAGGGGATCGGCGCCGGTCCCGACGAGGAAGAGCGCTCCGACGAGCACGGCGGCCACGACGGAGTGCAGGGCGGAGGAGCGGAGCACCCGCGCCCCGGCCGACCCCGCCTCGGCCGGACTCTGGACGGCCATGTCAGGGGGCCTCTTTCACAGGAGCGGGGGGCCCCGCGGGGGGAGCGGTCTGCACCGGGGCGGCGACGGGACTCGCCGGGACGCCCGCCATCGCGCGCCCGAGCGTGTGTTCGTCGGCCGCCGCGCGCGGGTACTCCGCGGCGATCCGGCCCTCGTACATCACGAGGACCCGGTCCGCCAGGCCCCGGATCTCGCTCAGTTCCGCGGAGACCAGCAGGATCGCGTGGCCCGCGTCGCGGTGGGCGATCAGCTGGTCGTGGATCGTCTGGACGGCGCCGATGTCCACGCCGCGCGTGGGCTGCTCGACGATCAAAAGGGGGGAGTCGTGGGCGAGTTCACGGCCGATGACGAGCTTCTGCAGGTTGCCGCCCGACAGCGAACCGGCCGGGTGTCCGCTCGACGCCGCCTTGATGCCGAAGCGTTCGATCAGTACGCGCGCGTGCTCGCGGAGCCGGGCCGGGCGGAGCAGGCCGTGCCCGCGGTGATGCCCCATGAGGAGGTTCTCCGCGATCGTCGCGGTCGGCGCGGTGCCGACCGCCGAGCGGTCCTCGGGGACGTACGCGAGACCGGCCCCGCGGCGCCTCGCCACCGTCGCGTCCGTGATGTCACGGCCGGCGAGCGTGACACGCCCCGAGGTGACCGGCCGCAACCCGGCGACGGCTTCGACCAGTTCCGACTGGCCGTTGCCCGCGACCCCGGCGACGCCGACGATCTCTCCGGCGCGGACCGCGAGCGAGACGTCCCGCACCCCGTCCGCGGTCAGGCCGGCGACCGACAGGACGACCTCGTCGCCCGGCGAGCCCGCCGGATGCACCCGGTCCAGTTCCACCGCGCGCCCCGTCATGGCCGCCGCGATGCCGTCCGCGCTCGTGTCGGCGGTCCGCATGCGCGCCGCCACCCGCCCGTCGCGCAGCACGGTCACGGCGTCGCTGCCCTCCATGACCTCGCGCAGCTTGTGCGTGACCAGCAGGACGGTGCGGCCCTCGTCCGCCAGCGAGCGCAGGACAGTGAAGAGCGCGTCCGCCTCGGCCGGGGTCAGCACCGCCGTGGGCTCGTCGAGGATGAGCGTACGGGCGCCCCGGTGGAGGAGCTTGAGGATCTCCACGCGCTGGCGCACGCCCACCGGGAGGTCGCCGACCTTCGCCGCCGGGTCGACGGCGAGCCCGTGCTCCTCGGCGAGCGCCGCCACCCGCCGCAGCGCCTCCCGCCGGTCGGTGAGGCCGAAACGGCGCGGCTCGGCGGCGAATACGACGTTCTCGGCGACCGTGAAGGAGGGGAAGAGCTTGAAGCTCTGGTGCACCATCCCGAGCCCGGCGTCGATCGCCTCGCTCGGGTCGGCGAAGGACACCTCACGCCCGTCGAGCAGGATCCGCCCGGCGTCCGGCCGCCGCAGCCCGTACAGGACGGACATCAGCGTGGACTTGCCCGCGCCGTTCTCGCCCATCAGGGCGTGGATCTCGCCGCGCCGGACGGTCAGGTCCACGCGGTCGTTGGCGAGCGTCCCGGGGAACCGGACGGTGATGCCCCGCAGTTCGACGGCGGGAGCGCTGCCCTCCGCTCGCTCAGGCGGCGGGGTCATCGACGGTCAGCTTCCCGGCGACGATGTCGTCGCGCAGCTCCTCGACGCGCTTCAGCACGTCCTTGTTGGCGGGCTTGCCGATCAGGCACTTGGAGTCGGCGACGCCCGGCTCCAGGCCGGTCAGCGACATGCCGCCCTCCTTCAGGCCGTACGACACCGTGGTGCCGCCCTTGCCGTCGAGGATCTGCGCGATGCCCTTCTCCACGGCGACGTCGGTCTTCTTGAGTACGTTGTCGACGACGACACCGGGGCTACCCAGGCACTGGTTGGCGTCCACGCCGTACGCCTTAAACCCCTTGCCGGTCGCGGCCTTCGCGGCCTGGAAGACGCCCGTGTTGCCGCCGGCCGCGGCGGCCATCACCTGGTCGGCGCCGCCCGAACCGAGCGTCGCCGCCTGGTCCTTGGCGCGCGCCGCGTCGTTGAACGGCGACTGCCCGCCCACGAACAGCGTCCGCGAGGTGACCCCCGGCCTCACCTTCTTCGCGCCCGCCGCGAACGGCTCGCTGTAGCGCCGGAACTGCGGGGTGTCGAGCACGTCGACGGCCCCGACCTTCTTGCTCCTGGTGAGCAGACCGGCCTCGGCGCCCGCCAGATACACCGCCTCGTGCTCACGGAAGACGGCACACGTGACGTTCTCGTACGCCTTCTTGGTGCACGCGTCGACGAGCAGGAACTGCTGCTTCGGGTGCGCCTCGGCCTGCTGCGCCACGATGTCCGCGAACTCGAAACCGACCAGCGCGACGACGTCGGGCGCCGCGTCCACGGCCGATGCGACGTTCTGCTGGCGCGAGCCGTTGTCGCTGCTCTGGAAGACCTTCTGCGAGCCGCCCTGCGCCTTGGCCGCCGCCTTCACACCGGTGACGGCCAGCTTGAGGAACTCGTTCTGGGCGACCGGGTCGGGCGTGACGAGCGTGAACGCCTTGCCACCGTCCTTGCCCTCCTTGCCCGCATCCCCGCCCTTGGCTGCGGCGTTGCAGCCGGTGGTGAGGAGCGCGGCACAGACGGCACCGACGGTGGCGGCGGTGAGCCTGAGGGACGTACGCGTACGCAAGGACATGGGGAACGCCTTCGTGGAGGTGCCTGGGAGCGGCCCGGACGGTCCTGGGTGGCGGTGAGGGTAACACCGCGTTTCGGACAGCCGCTCGAACGTCTCGAAATGTGGTTCGAGCACGTCAGGTACGGTGACGGCACCCCTCCTCCCATGGCCGGAATCGCCCCTTTTCACTCGGAGTTGAGCCCATGAACAGCCAGGAACTGCGCGCCGTCACATGGACGGCGGCGACGGAGGACGGCACGCCGTTCCCGTCCGTCTCCCTCATCGACCAGACGGCGCTCCCGCACACCCTGGAGCGGCTCGACGTCACCACCGTCGACGAGCTGATCGACGCCGTCGTGCGCCTGGTCGTCCGCGGCGCCCCCGCGATCGGCGCGGCGGGCGCGTACGGAGTGGCACTCGCCATGGCGCAGGGGCAGCGCGAGGGCTGGGACCGCGCCCGCCTGGACGCCGAGATCGCCCGCGTCCGCGCGGCCAGGCCCACCGCGGTGAACCTGATGGTGTGCGTGGACCGCGTGGCGGCGCGCGTCGACGAGGGCATCGCCGCGGTGCTCGCGGAGGCCGACGCCGTCGTCCGTGAGGACCTGGAGGCCAACCACGCGATGGGCGCCCACGGCGCGGACTGGCTCCTCAAGCGCGTCGCCCCCGGCACGGACCGCCCCATGCGCGTCCTCACCCACTGCAACACCGGCGCCCTCGCCACGGCGGGCTGGGGCACGGCGCTCGGCGTCATCCGCGAACTGCACGCCAGGGGCCGGATCGAGACGGTGTACGCCGACGAGACCCGCCCCCTGCTCCAAGGGGCCCGCCTGACGGCCTGGGAACTCGACCAGGAGGGCATCCCGCACTACGTCCAGGCCGACGGGGCGGCGGCGGGCACCATCCTGCGGGGCGAGGTCGACGCGGCGATCGTCGGAGCGGACCGCGTCGCTGCCAACGGCGACACCGCCAACAAGGTCGGCACGGTCGCCATCGCCCTGGCGTGCGCCCACGCGGGCATCCCGTTCATGGTGGCGGCGCCCACCACGACGGTGGACCTCGCCACGGCCTCGGGCGACGCCATCCACATCGAACTGCGCGGCGAGGACGAGGTCCTGGAATGGGCCGGCGTCCGCACGGCCCCGGCGGCCTCACGCGGCCACAACCCCGCGTTCGACGTGACCCCGGGCTCCTTGGTGACGGCGCTGGTCACGGAGCGGGGCGTGCTGGAGGTGGGGGCGGGGGAGGTGCCGGGGACCCACTTGAGGTGACGGGCTCCGCCCCGGCCCCGCGGGGCTGATGGACCTCAGCCCCGCGCCAACTCCAGCTCCAAAAGCCACTCCACGACCTCGGCCCGATGCCGCGCCTCGCGAGGGTCCGCCCCCCACACGTAGATCCCGTGCCCGGCCACGACCACCGCCGGCATCCCCGGCGTCAACGCGGCCTCAAGGCGGTCGCCCAGCTCCGTCATGTCCTGGCTGTTCGCGATCACCGGCAGGGTCACCGAGACTTCGTGCGTCGGGTGCCCGAGGCCCTTCAGCATCTCCAGGCCCTCGAAGGGAATCCCCTCGGGCGAGCGCTGACCCATGACCACCGAAGCCACCGTGTGGACGTGTACGACGGCGCCCGCACCGGTGAGCCGTGCCACGCGCGCGTGCAGCGCCGCTTCCGCCGACGGGCGGCCCGCTCCGACAGCCGCGCCCTCCCCGTCCGTCAGCACCACGTCGGCGGCGGTCAGTTCGCCCTTGTCCCGCCCGCTGGCGGTGACCGCGAGCCGCAGCGGCTCCCGCGAGAGCACGACCGACAGATTCCCGGACGTCCCCCGCATCCAGCCGAACGAGGCGAACCGCGCGGCCTCGGCGGCCAGCACGGCTCCCGCCTCCTCCAGGTCCAGAGCGGCGGCAGCGGTGGTCTCGGTCATGAACTGCTCCTGGCGCGAAGGGTGATCTCGGTGAAGAGCGCGGCCTCGGGGTGGTCCCCGACCCCGGCGGCGAAGTACGGCTCGCCGGCCCGCCGCACGCCGGCCGTCCGCCAGCCCGCGGCCCGCGCCGCGTCCAGCTCACCGGGCCGGTCGGAGAGGAAGAGCAGGCGCCCGGGGTCGGCGCCGGTGCTCGACGCGATGGCCCGGTAGGAGTCCGGCTCCTGCTTGGGTCCCGCGTTCTCGGTGTCGTACAACCCGCTGACGAGCCCCAGCAGATCGCCCTCGGGCGAGTGCGCGAACCACGCCCGCTGCGCGGCCACCGAGCCCGACGAGTAGACGTACAGCCGCACACCGTCCGCGTGCCAGCGCCGCAGGACCGGAATGACGTCGGCGTAGAAGTGCGAGACGAGGTCGCCGCGCGCGAAGCCCTCCGCCCACAGGATGCCCTGGAGCGTCTTGAGGGGCGTGGCCTTGCGGTCCTCGTCGATCCACTCCCCGAGGACCTTCTCGACCCGGTCCGCGTCCGCGTCGGGCTCGCCGATCTCCGCCCGCACCCGCGCGACGGCCCGCGCCACCTCCGGCTCCCCACCCCGCGAGGCGAGCAGCGCGCCGAACCGCTCACGCGCGTACGGGTAGAGCACGTCCACCACGAATCCGGTGGCGCTCGTGGTGCCCTCGATGTCGAGCACCACGGCGTCCACATCGAACCGGATGCTCCGGACACTCCGGACGCTCACGCTGCGGACCCCGCGTACCCCGCGTGGATCTCGTCGAAGTCCGGGAAGCGGTCCGCGATCGGGCTGCCCGTGAAGTTCCCGATCCAGCCGTCCTCCTCGTGGAAGAAGCGGATCGCCGTGAAGGCCGGTGAGGTGCCCATGTCGAACCAGTGCGTGGTGCCGCGCGGTACGCCGAGCAGGTCGCCCTTCTCGCAGTAGACGGCGTGCACGTCACCGCCCGCGTGGAGGTAGAAGATCCCGGCGCCCGCGACGAAGAAGCGCACCTCGTCATCGTCGTCGTGCGTGTGCTCGGCCAGGAACTTCTGCCGGGCCGCGGCCGCCTTGGCGGGCCACTCGGGGTCGGTCCCGGCGGCCGGGGGATGCAGCGCCACGACGTCGACGGTCCGGAACCCCTCCTCGGCGTTGAGCTTGTCGATCTCCTCGCGGTACGCGGCGAAGACCGTGTCGCTGTCCGCGTTGGCCGCCACGTCCTCGCGCACCGGCCACTGTTCGTAGCGCACGCCTATCGGAGCGAGCGCGGCGGCGATCTCGGCCGGGTCGGATGTGCGGCGCACGACGGTCTCGGGCCCGGCCTCCGGCCAGGTCGTCAGGAGGGTCATTGATCACTCCAGGGCAGGTCAGCGGGTGTTCTCGGGATCGTAACTCCCGTTCCCGGCCCGCCACAGGGTGTCCCAGTGCGTGGACGCGTAAGGGGCGGCCTCCCAGGAGGCCGCCCCTTACCTACTGCCGATGGTTCGTCAGGCCTTCTTGCCCAGCAGGTCCTCGACCTTGCCCCGCACCTCGTCGGTGGCCAGGCCGCGGATCGTCAGCGTCGTACGGCGCCGCAGCACGTCGTCCGCCGTCTCGGCCCACTCGTTGTCACGGGCGTAGACGACCTGCGCCCAGATCTCCGGGGCGTCCGGGTGGACGCGCTCGGCCAGCTCCGGGTTCTCGTTCGCCAGACGGGCGATGTCGAAGGAGAGCGAACCGTAGTGCGTCGCCAGGTGCTTGGCGGTGTCGGCGGCCATGCGCGGGCCGGGCGCCGGGCCGTCCACCAGGAGGCGGTGGGCGACGGCGCGCGGGTTGGCGATACCGGGCAGCGGCAGCTTCTTCGGCAGCTCGGAGACCGGCTCGTAGTCGTCGCCGAGCGGGTGGCCGGGAAGCGACTCCAGCTTCTTCATCACCGTACGACCGATGTGGCGGAACGTCGTCCACTTGCCGCCCGCGACCGACAGCATGCCGCCCGCGCCCTCGGTGACGACCGTCTCGCGCTTGGCCTTCGAGGTGTCGCCGGGACCGCCGGGCAGCACCCGCAGACCCGCGAAGGAGTACGTGATCAGGTCACGCGACAGCTGCTGGTCGCGGATGGAGAAGGCGGCCTCGTCCAGGATCTGGGCGGTGTCGGACTCGGTGACGCGCACGTCCGCCGGGTCGCCCTCGAACTCCTCGTCGGTGGTGCCGAGCAGCAGCATGTCCTCCCAGGGGAGGGCGAAGGTGATGCGGTACTTGTCGATCGGCGTCGCCAGCGCGGCCTTCCAGGGGGCGGTGCGCTTGAGGACGAGGTGCGCGCCCTTGGAGAGGCGGATGGAGGGCGCCGCGCCCGGGTTCTCCATCTTGCGCAGGTGGTCGACCCACGGGCCGGTGGCGTTGAGCACGAGCCGGGCGTCGACGCCGAACTCGTCGCCGCTCATGCGGTCCTTGAGCTCCGCGCCCGTGACCCGGCCCCTGGTGAAGCGCAGGCCGGTGACCTCGGCGTGGTTGAGGACGGCGGCACCGGACTCGACGGCCGCGCGGACCGTCATCAGGGCCATGCGCGCGTCGTTCATCTGGTCGTCGCCGTAGACCGCGACGGCCTTGAGGTTGTCGGTCCGCAGCTCCGGCACGTCCTGCGCGGCCTTGGAGGGCGAGAGCAGGTGACCGACGCCGTCACCGAACGCGGACAGCGCGCTGTACGCGAAGACGCCCGCGCCCAGCTTGGCGGCGCCGTGCGGGCCGCCCTTGTAGACCGGCAGGTAGAAGGTGAGCGGGTTCGCCAGGTGGGGGGCCACCTGACGGGACACCGCGCGACGCTCGAAGTGGTTCTCCGCGACCAGCTTCACCGCGCCGGTCTGCAGATAGCGCAGACCGCCGTGGAGCAGCTTGGAGGAGGCGGAGGAGGTGGCGCCGGCGAAGTCACCGGCGTCCACCAGGGCCACCCGCAGTCCCGACTGCGCGGCATGCCAGGCGGTGGAGATGCCCAGGATTCCGCCGCCGATCACCAGGAGGTCGTACGTCGCCTTGGAAAGCTGCTCCCGGGTCTCGGCGCGGCTCGGGTTGAGGCCGGCAGCCGGATGCGTCCCGAGGGCAGGGACGCTCTGCAGGGTGGTCATTGTCTTACTCCTCGCCACTCTCATCGAGCCAGCCCATCGACCGTTCCACGGCCTTGAGCCAGCTCTTGTACTCACGGTCGCGGGTGCCCGCGTCCATGTTCGGGGTCCACTCGGCGGCCCGGCGCCAGTTGGCGCGCAGCTCGTCGGTCGAGGACCAGAAGCCGACGGCGAGACCGGCGGCGTAGGCGGCGCCGAGGCAGGTCGTCTCGGCCACCATCGGGCGCACCACGGGCGCGTCGAGGAAGTCCGAGAGGGTCTGCATCAGCAGGTTGTTGGAGGTCATGCCGCCGTCGACCTTGAGGGCCGCGAGCTCGACGCCGGAGTCCTTCGTCATGGCGTCGGTGATCTCACGGGTCTGCCAGGCCGTGGCCTCCAGGACGGCGCGCGCGATGTGCGCCTTGGTGACGTACCGGGTCAGGCCGGCGATCACACCGCGGGCGTCGGAGCGCCAGTACGGGGCGAACAGGCCGGAGAAGGCCGGTACGAAGTAGGCGCCGCCGTTGTCCTCGACCGACGACGCGAGCGTCTCGATCTCGGCGGCGGAGTTGATCAGGCCCATCTGGTCGCGCATCCACTGCACCAGCGAACCGGTGACGGCGATGGAACCCTCCAGGGCGTAGACCGGCTTCTGCTCGCCGATCTGGTAGCCGACCGTGGTCAGCAGGCCCGAGTAGGAGTTGATGGCCTTGTCACCGGTGTTCATCAGCATGAAGGTGCCGGTGCCGTACGTGGACTTGGCCTCGCCCTCGGCGAAGCAGGTCTGGCCGAACAGGGCCGCCTGCTGGTCGCCGAGCGCGGAGGCGACGGGGATGCCGCCGAGCAGGTCGCCGAGCGTGCCGCCGGTGACCTCGCCGTAGACCTCGGCGGAGGAGCGGATCTCGGGGAGCATCTGCGCGGGGACGCCGATGGACTCGCAGATGCGCTCGTCCCACTCCATCTTGTGCAGGTTCATCAGCATGGTGCGGGAGGCGTTGGTGACGTCGGTGACGTGCTTGCCGCCGTCGACCCCGCCGGTCAGGTTCCAGATGACCCAGGAGTCCATGGTGCCGAAGAGGATGTCGCCCGCCTCGGCGCGCTCGCGCAGGCCCTCGACGTTGTCGAGCAGCCAGCGGGCCTTGGGGCCCGCGAAGTAGGAGGCCAGCGGCAGGCCGGTCTCACGGCGGAAGCGGTCCTTGCCGACGTTGCGGGCGAGCTCCCGGCAGAGCGCGTCGGTGCGGGTGTCCTGCCAGACGATGGCGTTGTGCACCGGCTCGCCGGTGTTCTTGTCCCACAGCAGCGTGGTCTCACGCTGGTTGGTGATGCCGATCGCCTTGATGTCGTCACGGGTGATGCCGGCCTTGGAGACGGCTCCGGCGACGACCTCCTGGACGTTGGTCCAGATCTCGGTGGCGTCGTGCTCGACCCAGCCCGGCTTCGGGAAGATCTGCTCGTGCTCCTTCTGGTCGACGGAGACGATCCGGCCGTCCTTGTCGAAGACGATGCAGCGGCTCGAAGTGGTGCCCTGGTCGATGGCCGCGATGAAGGGGCCTGCGGTGTGTGCGTCGGTCACGGTGTGCTCCAGAATTCTCTGCTGACGGCTCTCAAGCGTCTTGGGCGGTCATCCGTCTTAGGCGGTCATCGGTCGCTGTCGCGGGTCTACTTGAACGCCTACTTGAAGGCGACGTTGTAGAGACCGCCGGCGATGGCGCCGCCGATCAGCGGACCGACGATCGGCACCCAGGCGTACGACCAGTCCGAGCTGCCCTTGTTCGGCAGCGGGAGCACGGCGTGGACGATGCGGGGACCGAGGTCACGGACCGGGTTGATGGCGTAGCCCGTGGGGCCGCCGAGCGAGAGGCCGATGCCGACCACGACGAGCGCGGTGATGAGGGCGCCGAGGACACCGAGGCCGTTGCCGCCGTCGTTCAGGCCCTGCGTGAGGATGGCGAGGACCAGGACGACCGTGGCGATGATCTCCGTCAGCACGTTCTGGACGTAGTTACGGATCTCGGGGCCGGTGGAGAAGACGCCGAGCACCGGTCCGGCCGCGGGGGCGGCCTTCTGGTCGACCAGGCCCTCCTCCATCGGCTGCGCCGCGAGGATCTCGGGGTCGGTCAGATGGGCCTTGAACTGGCCCATGTACGTGACCCACACCAGGAGGGCGCCGATCATGGCGCCGAGCAGCTGCGAGGCCAGGTAGAGCGGCACGTTGCTCCACTTGGTGCCGCCCTCGATCGCGAGGCCGAGCGTGACCGCCGGGTTGAGGTGGGCGCCGGAGACGCCGCCCGCGAGGTAGGCACCGGTCAGTACGGCGAAGCCCCACCCGAAGGTGATGGCGAGCCAGCCGGCGTCCTTGGCCTTCGAGCGCTTGAGCGTGACGGCGGCGCACACGCCACCGCCCAGCAGGATGAGCACGGCGGTACCGATGGTCTCGCCGATGAAGATGTCGGAGCTGGACACCCGCGACTCCTTTGTCCTTCGTCCAGGGGAAGGCGAACCCCGGGTCCCTCCGGTGGTCCGCGACCTCAGGTGAGGTCGTTGCCGGCCCTGGCCTTGTCATCACTCTAGCGCGTAATGCCGGTAGGTGTTCGACAATGCCGACCGATGGACGCGAGTCTCGCCCCGGGGTTACTCGCTCGTCAAGAGTTCTGTTATTGAAAACACGATCGTTATTGATCGTTTCGCCTTATCGGTGGAACCGCGGCCGGAGTGGGGGCGCGCCCCGCAGGAAGGCGGGTGCGGCCGCAGGTCAGAAGCGCCCGGCGCCCAGGTCCCGGGAGACGGCGCGCGCGCAGTCCCGGACGGCGGCGATCAGCTCGGGCCGCAGCTCCCCGTCCTTGCAGATGCGCTCCACGGCGCCCGTGACACCGACCGCGCCGACCGGCATGCGGCGCCGGTCGTGGATGGGGGCCGCGACGGAGGCGATGCCCTCCCAGGTCTCCTCGATGTCGGCCGCGTACCCGCGCGCGCGGGTGAGGTCGAGGACGCCCTCGAAGTCGTCGGGGTCGGTCAGGGTGTGCACGGTGAAGGTCTTGCGCTCGGCGTCGACGGCTTCGTTGTGCGCGACCGGGTCGTACGCGGACAGGACCTTGCCCAGCGCCGTGGAGTGCAGCGGCTGCATGGCCCCCACCTCCAGGACCTGGCGGCTGTCGTCGGGCCGGAAGACGTGGTGGACGATCAGGACGCCCTGCTGGTGAAACACGCCGAGGTGGACGCTCTCGCCGCTGGAGCGGGCCAGGTCGTCGGTCCACACCAGGGCGCGCGCCCGTAGCTCGTGCACGTCCAGATAGCTGTTGCCGAGGCGCAGCAGCTCGGCGCCCAGCTGATAGCGGCCCGACGCGGGGTCCTGCTCGACGAAGCCTTCCGCCTGGAGGGTGCGCAGGATGCCGTGGGCCGTACCCTTGGCGAGGTCGAGCGCGGAGGCGATCTCCGAGAGACCGAGCCTTCGCTCGCCGCCCGCGAGCAGTCGCAGCATCGCCGCGGCCCTTTCGAGCGACTGGATGTTGCGTGCCATCGCAGCCCCGACCTCCGTCCCCTCGCACCACAGTCGACGTTCGACAATGCTGAACACTATCGGTCGTTGTCGACCTCTCGCCAATGCCCGGACAACCCGTGTTGCCCCGCTTCCCCGTGTCAAGCACCCGTTCGAGCCAGGCTCGGCCGCCCGTTCGCCCCCGTCCGCCCCGTGGACGTCTTCACAACGGGACGTTGGTCCCGGCTACCCTGGCCGAGTGCGCCCTCCAACAGAAGGCGCAAAGCCGACAGCCGTCGCACTCCAGGGAGCTCTTTCATGGCCTCGTCGCCGACCCCGTCCTCGCAGTCCACGCCTGTTTCGTCAGAGAGCAGGGCCCGAGCCGACGCCCTCCGCGAGGCCCTCGCCACCCGCGTGGTCGTGGCCGACGGCGCGATGGGCACCATGCTCCAGGCGCAGGACCCCACCCTTGAGGACTTCCAGAACCTCGAGGGCTGCAACGAAGTCCTGAACGTCACCCGCCCCGACATCGTGCGCTCCGTGCACGAGGAGTACTTCGCGGTCGGCGTCGACTGCGTGGAGACGAACACGTTCGGCGCGAACTTCTCGGCTCTGAACGAGTACGACATCCCCGAGCGGAACTTCGAGCTCTCCGAGGCGGGCGCCCGCATCGCCCGCGAGGTCGCCGACGAGTACACCGACAGGACCGGGCAGCAGCGCTGGGTCCTCGGCTCCATGGGCCCCGGCACCAAGCTGCCGACCCTGGGCCACGCCCCGTACACCGTGCTGCGCGACGCCTACCAGATCAACGCCGAGGGCATGATCGCGGGCGGCGCCGACGCCCTCCTGGTGGAGACCACCCAGGACCTGCTGCAGACCAAGGCCGCCATCCTCGGCGCCCGCCGCGCCCTGGACGCCACCGGCGCGAACCTCCCGGTGATCTGCTCGGTCACCGTGGAGACCACCGGCACGATGCTGCTGGGCTCCGAGATCGGCGCCGCCCTGACGGCCCTGGAGCCGCTCGGCATCGACATGATCGGCCTGAACTGCGCCACCGGCCCCGCCGAGATGAGCGAGCACCTGCGCTATCTGGCCCGCCACTCGCGCGTCCCGATCTCCTGCATGCCCAACGCGGGCCTGCCCGTCCTGGGCAAGGACGGTGCCCACTACCCGCTGACGGCGCCCGAGCTGGCCGACGCGCAGGAGGCCTTCGTACGCGAGTACGGCCTGTCCCTGGTCGGCGGCTGCTGCGGCACGACCCCCGAGCATCTGCGCCAGGTCGTGGAGCGCGTGCGCGGCACGCGGGCCCCGGCCCGCGACCCGCACCCCGAGCCGGGCGCCGCCTCGCTCTACCAGACGGTGCCGTTCCGCCAGGACACCGCGTACATGGCGATCGGTGAGCGTACGAACGCCAACGGTTCGAAGAAGTTCCGTGAGGCGATGCTGGAGGGCCGCTGGGACGACTGCGTGGAGATGGCCCGCGACCAGATCCGCGAAGGCGCCCACATGCTCGACCTCTGCGTCGACTACGTGGGCCGCGACGGCGTCGCCGACATGGCCGAACTCGCCGGCCGCTTCGCCACCGCCTCCACCCTGCCCCTCGTCCTGGACTCCACCGAACTCCCCGTCCTCCAAGCCGGGCTGGAGAAGCTCGGCGGACGCGCGGTCATCAACTCCGTCAACTACGAGGACGGCGACGGCCCCGAGTCCCGCTTCGCGAAGGTCACCGCGCTGGCCAAGGAGCACGGGGCGGCGCTGATCGCGCTGACCATCGACGAGGAGGGCCAGGCCCGCTCCACCGAGCACAAGGTCGCCGTCGCCGAACGGCTGATCGCCGACCTGACCGGCAACTGGGGCATCCACGAGTCGGACATCCTCATCGACACCCTGACCTTCACCATCTGCACCGGCCAGGAGGAGTCCCGCAAGGACGGCATCCACACCATCGAGGCCATCCGCGAACTCAAGCGCCGCCACCCGCAGGTGCAGACCACCCTGGGCCTGTCCAACATCTCCTTCGGCCTCAACCCGGCCGCCCGCGTCCTGCTCAACTCCGTCTTCCTGGACGAGTGCGTCAAGGCAGGCCTGGACTCCGCGATCGTGCACGCCTCCAAGATCCTGCCGATCGCCCGCTTCGACGACGAACAGGTCACCACCGCCCTCGACCTCATCCACGACCGCCGCGCCGAGGGCTACGACCCCCTCCAGAAGCTCATGCAGCTCTTCGAGGGCGTCAACATGAAGTCGATGAAGGCCGGCAAGGCCGAGGAACTCCTCGCCCTGCCGCTGGACGAGCGCCTGCAGCGCCGCATCATCGACGGCGAGAAGAACGGCCTGGAGGCCGACCTCGACGAGGCCCTTCAGGACACGCCCGCCCTGGACATCGTCAACAACACCCTCCTGGAGGGCATGAAGGTCGTCGGCGAGCTCTTCGGCTCCGGCCAGATGCAGCTGCCCTTCGTGCTCCAGTCCGCCGAGGTCATGAAGACCGCGGTCGCCTACCTGGAGCCGCACATGGAGAAGGTCGAGGGCGACGAGGGCAAGGGCACCATCGTCCTTGCCACCGTCCGCGGCGACGTCCACGACATCGGCAAGAACCTCGTCGACATCATCCTGTCCAACAACGGCTACAACGTCGTCAACCTCGGCATCAAGCAGCCCGTGGCCGCGATCCTGGACGCCGCCGCCGAGCACCGCGCCGACGTGATCGGCATGTCCGGCCTCCTCGTCAAATCCACCGTGATCATGAAGGAGAACCTGCAGGAGCTCAACCAGCGCAAGATGGCCGCCGACTACCCGGTGATCCTCGGCGGCGCCGCCCTCACCCGCGCCTACGTCGAACAAGACCTCCACGAGATCTACGAGGGCGAAGTCCGCTACGCCCGCGACGCCTTCGAGGGCCTGCGCCTGATGGACGCCCTCATCGCCGTCAAACGAGGCGTCCCCGGCGCGACCCTGCCCGAACTGAAGCAACGCCGCGTGCCCACCAAGGCCACCACCGCCGTCCTGGAGGCCGACGAGGAAGGGCCCGCCCGCTCGGACGTCGCCACCGACAACCCCGTGCCCACCCCGCCATTCTGGGGCACCCGCGTCGTCAAGGGCATCCAGCTCAAGGAGTACGCCTCCTGGCTCGACGAAGGTGCCCTCTTCAAGGGCCAGTGGGGCCTGAAGCAGGCACGCACCGGTGCCGGACCCTCGTACGAAGAACTCGTCGAGACCGAGGGGCGCCCGCGGCTGCGCGGCTGGCTGGACGAGCTGCACACCAAGAACATGCTGGAGGCGGCCGTCGTGCACGGCTACTTCCCGTGCGTGTCCAAGGGCGACGACCTGATCATCCTGAACGACGACGGCTCCGAGCGCACCCGCTTCACCTTCCCGCGCCAGCGCCGCGGCCGCCGCCTGTGCCTCGCGGACTTCTTCCGCCCCGAGGAGTCCGGCGAGACCGACGTCGTCGGCCTCCAGGTCGTCACCGTCGGCTCGAAGATCGGCGAGGCCACCGCCGAGCTGTTCGCCGCCGACTCCTACCGCGACTACCTCGAACTGCACGGCCTGTCCGTCCAGCTGGCCGAGGCCCTCGCCGAGTACTGGCACGCCCGCGTCCGCGCCGAGCTCGGCTTCGGCGGCGAGGACCCCGCCGCCGTCCAGGACATGTTCGACCTGAAGTACCGCGGCGCCCGCTTCTCGCTCGGCTACGGCGCCTGCCCCGACCTGGAGGACCGCGCCAAGATCGCCGACCTCCTCCAGCCCGAGCGGATCGGCGTCCAGCTCTCCGAGGAGTTCCAGCTCCACCCGGAGCAGTCCACGGACGCGATCGTCATCCACCACCCCGAGGCGAAGTACTTCAACGCGCGCTGATCCCGGTCAGTCGTACACTGGTCGGTCCAGTGCGGGCCGGTTGCCTTCTCGTCAAAAGCGGGCAACCGGCCTTCTCGTCCCTCATGGAAGGTGTGGTCGCATGACCAGTACGGTTCCCGCGCTCGGCACCCGAACGGCCGAAGGCTCCGCTCTGCAGGCCGTACTCCTCGACATGGACGGCACCCTCGTCGACACCGAGGGCTTCTGGTGGGACGCCGAGGTCGAGGTCTTCGCCCGCCTGGGCCACACGCTCGACGAGGCCTGGCGCGACATCGTCGTCGGCGGCCCCATGACGCGCAGCGCGGGCTTCCTCATCGACTCCACGGGCGCCGACATCACCCTCGACGAGCTGACCGTGCTGCTCAACGACGGCTTCGAGGACCGCATCAGCCGCTCGCTGCCGCTGATGCCGGGCGCCGCGCGGCTACTGGCCGAACTCGCCGCGCACGAGGTCCCGATGGCCCTGGTCTCCGCCTCGCACCGGCGCATCATCGACCGCGTCCTCGACTCGATCGGCGCCCATCACTTCGAACTCACCGTCGCCGGCGACGAGGTGGCCCGCACCAAGCCCCACCCCGACCCCTACCTCCTGGCGGCCGCGGGGATCGGCGCGGAGCCCACCAGATGCGCCGTCATCGAGGACACCGCGACCGGCGTAGCCGCCGCGGAGGCCGCAGGCTGCCGGGTGGTGGCCGTGCCGTCGGTCGCGCCCATCCCGGCGATGGCGGGACGCACCGTCGTCCCCTCCCTCGAACACGTCAACCTTCCTTTCCTGCAAGGCCTCATGACCCTCTGACAGTTCCGGTTCAAGCCCGATCAGAGGTGTGACGTTTCCCACTCCAACGGGGGTCGACAGAGGGGCTGGTGTGTGCAGAACCCCCTGGTGGGGTCCCTAGTGGCGTGGCGTTTGGTCCCGTTTGATGGGAGCGTGCACGAAACCTTCCGGTGTCGGGTTATCGGTGTGTCCACGCCCGGTTTCACTGCGTGATTGAGGCACCGCTCCCACCCCATCCGGCGCTCAACTGGTGCGGACTAATGTCGTCGCGAGAACATCGCCCCACCCCCCGTGCCCCATCAACCCTCACCCCGCGTTGCGGGATTCACGGGATCCAAGAGCTCTGGAGAACGTCGAGCATGAACCGCAAGACTTTGGTGCTGCCGGCTGTCATAGGTCTGCTCGCCCCCGCACTCGCCGCGTGCGGTGGTTCGGGCAGCGGCGACGGCGACGACGCGATCACTGTCGGCACCACGGACGCGTTCGCCATCTCGAAGGAGGTCCCGGCGCCCTTCGACCCCGCGTACGCCTACGACGCCGGGTCCTGGAACCTGCTGCGCCAGACCGTCCAGACGCTCATGGCCCTGCCCCGCGGCGGCGGCGATCCGCAGCCCGAGGCCGCCGAGCAGTGCGGCTTCACCGACACGGGCAACGAGCGTTACGCCTGCACCCTGCGCAAGGACCTGACGTTCTCCGACGGCAAACCGCTGACGGCCGCCGATGTGAGGTTCTCCATCGAGCGGGTCCGCGACATCAAGATCAAGGACCCCAGCGGCTCGGACGCCCTGGTGGCGAACGTCGAGGAGATCGAGACCCAGGGCAACCGCGGCATCGTCTTCCACCTCAAGACGCCCGACGCGACGTTCCCGTACAAGCTGGCCACGCCCACCGCCGGCATCATCAGCAAGGACGACTACAGCAAGAACAAGCTGCGCGACGGCTTCGAGGTCTCCGGCTCCGGCCCGTACACCGCGGAGCAGGAGGTCGAGGACGACCGCCTGGTCAAGACGGTGTTCACCAAGAACCCCCACTACAAGGGCGAGTTCGAGCCCCAGAGCGACAAGGTGGAGCTGCGCAACTTCGCGGACACCGAGTCCATGGGCAAGGCGCTCGAGGACGGCGACATCGACCTGATGACGCGCACCATGTCGCCCGAGCAGGTCAAGGAGCTCGACGGCTCCTCGGACAAGAAGATCGACCTGGTCGAGATGCAGGGCCTGGAGATCCGCTACCTGGCCTTCAACACCGAGGCCGCCACGGTCAAGAGCAAGGCCGTGCGCCAGGCCATGGCACAGGTCGTCGACCGCGGCGCGCTGGCCTCCGCGGTCTACGGCTCGACGGCCGACCCGCTGTTCTCGCTGGTGCCCTCCACCATCACGGGCCACGCCAACTCGTTCTTCAACAAGTACGGCAACCCGAGCCCCGCCAAGGCCCGTTCTCTCCTCGGCAAGGCGAACATCACCACGCCGGTGAAGCTGACGCTGCACTACACCACCGACCACTACGGCCCCGGCACCAAGAAGGAGTTCGAGCTGCTGAAGAAGCAGCTGAACGACTCCGGCCTCTTCGACGTCTCGATCAAGGGCACGCCGTGGAGCACGTTCCGCGCGGCCGAGCGCGACGGCAAGTACGACGTGTACGGCATGGGCTGGTTCCCCGACTTCCCCGACGCGGACAACTTCCTCGCGCCGTTCCTCGACAAGGACAACTTCCTCGGCTCGCCGTACGTCAACAAGGACATCAACGACCAGCTGATCCCCACCTCGCGCCGTGAGGCGGACCGGCTGGCCGCGTCCAAGAGCATCCGCAAGATCCAGGACATCGTCGCCGAGGACGTCCCCGTGCTCCCGCTGTGGCAGGGCAAGCAGTACATCGCCGCGCGCGACGACATCACGGGCGTCGAGTGGGCCCTCAACTCCTCCTCGAACCTCCAGCTGTGGGAGCTCGGCCGCGGCGTGAGCGGCTGACGTCGCCCGCCCCACCACCCCCACAGGTTCCACCGCACGACCTCAACAACTAAGGCACGTACGTGAAATGTCGTAACCAGTGGCTGGCCCTTCCTCTCGCGGGAGGGCTCGCCGCCGCCCTGCTGACCGGCTGCGGAACGGAGTCCGGCGGGGCGGGGGACACGGGCGAAGCGGTCGTGATGGGGATGTCCGACGACATCCTCGCCACCGACCCGGCGTCCGGCTACGACCCCGGGTCGTGGCTCCTGTTCAACAACGTCTTCCAGTCCCTCCTGAGCTTCCCCAAGGGCGGCACGGAACCGGAGCCGGAGGCCGCCAAGAGCTGCGGCTTCACCGACACGGAGGCGAAGGTCTTCAAGTGCGAGCTGCGTGACGGGCTGAAGTTCAGCAACGGCAACGCCCTCACGTCGAAGGACGTCAAGTTCTCCTTCGACCGCATGCGGAAGATCAACGACGACACCGGCCCGGCGCTCATGTTCCCGATGCTCGACAGCGTCCGGACCCCCGATGCCGAGACCGTCGTCTTCCGGCTCAAGTACCCCGACGCGACCTTCCCCAGCAAGATCGCCTCGGGCGCGGGCTCGATCGTGGACCACCGCGAGTACGACATGAACGGGCTGCGCGAGGACGGCGAGGCCGTCGGCTCCGGCCCGTACAAGCTCGACTCGTTCGACAAGGAGCAGGCGACCTTCTCCGTCAACTCCTCCTACACGGGCACGGCCAAGGTCAAGAACGAGGGCGTGGCCCTCAAGTTCTTCCACGGCGACCAGAAGGGCCTGAAGAAGGCGCTCCTGGACAACGACGTCGACCTGGCCTACCGAGGCCTCGCCGCCGCCGACATCGCGGACATCGAGCGGGACACGTCCAAGGCCGGCCAGGACGTCGACATCGTCGAGGGCACCAGCGCCGAGGTGCAGCACCTGGTCTTCAACATGAAGGACCCGGTGGCGGGCAAGCTCGGCGTGCGCAAGGCCATCGCCTACCTCCTGGACCGGGACGCCCTGGTCCAAGAGGTCTACAAGGACACGGCCACCCCGCTGTACTCGATCGTCCCCGCGGGCATCGGCGGCCACAACACCGCGTTCTTCGACACCTACGGCGCCCGTCCGCAGCGCGCGAAGGCCGCCTCCGCACTGCGCGACGCCGGCCTCGACGGCAAGGTCAAGCTCACGCTCTGGTCGACGCCCTCGCGCTACGGCCCGGCCACGGACCAGGAGCTGAACGCCATCGCCAAGCAGCTCAACGCGTCCGGCCTCTTCGACGCCGATGTGAAGTCCGTCGAGTTCGAGCAGTACGAGAAGGACATCGCGGCCGGCAAGTACGGCGTCTACGTCAAGGGCTGGGTGCCGGACTACCCGGACCCGGACAACTTCACGCAGCCGTTCTTCGGCAAGGGCAACGTCCTCGGCAACCACTTCGAGAACAGCGCCATCACCAGCAAGATCATCCCTGGCACGGCGACCGAGAGCGACCGCACCAGGACCGACAAGCAGTACGCCGAACTGCAGGACATCGTGGCCGAGCAGGTGCCGATCCTGCCGGTCTGGCAGGCCAAGCAGTACGCCGTCGTCCGCGACAACGTCTACGGCCTGGAGTCCTGCCTGGACGCCTCGACGGTCTTCCGCTTCTGGGAGATCAGCAAGGGCTGACCACGCGTGACCGCGAGTGATCGCGGTTGATCCAACGACGACGGTGGCCGCCCCCTCGGGGACGGCC
>NZ_JBSFRK010000011.1:0-225226 GCF_053589195.1 Streptomyces sp. NPDC003379 | reverse complement strand
CACCCCCACCCCCACCAAAAACCACATCCCGCAAAGAACCCCTCAACACCCCATCAAACCCCGAACACACCTCATCAAAAGCCTCAGCGAACACCGGAAACGCCTCATACAAACCCCGCCCCATCCCCACCCGCTGCGCACCCTGACCCGAGAACAGAAACCCGACCGGTCGGCGTTCGCCGCTCGACGGCGCGCCCGTTGCCAGTCGGTCGTCGCCGAGCCATACGGAGCGGTGCGAGAGCTGCGTACGAGCCGCCAGGGCGGCGCCGACCTCGGCCGGGTCGGTGGTGGGTGAGGCGGCCAGCCATTCCCGGAAGCGGTTCTCCTGCCTGCGCAGTCCGTCCTCGCCCCGCCCGGACACGACCCAGGGCACGACCGGCAACTCCCGGCCCTGCATCGGCAGTGCACGGGAGGGCTCTTCCGGCGCCTGCTCCAAGATCACGTGGACGTTCGTGCCGCTGATCCCGAACGACGACACACCCGCCCGACGCGGCCGCCCCACAACCGACGGCCACGGCCTGTTCTCCCGCAACAACTCCACCGCACCCGCCGACCAGTCCACCTCCGGCGACGGATCGTCCACATGCAACGTCTTCGGCAGCACACCGTGCCGCAACGCCATCACCGTCTTGATGACGCCCGCCGCTCCCGCCGCGGCGGCCGTGTGCCCGATGTTGGACTTGACGGAGGCGAGCCACAGCGGATCGCCGCCGTCCCGTTCCTGTCCGTAGGCCGCCAGGAGTGCCTGGGCCTCGATGGGGTCGCCGAGTTCGGTTCCCGTGCCGTGCGCCTCCACGGCGTCCACGTCGGACGGGGACAGACGCGCGTCGGCCAACGCCGCGTGGATGACGCGCTGTTGGGAGGGGCCGTTGGGTGCGGTCAGGCCGTTGCTGGCGCCGTCCTGGTTGACGGCGGTGCCGCGTACCACCGCGAGGACACGGTGGCCCAGGCGGCGGGCATCGGAGAGGCGTTCGAGGAGCAGCAGGCCGACGCCCTCGCTGGAGCTGAAGCCGTCCGCGGCGGCGGCGAACGCCTTGCAGCGGCCGTCCGGGGCGAGGGCACGCTGGCGGGAGAGTTCGACGAAGACCGCGGGGCTCGCCATCACCGTCACACCGCCGGCGATGGCCAGCGAGCTCTCGCCCGCGCGCAGGGACCGGCAGGCGAGGTGCAGGGCGACCAGGGAGGACGAGCAGGCCGTGTCGACGGTGACGGCCGGGCCCTCCAGGCCGAGCTGGTAGGCGAGGCGGCCGGAGAGGACGCTGGAGGTGTTGCCGGTGAACGCGTACCCCTCGGTGCGCCGGGGCGCGCGGACGAGGTCCGGGATGTAGGTGGACGTCGACGCGCCGACGAAGACGCCGGTCGCGCTGGACCGCAGGGTCGCGGGGTCGATCCCCGACCGTTCGAGGAGTTCCCAGGACGCTTCGAGGAGGAGGCGCTGCTGGGGGTCCATGGCGAGGGCCTCGCGGGGTGAGATGCCGAAGAACTCGGCGTCGAACTCGCCCGGGTCGCGCAGGAACCCGCCCGCGCGGACGTATGACTTCCCGGGGGCGCCGGGGTCGGGGTCGTAGAGGCCGTCGAGGTCCCAGCCGCGGTTGTCGGGGAACCCGGTGGTGGCGTCCGTGCCGCTGACGACGAGGTCCCACAGCTCCTCGGGGCAGCGTGCCTCGCCGGGGAACCGGCAGGCCATCCCGACGACGGCCAGGGGTTCGCGGTCGGAGCCCGCGAGGCGCCGGTTCTCGTCGCGGAGGCGTTCGGTCTCCTTCAGGGACGCGCGCAGTGCGGCGACGATGTCCTCGGTGGGGGTGCTCACCTGTGACTCACCTGTCACTCTCGTTGCCCGCGATGCGGAGCAGGTCCTGGACGCTCATCGCGTCGATGGGGTGGGCGGGCCCGCCGGGCGCGTCGTCCGGGGCGAGCTCGCCGTGCAGATGCCGGGCCAGCAACGCCGCCGTGGGGTGGTCGAAGATCAGCGTGGCGGAGAGGCGGAGGCCCGTCGCCGCGCGCAGGCGGCCCCTCATCTGCACGGCCGTGACCGAGTCGAAGCCGAAGTCCTTGAAGGCCCGGTCCGGTTCGACGGCGTCCACGCCGTCGTGCCCGAGGACGGACGCCACCTCGCCGCGGACCAGGTCCAGGAGGATCCGCTCGCGTCCCGCCGCGGTCGTCTCCCCGGCGAGGCGTGCCGCAAGGGCCGCCGCCCGCGATCCGGGGCCGCCGCCCGGCGCGCCGTCCCGGTCCGGCCCCGCGCCGCTCCCGGCGCCCGCGCCGGGGATGTCGGCGATGAGGGGGCGCGGGCGGGCCGCCGCGAAGGACTCGGCGAAGCGGGGCCAGTCCATGTCGGTGACGGAGAGCGTGGTGTCGCCCCGCTCGACGGCCTGCCGCAGGGCGGCGAGTGCCATGGGCGGCGGCATGGGGCGTACGCCGCGCCGGGTGAGGAACCGCTCGGCGTCCGGTGTCGCGGCGCCGCCGCTGTCCGCCCAGGCGCCCCAGGCGATCGAGGTGACGGGCAGTCCGCGCGCGGCGCGCCGCTCGGCGAACGCGTCGAGGTAGGCGTTGGCGGCCGCGTACGGCCCCTGGCCGCTGCTGCCGTAGACACCGGCGTTGGAGGAGAACAGGACGAAGGCGTCGAGCCGTCGGTCGCCGAGGAGCGCGCCCAGGTGGGCGGTGCCCACGACCTTGGGTCCGAGGATCTCCGCGAGGTCGGCCACGGTGACCTCCGCGAGGGGTTTGCGCTCCCCGATCACCGCGGCGGCGTGGACGACCGTGGTCAGCGGCGACTCGTCCGGGATCCGCGCGAGGACGCCGGCCAGTGCCTCCTTGTCCGTGACGTCACAGGCCTCCACGACGACCTCGGCCGTGCCGGACCGCTCCAGCTCGGCGAGGAGTTCGCTCACGCCGGGCGCGTCCTTGCCGCGCCGGCTGACCAGGACCACCCGTTCGGTGCCCGCTCCGGCGAGCCAGCGCGCCACCTGCGCGCCGACGCCGCCGGTGCCGCCGGTCACCAGTGCCGTGCCGCGCACTCGCCAGTCGGGCGGGGCCGGGCTCTCCAGGGGTGCGGGTGTCAGGCGCCGCACCCATGCGTTCCGGCCGCGCAGCGCCACCTGGTCCTCGTCGCCCAGGGCGCCCGCGAGCACCGCGCACAGCGCGGGCCCGGGGTCGCCGCCCACGTCCACCTGGCCGCCCCAGCGTCGGGGCTCGTCGAGGCCGAGCACCCGTGTCAGGCCCAGTACCTGCGCCTGGGCCGGGCTGGTGACGGGGTCGTCGGCGCCCACCGACACGGCGCCGCCGGTCACGCACCACAGGCGTGCCTCGACCTCGGCGTCGTCCAGTGCCTGGGAGAGGACGACCGTGGCGGCCAGCCCGGCGGCGACGCCCGGTTCGGCCGCGTGGGGTTCTTCGTCGAAGGCGAGCAGCGAGACGACCCCTTGGATCTCCCCGGACTGCCGTGCGGCGGCGGTACGCAGTTGCCCGGCGAGCCCGACGCGGTCGACCCGTGCCGCATCCACAACAACCTCACGCACATCAGCACCGCCTGCCGCCAGGGCGGCCAGGCACCGCGCCACCGTCCCGCCCTCCGCGCATGGCGCAGCCTTGTCGTCGTCCGCACGCCGCGCCGCCTCATCGTCCGCCGCACCCCGCGTCGCCGTCCCGTCTTCCGCACGCCGCGCCACCGTCCCGTCCGCCCCGCACCGCTCGGGCAGCACGACAAGCCACGTCCCCGCCAGTTCCGCCGGGGTCGGCAAGGGCGTCCGTCGCCACGTGACGCGGTAGCGCCAGGATTCGCCGACGTGTCGTTCGTGGTGGCGGCCGCGCCAGGTGGCCAGGGCGGGCAGCAGCGCTTCCACGGCCCGCCGTTGCTCGTCCGTGGCGTCCAGGTTCAGCAGGCCGGTCAGTTCTTCGGCGTCGCCGCTCTCCACTGCCTGCCAGAAGCCTTCGTCGTCGCCCGATGTGAGGTCCGAGGCCGTAGAACCCCGGCCGCTGGGCAGTTCGGGGCGTCGGGGCCCCGTCCCGGTGAACAGCGCGGGCCAGTCCACGGCGACACCGTGGGCGTGCGCCGCGGCCAGCGAGGTCACGAAGCGGCTCATGCCGCCGTCGTCGCGCCGCAGCGTCTCCAGCGCGGTGATCTGGACGCCCATGGCGCTGCCCGTCTCGTCGAACCCGGCGGCCAGCAGCGGATGGGCGCTGACCTCCAGGAACACCGAGTGGCCTTCCTTGATCAGGGCGCGCGCCGCCTTCTCGAACTCCACCGTCTCGCGCAGGTTGCGGAACCAGTAGGCGGCGTCGAGCCCGGAGCCGTCCATGACGTCACCGGTGACGGCCGAGCAGAACGCGATGTCCGACGAGCGCGGCGCGAGCGGGGCGAGTACGTCCAGCAGCTCGTCCTCCAGCTGGTCCATCTGCGCGGAGTGCGCCGCACAGTGGACGGTGAGGCGACGCACTCGTACGTCCGTCTCGGTGAGGACCGCCTCCAGTTCGTCCAGGGCGGCCATCTCACCGGACACCACCACCGAGCCGGGGCCGTTCACCGCCGCCACCGACAGGCGCTCGCCCCACCGCTCCAGGAGGGCGGTCACCTCGTGCCGGGACATGCGTACGGAGAGCGCGCCGCCGCGCCCCGCGAGGTCCCGGTGCAGTGCCCGGCTGCGCAGGGCGACGATCCGGGCCGCGTCGTCCAGCCCGAGCGCGCCCGCCACACAGGCGGCGGCTATCTCGCCCTGGGAGTGGCCGAGCACCGCTCTGGGCACCACGCCCACGGACTCCCAGAGCCGGGCGAGCGCGACCATCACCGTGAACAGGACGGGCTGGAGCACGTCGTTGCGGGCCAGGTCGGGCGCGCCCTCGGCGCCGCGCAGCACGTCGACGACCGACCAGCCGGTGAACGGTTCGAGGGCGGCCGCGCACGCCTCCGCACGCTCCGCGAACACCGGGGAGGCGTCCAGCAGTTCGCAGCCCATCCCGGCCCATTGGCCGCCCTGCCCGGGGAAGACCATGACCACGCCGGACGGGTCGTCGAGGACGGTGTCCGTGATGACGTTCGGCGCGTCGGCACCGGCGGTGAGCGCGTCGAGCCCGGTGAGGAGCGCGGTCCGGCGCCCGGCGACCACCGTGGCCCGGCAGGGCAGCACGGGCCGGTCCGCGAGCGCGGCCCCGAAGGCGTCGACGTCCAGCGCGGGACTCTCTCGTACGAAGGACGCCAATTGGGCCGCGTAGCTTCGCAGTTCGGCCGGATCCGGGGCTGACAGGACGCACGGAACCGCCGTCTCCGTCCGGCGGACCAGCGGCTCGCGGTACCAGTGGGTGCGGTGGTGCTCCCACGGATAGGCGGGCAGGCTCACCGGGCACACGGGCGTCTCGCCGGGCACCGGCTCGTACCCGGTGGCGAAGAGCTCGGCGGCCGTGTGCACGATCCGCTCCAGCGGGTCGGCGCCGTCGGCGTCGTCGGCATCCCATGGCAGTACGTCGAGGACGATCGTGTCGCCCTCCGGGACCTCGTCGCAGACTTCGTGCCGGGACTGCCGGGGCTGCGGGGACTGCCGGGCCTCGCCGCAGAGTTCGCGCAGCGCCTCCCGTACGCTCACCCGGCCCTCGGCCCACGCCGCGCCGAGCCGCCCCGGTCCCTCGCCGGTGGCGTGCCGCGGGCGCACGCCGATCGCCGCCCACAGCGCGGTGGCGGCGACGTGGTGGCAGAAGACGTGCGCGTCGCGCAGCGCCGGGTCCGGGTTCTCGGTGAGGTCCGTCGAGGTGCCGGTCACGGCGGCAAGGTCGGCCGCGCAGCCGTCCAGGGCGCGCCGGTAGTCGGGGTCGGCGGTGAGCCGCTGCCAGGTGGCGGGCAGCTCGGCGGGGTAGCGGAAGGTGGCCGTGACGGTGGTCTCCGCGTCGCAGCGGCCACGGTGCACGGCGGTGACCGGAGGAGTGTCGCCGCCCGCCGCGGCCGACTCCAGGGCGGCGGCGAGTTCCTCGGCGTCGGCGCCCACGGCGACGATCCTGTGTTCGAGCAAGGAGCGCCGGTGCGTGGCGGTTCCGACGAGCGCGTCCAGGTCAGGATGGGCGGGGTGGCCGGGATGGCCGGGGTCGGTTTCGCGCAGGTGCCGCGCCATCCGGAGCGCGGCGGTACGCAGCGCCCTCGCGCTCGCCGCGGTCACCGGCAGGGCGTACGGACGGGCGTACGGCCGTGCGGGGTGGCGCGGCGCGGCGGTGTCGTCGTCCGGTCGCTCGTTGGCCTGTTCGAGCAGGACGTGCGCGTTGGTGCCGGTGAGCCCGAAGGAGCTGACGCCCGCGCGTGCGGGGCGCCCGTGCCGGGGCCAGGGGCGTGGCGCGGTGGCCAGTTCGACGGGCAGGCCGGCCCAGTCGATGCGGGACGAGGGGCGGTTCACGAGATGGCGCGGTATCCGCCCGTGGTGCAGGGACAGGACCGTCTTCAGGAGTCCGACCACGCCGGCCGCCGCCGCCAGGTGGCCGACGTTCGGCTTCGCGGAGCCGATGAGGAGCGGGGCGTCCGGGGCGCGCCCGGGCCCGTACGCCTCGGCGAGCGCGTTGACCTCGATGGGGTCGCCGACGGGGGTGCCCGTGCCGTGCGCCTCGACGTAGTCCACGTCGGCGGGCTGCCAGCCCGCCCGGTCCAGGGCGCGGCGGATCAGGGCCTGCTGCGCGGCCGCGTTGGGGACGGTGAAGCCGCCCGCGGCTCCATCCTGGTTGACGGCGCTGCCACGGATCACCGCGTAGACGCGGTCGCCGTCGCGGCGCGCCGCCGCGAGCGGTTTGAGCACGAGCGCGACGGCGCCCTCGCCCACGCCGTAACCGTCGGCGGCCTCGTCGAAGGTCTTGCACCAGCCGTCGGCCGCGAGCGCGCCGCTCTCCGACATCGCGACCATGAGAGTGGGGGCGATCATCGTGTGGGCGCCGCCGACCACGGCGACCTCGCAGTCGCCGCCGCGCAGGCCCTGGCAGGCCAGGTGCACCGCCGTCAGCGAGGCGGAGCACGCGGTGTCCACGACCAGGCTCGGACCGCTCAGCCCAAGGACGTACGACAGTCGTCCGGCCACGGCGGCGAACGACGTGCCCGTGCCGAAGTACAGGTCGACGTTGCGCATGTCGCGGGCAAGGAGCTGCTGGTAGTCGGCGGCTTCCAGGCCCACGTAGACGCCGACGGGCCGGCCGGTCAGCGCGGCGGGGCGGCTGCCCGCGTCCTCCAGGGCCTCCCAGGCGACCTCCAGCATGAGCCGCTGTTGCGGGTCGAGTGAGGCGGCCTCGCGCGGCGAGATGCGGAAGAACCCCGCGTCGAAACCGGCGATGTCGTCCAGGTAGCAGCTCCTGCTGGGGATGTCGGCGGCCGCGGCCTCGCCCCATACGGGGTCGTCCCTGCGGCCGGGCGGCGGTTCGGACACCGAGTGCCGCCCCGCCGTCAGCAACTCCCAGAACTCCTGGGGGGATCCGGCGCCGGGCAGGCGGCAGGAAATACCGGTGACGGCGATGGCGGCACCGGCGTCTTCCCCCTCGCCGGTTCCGGGCCCGTCCGCCAGGACGGCATCGACCAGAGCCTCTTCCGGCCCCGCCTCCTGTACGGCCTCCTGTCCTTCCTCCCGTACGGCCTCGCCGTCCTCCCGCGCCCCGAGCTCGGCCAGGTACGCCACGAGCGCCTCGACGGTGGGATGTTCGAATATGGCGGGCACGGGGAGGGTGACCCCGCACTCGCGGTCAAGGCGGCGGCGGAGCGTGGCGGCGCTCAAGGAATCGAGGCCCTGCTCGAACAGTCCCCTCCGGCGCAGCAGGCGCTGGCCGTCGGGGAGGCCGAGGACCTCGCGGACCGCCGTCTCGACGCGGGCCGACAGGGCGCTGCCGCCCGTGCCCGTCGCGCGTTCCCGGCGTACTGGGGACGGAAGCGGTCGTACGTACGTCTCCTCGGCCCGCGGCCGCTGTCCCGCGGGAAGCCAGTAACGGTCGCCGCCCCAGGTGGGCACCGGCAGCGAGTGGTACCTGCCGGGACGCCCGGTGACGTTCTCCCAGTCGATCGGCACGCCGTCGACGTGCAGCCGGGCGAGCGTCCTGTGCAGGGCGAGGCCGCCCGGCTCGTCGCGGTGCAGGGTCGCGTGCGCCTGCCCGGCGCGGCCCCGGTGCCGCAGCGCGTCGGTGAGCGCCCCGGTGAGGACGGGGTGCGGGCCCACCTCGACGAGGGCGCACTCCTGTTCGGCGAGGAGACGGTCGACGGCGGGCCACAGGAGCACGGGGCGGGTGATGTTGCGGGCCCAGTAGTCGGCGTCGACGCCGGTCAGGTCCCGGTCGGGGTCCACGGTGGACAGCCACCGCAGGGTCGCCTCGCGGTGGTCGAGTCCGGCCGCGGCCTCCCGCAGCGGCGGCCCGCAGTGCGCCACGGCCGGGCCGTGGCTGGCGAGCTCGACCTTCAGCCGTCGGCAGCGCAGACCGCGGGCCTCCAGCGCGTCCGCGGCGGCCACGGCGTCCTCGGTGGGCCCGGAGAAGACGCACGACGCGGGGCCGTTGACGGCGGCGACCGCCGCGGCGAGGCCGGTCTCGGCGAGCGCGGCGGCCACCCTGTCCGCGCCGCCCTGAACGGCGTACATCAGGCCGGAGCCCGCGGCGAGTTCCCGGGCGATCGTCGAGCGGACCAGCACCAGGCTCATGGCGTCCGCCAGGGACAGGACGCCCGACACGTGCGCGGCGGTGATCTCGCCCAGGCTGTGCCCGATCACCGCGGCGGGCCGCACGCCGCGCTCCGCGAGCCACCGCGTCACCGCGACCTGCACGGCGAAGATCGCGCAGTGGGAGATGTCCGTGCGGTCGAGGCGGCTGTGCTCGGTGCGGCGCATCTCCTCGGTCAGCGACCAGGACGAGTCGGTCCGTATCAACCCGTCGGTCCGCGTCAGCCCGTCGGTCCCCAGCATCCCGTCGGCCCGCAGCAGCGCGTCGCACTCGTCCAGCGTGGCGCGGAAGACCGGGTCGGTGGCGTGCAGGTCCATCGCCATGCCCGCCCACTGGCCGCCCTGCCCCGGGTAGACGAAGACGGGGGCCGGTGCGGAGTCCGGGTCGGGTACCGCTCCCGTGTAGGCGCCGTCCGGTGGTTCCTCCGGGTCGTCGAGGCCGTCCAGGAGCGCGGGTACGTCCATGGCGACCGCCGCGTACCGGTGGGCCTCGTGGGTACGGCGGGTCGCCGCGGAGGCGATCAGGTCACCGATGCGGTCGGTGCGCGCCGCGTGCTCGCGCAACCCGGTCACCTGCGCGGCGAGACCTTCGGGGCGGGCGGCGGAGGCGAGCAGGAGGTAGGGGGCGCGGCCGGGCCGTACGCCTTCTGGGTCCTCGGGGGCGGCCTCGACGACGGCGTGCACATTGGTCCCGCTGAGGCCGAACGCGCTCACCCCCGCCCGCAACGGCCTTCCCGGCACGGCGAGTTCGGTGTGGTCGAGTGGTACGGCGATGCCCGCCGCCGCCCAGTCGACGGCGGGGTGCAGGCTGTCGATGCCGGGCTGGGCGGGGGCGCGCCCGGAGCCGACGACCCACAGCGCCTTGAGGAGGCCGGTGATGCCCGCGGCGGCGTCGGTGTGCCCGAGGACCGCCTTGAGCGAGCCGACCCGCAAGGGGCGCCCCGGCTCGCGTCCGGTGCCGTAGACCTCGTCGAGCACGCCCAGTTCGTACATGTCGCCGAGGTGGGTCCCCGTGCCGTGCGCCTCGACGTAGTCGACGTCGGCGGGGCCGACGCCCGCGTGGGCGAGGGCGTCGCGCAGCAGCCGGGCCTGGGCGGCGGGGTTGGGGGCGGTCAGGCCCATGCTGGCGCCGTCGTTGTTGGCGGCGGAGCCGCGCAGGACGCCGTGGACGCGGTCGCCGTCGGCCAGGGCGTCGGTGAGCCGTTTGAGTACGACGACACCGCAGCCCTCACCCCGTACCGTGCCGTCCGCCGCCGCGTCGAAGGGGCGGCAGGAACCGGTGGCGGAGAGCGCGCCGACGCGGTGCATGAAGACGCTGATGTCGGGCGTGATGAGGAGGCTGACCCCGGCGGCGAGCGCGGTGTCGCAGTCGCCGCCGCGCAGGCTCTGGCAGGCCTGGTGCACGGCCAGCAGTGAGGAGGAGCAGGCGGAGTTGACGGCGAGCGCCGGTCCCCGGAGGTCGAAGGTGTAGGCGAGGCGGCCGGCCGCGAAGCTGAACTCGACGCCGCTTACGTAGTGCTGGTCGACGCCCGCGGTGCCGAGTGTGCGCGCGTGCAGGAGGTGGTAGTCGCCCGCGAGCATGCCGACGAAGACGCCCGTGCGGGTGCCGCGCCACTGTTCCCGGGTGCGCCCCGCGTCGCTCATCGCCTCCCAGGCGACTTCCAGGAGGAGGCGCTGCTGGGGGTCGAGCAGGCTCGCCTCGGGCGGCGCGATGCCGAAGAACTCCGCGTCGAAACGGGCGACGTCGTCGAAGAACACGCCCTTGGTGGGGGTGCCGTCGGGGTACCGCCCCCAGCGCCCCTCGGGCACGTCGCGGACCAGGCCGCGTCCCGATTCCAGGGCGTGCCCGAGGGAGGGCAGGTCGTGGGTCCCGCCGGGGTAGCGGCAGCCGACACCGACGATCGCGACGGGTTCGGGGGGCGGCGTCTGAGCGGTGCGGGCGTCGGTCATCTACCTCGCGTCCTTTCCCGCTCCCAGGGAGACGACCAGCGCGGTGATGTTGTCGATGTTCTTGAAGCTCTCCGGTGAGACCGCGGTCGGCGGCACGCGCACGCCGAGCCGCTCGCGGATGAAGGCGAGCAGGCGCGCCGTGTTGAGGGAGTTGAGGACGCCCCACTCCAAGAGCGGTGTGCGCGCGTCGAGTTCACCCTTCTCGTCGCCGTCCAGGAAGGTGTCCTTGACGTAGCCCGTGATGAGCTCGGCGGTCTCTTCGGCTGTTGTGGGGCGAGCTGTCATGGGGCGTCCTTCACTGGTTGCGGGGCGTCCTTCACTCGGTGCGGGGCGTCCTTTGCCCGGTGCGGGACGCTCGACGC
The DNA here is from genome assembly GCF_053589195.1 of Streptomyces sp. NPDC003379. Classification (NCBI taxonomy): domain Bacteria; kingdom Bacillati; phylum Actinomycetota; class Actinomycetes; order Kitasatosporales; family Streptomycetaceae; genus Streptomyces; species Streptomyces sp. NPDC003379. Next base: position 214,263 of record NZ_JBSFRK010000011.1, on the reverse strand, counting down.
GAGCGCCGACCGGTCGGTCTTGCCGTTGCGGGTGCGCGGCAGTTCCGGGACCACGTACACGTCGTGGGCGACCATGTAGCGCGGTAGCCGTCCGGCGCAGTGCCGCTTGAGGGCGAGCACTCCCGGGTCGCGTCCGGGCCACGGCACGACGTACGCCACGAGGCGGGCGTCCAGTCCGTCGCCGACCACCACGGCGGCGGCCTCGGCGACGTCGGGGTGCGCGGTGAGGGCGGCCTCGACGTCGCCCAGCTCGACGCGGTTGCCGCGGACCTTGGTCATGTGGTCGCGGCGGCCCAGGTAGTGGAGGGTGCCGTCGGCGTCGGTGCGGACACGGTCGCCGGTGGCGTAGGGGCTGCGGGCGGGTACCGCGCCCCAGTAGCCGAGCATCACCGAGGGCCCCGCGACGAGCAGCTCGCCTTCCTCCCCCGGCTCGCAGGCGGTGCCGTCGGGGCGGGCCGCCCAGACGTGGTCGCCGCTCGCGGCACGGCCGATGGGCAGCGGCTCCTCGCCGGCCAGGTCCTCGGGGGTCGGCTCGTGGAAGGTGCACACGTTCGTCTCGGTGGGCCCGTAGAGGTTCAGGAGCCGGGCGTCCGTCCAGAGCGCCAGCTGCCGGACGTAGCGGACGGGGAAGGGCTCACCGGCGAACAGCACGGCTCGCAGGGCGGCGGGTGCGGGGCGCGCGAGGAGCCCGCCCTCGCGCATCATCAGGGCGAGCACGGACGGTACGGAGTACCAGACGGTGATGTCCTCCTCGTACAGGAAGTCCACCAACTGAGCGGGCGCGTACGCGAGTTCCGCTGAGACCAGGTGAACCGAGGCCCCCGCGGCGAACGCCACGTACAGGTCGAGGACGGACAGGTCGAAGCCGAACGGCGCGTGGTTGGCGAACCGGTCCTCGGGCCGCGCACGCAACTCGGCGGCGGCCCACTCCACGAAGGCGAGGGCGCCCCGGTGACTGACGCAGACGCCCTTGGGGGTGCCGGTGGATCCGGAGGTGTAGAGGAGGTAGGCGAGATCGTCCGGGACGGTGGCTTCGTCCACGGCGGGGGTTCCGTTTGCCGCGGGGGCGGCGTCGCCGGTCCAGGTCACCTGATCCACGGCGCCGGACCCGCTCGCCGCGGGGGCACCACCGGCCCCGCTCTGCGTGCGGGCACCGCCGGACTCACTCGTCGCGAAGGCGCCACCGGATCCGTCCGAGGCGGAGGCGTCACCGGCCCCGCTCGACGCGGAAGCAGCACCACCAGTTCCGTCCGACGCAGAAGCGCCACCACTCCTGTTCCAGGTGGAGGCACCACCGGCCCCGCTCGCCGCTGAGCGCTCACCGGGCCCTTCCGAAGCCGAGCACTCACCGGTCCCGCCCGACGCTGAGCACTCACCGGCCCCTTCCGAAGCGGAGGTGTCACCGGCCCCGCCCGACGCTGAGCACTCACCGGGCCCTTCCGAAGCCGAGCACTCACCGGTCCCGCCCGAGGCGGGGGCGCCACCGGTCCCGCCCGACGCTGAGCACTCACCGGGCCCTTCCGAAGCCGAGCACTCACCGGTCCCGCCCGAGGCGGGGGCGCCACCGGTCCCGCCCGACGCTGAGCACTCACCGGGCCCTTCCGAAGCCGAGCACTCACCGGTCCCGCCCGAGGCGGGGGCGCCACCGGCCCCGCCCGACGCTGAGCACTCACCGGCCCCTTCCGAAGCGGAGGTGTCACCGGTCCCGCTCGCCGCTGAGCGTTCACCGGCCCCTTCCGAAGCCAAGCACTCACCGGTCCCGCCCGAGGCGGGGGCGCCACCGGTCCCGCCCGACGCGAGGGCGTCACGGTCCCCCGCGGGCGGTGGCAGGAGCGGTGCGCACGGGATGCCGGAGCCCAGTTCCGCGGCGGTCTCCTCGATGCGGTCCGCGTCGGTGAGGACCACGCGGGCGGCGCAGTCGCGGGCCATGAGTGCGACGCGGGCGGCGGGGGTGGTGTGGTCGGCGGGGACGTAGGCCGCGCCGAGCCGCAGTACGCCCTGCATCGCGGCGACGGCGGCGGGGGACTTCTGCGTCCACACCACGACGCGGTCGCCGCGGCCGACGCCGAGTCCGCGCAGCCGGTGGGCGAACAGGTCCGCCCAGTGGTCGAGTTGGCGGTACGTGACCCGGCTCGCGGCCCCGGAGACCGCGAGCCGGCCGGGGTATCTGCGCGCGGCGTCGATGAGGAGGCGGTGCAGTTTCACGGACCGGTTCACAGACCGGCCTCCCGGGCGATGAGTTCGCGCTGCATCTCGCTCGTACCAGAGAAGATGGTGCCGGGCACGGCGTCGCGGAGCTGCCGTTCGACCCCGCTCCCGGCGAGGTAGCCGGAACCGCCGTGGAGGTGGACCGCGTCCAGGCTGTTGGCGACCGCGGCCTCCGAGACCGCCACCTTGGCCAGCGCGGCGGCACCGTCGGCGGCGCCGTCCCTGTCCAGCAGCCAGCACGCCCGGTACAGGAGGAGGCGGGCGCTCTCCAGCCGCTGCTTCATCGTGGCGATGCGGTGCGACACGGCCTGGAAGCGGCCGATGGCGCGGCCGAACTGGGAGCGTCGCCCCGCGTGTGCGACGCACATCTCGAACTGCCGGTCCATCATGCCGAGATACGTCGCGAAGAGGCAGGCCCGCTCCCAGCCCATGGAGTGCTGGAAGACGATCTGCCCCTGGCCCTCCGCGCCGAGCCGCCGGGTGTCCGGCACCGGCGCGCCCTCGAACCGCACGCGTCCGGCGGGGCAGCCGTGCAGCCCCATCTTCCGGAAGGGCTCGCCGACGGAGAGCCCGGGGGTGGCGCGGGGCACGGCGAACGCCGTCGTGCCGAGGTAACCGGCCGCCGGGTCCGTCGTCGCGTACGTCACGAAGACGTCGGCGACGGGGGCGTTGCTGGCGAAGGACTTCTCCCCGTCGAGGACGTAGCCGCGCGCCGCTCCGTCGCCGCGCCGCGCCGTCGTGGCGAGGCGGCCCACGTCGCTGCCCGCTCCGTCCTCCGTCATCGCGTTGGCGGCGATGAGCGCGCCGCCCGCGAGCTCGGGCAGCAGTTCGTCGCGTACGTCCTTGTCGGCGAAGTCCCTGATGGGCACGGTGCAGGCGAACAGGTGCGCGCTGACCGCGAAGACCAGGCCGGTGTCCGGGCAGGCGTGGCCGAACGCCTCCAGGCACAGCGCGGTGTCCAGGGCGCCGAGCCCACCGCCGCCGTACTCCTCCGGCACGCACAGCCCGGTGAGCCCGAGGTCCGCCGCGGCCTGCCACACGGGGCGGGTGAACGGCGCGCCCTCGTCCGCCGTGCGGTCGCCGAACCTCTCGCCGGCGGCGGCCATGATGTCACTGCGGCGCTTCTGCTGTGCGGCCGTCAGATCGAAGTCCATGGGTCTTACTAAGGGCCATGGCGTGCTCCGGGGTCATCCCCTAGCCCTCCCCTAGCCACCCCGAGGCGCCACGCCGGGGCCGCCTAGGGGGCGGGCGGCATTGCGCCACGGCGGCCGCTCCCGTCTGGTGACCTCATGACCACTGAGCAGAGCAGGGAGTTCACGCGCGCGGTGCGGGCCGTGGTGGAGCGGACCTGGAGTCCCCCACCGCAGGCGGCCACGGCCGACATCCGCAAGATGTGGGAGGCGGCGGCGGATCAGGGCTGGACGGCCCTCTCCGGTGCCGGGGCCCTCGACGCGGTCCTCACGGTGGTCACCGCGACGGGGCGGGCCGCGTGCCCGCTGCCCGTCATGGACGCGTACGTGGCCGCCCACCTCCTCGCGGACCGGCCCGAGCTGGTCACGGACATCGGCTCGGGCGCGCTGCGCGTCCTCGCCGCCACGGGGCGACCGAGGCGGCCGGGGCAGGCGGAGCAGCCGGGGCAGACAGGACGGTCGGGGCAGGCAGAGCAGCCGGGGCAAGCAGAGCAGCCGGGGCCGCCGGGACAGGCAGGACAGGCAGGACAGGCAGGACAGCCAGGGTGGCCGGGACAGGCAGGACGGCCAAGGCAAGCAGACCAGCCGGGACGGCCAGGGCAGGCAGGACAAGCAGAGCAGCCAGGACGGCCGAAGCAGGCAGAGCAGGCAAGACAGACAGGGCAAGCGGAGTGGGGTCCGCAGGATTCTGTCCGGTGGGCGGAGTGTGGGCCCGCCGTCACGCACGTCCTGCTGTTCCCGCCCGGCGGCGGCCCCGCCCGGCTGCGCCCCGTGGAGCGGGCCACGGCGCTGCCCGGCCTCGCGGTGCCCGCCTGGTCGGAGCTGGGCCTCGGCCCGTCGGTCGCGGACGTCGAGGTCCCCGCCAGGGACGCGGACGAGGCGGTGGTGCTGCTGCGGCTCGGGCTCGCCGCACGGGCCCTGGCCGCCGCCCGCCATGCACACGAACTGGCCGTCGAACACGCCCGTGCGCGGCGGCAGTTCGGCAGGGCCATCGGGTCGTTCGGCGCGGTGCAGCAGCGCACGGCGGCCTGCCAGATCGACGTGGACGCGTGCACCTTGCTGGTGGCCGACGCCGCGCACCGGCACGCCACGGGCGCCGCCGACTGGACGCTCGCCGCCGAGCTGGCCGTCCGGCACATCGAGGCCGTGGCCCCGCGCGTCCAACTGGGCGCCCAGCACACGCTCGCCGCCGCGGGCTACTTCGAGGAGCACGCGGCGCCCTGGCTGCTGCGGCGGCTGCACGCCGACCTGTCCCGGCTGACCACCGTCGCCCGCGCCGCCGGCGGACCCGGCGACGTGCTGGTGGAGAGCGGCGCCGCCCTGCCCGCGCCCGACATGGGCCGCACGGCGGAACGGTTCCGTGGCCGGATGACGTCGTTCCTCGCCGAGCACGCGCCGGAACCCCGCGCCACGCTCGTCGCCCGCGACGACGACCCGGAGCTGGTGTCCGCCGTAGCCGCGCAGGGCTGGTTCGGGATGGCGTGGCCGCCGAGCGCGGGCGGGCGGGGCGCGACGGTCGCGGAGCAACTCGTCCTCCAGGACGAGTTGGTGTACCGGCGGTTGCCGGTCGGCCGGGCGCTCGCCGCGACGGCCACGGTGGGCGCGCCGCTGCTCAGGCACGGCACGGCCGAGCAGCGGGAGCGGCTCCTGCCGCTGCTGCGCCGGGGCGCGCTGCGGGTCTGTGTCGGCTACAGCGAGCCGGAGGCGGGCTCCGATCTCGGCTCGGTGCGCACGCGGGCGGTCCGGGACGGCGACTCGTGGGTGATCGACGGGCAGAAGGCGTGGATCACGGACGCGCACGCTTCCGACGCGATGTGGCTGGCCGCGCGGACCGACCCGGAAGCAGCCCCACCGCACACGGGCATCACCGTGTTCCTGGTCCCCATGGACACCCCGGGCATCACTCTCCGCCGGCGCGAGGCGCTCTCGGGCCATGTGGCGTGCGACGTGTTCCTGGATGACGTACGTATTCCCGACTCCGCCCGGATCGGGCAGGTCGACGCGGGCTGGGAGGTGATCACCGACGGGCTGGGCGGCGAGCGCGTCGTCCTGGCGAGCCTCGCCGCGACGGTGCGGCGGCTGCTGGACGATCTGCTCGCCGAGGTGCGCGCGCGGCCCGACACCGCGGACGGCGGCCGGGGTTCGGCGCTGCGGGACCGGATCGGCCGCCTCGCCGCGGCGGCGCAGGCCGCCCAGCAGCTCACCGCAGCGGTGGGCAGGCCCTCCCTCGCCGCGCTGGTGAAGCCGCGGCTCGTGGTGGCCATGGCGCAGGTGCTCGGCAGTGAACTCGCCGAGGAGTTCGGCGCGGCCGCGCTGGATCTCCTCGGCCCCGACGCGGCGCTCGGCCCGGGCCCGGACACACCGGCCGGCGGCGGCTTCGAGCAGGCGCTTCGCACCGCGCCGATGTACGTGATCGGCGGCGGCAGCAACGACGTCCTGCGCGGCCTGATCGCCCGCGGCCTGGGCCTTCCCGCGTAAGCCGGGTTTTTCGGGTGCGGACTGCCGGTGCGGTGGTGTGTGATCGTGCCATGGCAATCGTGTTGGGCAGGCCGGGAGTCGACGAGCTGAGCGAGGCCGTGGATGTGCTGCGGGAGTGGCAGTACGACGGGGCGCCGACGCAACTGCACCCGGGCGACCTGGGCTGGTTCTGGCGGTCAGGTGCGGAAGCGACCGCCGCGGCGGTCAGGACGTGGAGCCGGGACGGACGGATGCTCGCCGTCGGCCTGTTGGACGGTCCCGGACTGTTGCGCCTGACGATCGCACCGGACGCGCAGCGGGACGAGCGTCTGGCGCAGCAGTTGGTCGATGACATGACCAAGCCGGAGCGCGGCGTGCTGCCCGAGGGGAGGGCGAACATCGAGGCGCCGATGGGCGCACTGGTCCAAGACCTGCTGTCCGAGGCCGGCTGGAACACCGACGCCCCGTGGACGCCGCTGCGCCGCGACCTCACGGAGCCGGTGAGCGCCCCCGACATGCGGATCGAGGTGGCCGGGCCGGAGCAGGCGCACGTGTTCGCGGCGGTACATCGGGCGGCGTTCGACGGGTCGAGGTTCACGGACGAGCGCTGGCACGCGATGGCGGCCGGACCGCCGTACGCCGACGCGCGCTGTCTGGTCGCGTACGACGCACAGGGCGACGCGGTGGCGGCGGTGACGGTGTGGTCGGCCGGCCCGGGCAGGCCCGGGTTGCTCGAACCGATGGGCGTGCACCGGGAACATCGGGGCCGCGGCTACGGCAAGGCGATCACCGTCGCAGCGGCGTCCGCACTCCAGGAGCTCGGCTCATCGAGCGCGCTCGTCTGCACGCCAAGCTCCAACACTGCCGCCGTCGCCACGTACAGGTCGGCCGACTTCCAGCAACGCCCGGAGGTCCGGGACCGTTACCGGGACACCTCGCGCCGTGTCCCCTCACCCACGAGCGAAGCCAACTGAGGAACGCGGCAGGGGCCCTCCCCGAGCCCGTGGCCCCCGAGGGCATCTCAGCGCCACCGCTTCCACCGCATCGGCAAGCACCGCAACGGTGGGCGTCAGGAACAGCGCGGCCGCCGGCACCTCGACGCCGAGCTCCTGGTCGACGGCCAGTCGCAGCTCGGCCGCGAGCAGGGAGCCGCCGCCCAAGGTGTACGCCGCCGCGCAGACCATGGCGGGCAGTCAGCCCACCACTGATCTACTTAACCGGTTCCGTCCGGAGCATTGTGCTGCCGTCCTCCCTCCCCCTAGCCTCATGCAAGCCACCGGGCCGGAAAGCGCGCACCAGAACCACACGGCACATTCATGTCCTTGATGTGCATGACCCTCGGGAGCACGTATGAGAAAGAGAATGGCCGCCGCCATGGCGACCCTCCTCACCGTCCTTGCCACTGCCCTCATGACGGCACCGGCGAGTCAGGCGGCGGAAACACCGGGATTCCACGTCAGCAAGGGCCGTCTTCTCGACGCCAACGGAAAGGATTTCGTCCTGCGAGGCGTCAACCACGCCCACACCTGGTATCCGGACCGCACGGACCGAGCGCTGTCGGACATCAAGGCACTCGGCGCCAACTCGGTGCGTGTCGTGCTCAGCACCGGCGACCGCTGGACGAAGAACGACACCTCCGACGTCACCGCCGTCGTCGCGCGGTGCAGGCAGAACCAGCTGGTCTGCGTACTGGAGGCGCACGACACCACGGGGTACGGCGAGCAGAGCGGCGCGGTCTCCCTGGCGCGGGCGGTCGATTACTGGCGCAGCGTCAAGGCCGCGCTGAAGGGCCAGGAGAAGTACGTCATCATCAACATAGGCAACGAGCCCCACGGCAACGCCGGTTACCAGTCCTGGGCCTCCGACACCTCCGCGGCCATCCGCGCACTGCGAAAGGACGGCTTCGCCCACACCCTGATGGTCGACGCCCCCAACTGGGGCCAGGACTGGTCCTTCACCATGCGCGACAACGCCGCGTCCGTCTTCGCGTCGGACCCCCGCCGCAACACCGTCTTCTCCATTCACATGTACGGCGTATTCGACACCTCGGCCGAAGTCAGTGATTACCTGAACCGATTTGTCTCCGCCGGTCTTCCGATAGCGATCGGTGAATTCGGCAACGCCCATTCCGACGGGAACCCCGACGAGGATGCCATCATGGCGACGGCACAGCGGCTGCGGCTCGGCTATCTCGGCTGGTCCTGGAGCGGCAACGGCGGTGGCGTCGAGTATCTGGATCTGGCCACCGGCTTCGACGCCAACCGGCTGACCCCGTGGGGCGAGCGCCTGTTCAACGGCGCCGACGGCATCAAGCAGACGGCCCGCGAGGCAAGCGTGTTCAAGAGCCGGGGTAAGGTCGGCCCGGCAGGGTACTAACCGGTTAAGTCATGGGGGCGGGGTGGCGGATGAAGCGGCCGACGATCGCGGACATCGCGAAGCGGGCCGGGGTCTCGAAGGTCGCGGTCTCCTACGCGCTCAACGACCGGCCCGGCGTCTCCGCGCGGACCAGGGAGTCCGTCAAGGCCATCGCCGCCGACCTCGGCTGGCGCCCCAGCAGTGCGGCCCGCGCCCTCACCGGGGCGCGGGCCCGCGCGGTCGGCCTGGCCGTGTGCCGCCCCGCCCGCACCCTGAGCATCGAGCCGTTCTTCATGGAGCTGATCAGCGGCATCGAGTCGGTGCTCGCCCCGCTCTCGTACTCGCTGATGCTCCAGACGGTCACCGCGCACGAGAACGAGATCGAACTGTACGAACGGTGGTGGGGCGAGGGCCGTGTGGACGGCGCCCTCGTGGTCGACCTGCACGAACAGGACACGCGGGTCCGCGCGCTCGACGCCCTGCGGATGCCCGCCGTGGCCCTCGGCCCGCCGGACGCGGCCGGGCCCCTGCCCGCCGTGTGGTCGGACGACGGGGCGAGCGTCACCCAGACCGTCCGCTACCTCGCCACGCTCGGGCACCGCCGCATCGCACGGGTGGCCGGACTCCGCCACCTCGCGCACACCGCGGTCCGTGACGACGCGATGCGGCAGGCGTGCCGGGACGCGGGCCTGCCCGAACCCGCGCTGGTGCACACGGACTACACCGGAGAGGAGGGCGCCCGCGCCACCCGCCGCCTGCTGATCTCCGCCGACCGCCCCACGGCGATCGTCTACGACAACGACATCATGGCGGTGGCCGCTCTGTCGGTGGCGCAGGAGCTGACCCTGACGGTCCCCCGCGACCTGTCCGTCGTGGCCTGGGACGACTCGCCGTTCACCCGGGTCGTGCGGCCCGCGCTCACCGCCCTCAACCGGGACATCGCCGCCTACGGCGCGCGGGCGGCCCGGACCCTGCTCGATCTGATCGCCGACGGGCGGGCGGACAGTGTGCGGGACGAGCCCGCACACCTGGTGCCGCGCGCCAGCACCTGCCCGCCCGCTCCCTGACCTCCGCCGCTCAACCCGCCTGCGACGGCGGCGCCGTGGAGCCGCGCGGGGTGAGCGACGGTGTGGGCACCGGGCGCGACGCGACGTCCTTGCCGCCGATCACGTCGAAGAGGGCCCGGGCCACTTCGGCGCCGAAGCCGTGCACGTCGTGGCTCATCGCCGAGAGCGCGGGATGCGTGAGCCGGCACAGTTGGGAGTCGTCCCAGGCCAGCAGGGAGAGGCCGTCGGGCACGGCGATCCCCAGTTCGGCGGCGACGCCGGCACCGGCCACGGCCATGATGTCGTTGTCGTAGAGGATCGCGGTCGGGCGGTCGGCGGCGAGCAGCAGTGAGCGCGTGGCGCGGGCGCCGTCCTCGCCCGCGAAGCCCGTCGCGACCTGACGGGTGCCGTCGAGGCCCAGCTCGCGCCCGGTCGCCTCGAAGGCGGCGGCGCGGATGCCGCTGTGGCCCAGGCCGCCCGGCCCGCCCACCCGTGCGACACGCCGGTGCCCGAGGGCGGCGAGGTAGCGGACGGCCTCGGCGACGGCGGTCGCGTCGTCCGTCCACAGGGAGGGCAGCCCGCCGGTGAGCGAGGGGTGCCCGACGGCGATCGCGGGCAGGCCGAGCGCCCGCAGCGGGGCGACCCGGGGATCGTCCTCGTGGAAGTCCACCAGGATGGAACCGCCGATCAACCGCCCCCGCCACCAGCTCTCCTGCAGCTCGACCTCCTCCTCCAGGTCGCGGACCAGCCGCAGCAGCAGCGAGCAGGACCGTTCGGCGAGGACGCTCTCGATGCCCGAGATGAACTCCATGTAGAAGGGTTCGAGGCCGAGCAGTCTGGCCGGGCGGCAGATCGCCAGGCCGACGGCGTCCACGCGTCGGCTGGAGAGGCTGCGCGCGGTGGAGTCGGGCCGCCAGCCCAGGTCGCGGGCCGCGGCGAGGATCCGCTCCCGGGTGGCCCGCGAGACGCCGGGTTTGTCGTTGAAGGCGAGGGACACGGCTCCCTTGGAGACCCCGGCGCGCGCCGCGACGTCCTTGATGGTGATGCGCGGGGACGAGGCGCTCACGCGGCTTCCACGCAGAACAGCGCGGCCCTGATCTCCTCGACGCCGACATCGACGCCGACACCGCCGTCGGCGCCGCGCAGACCGCGTACGCGGATGCGGGTCCGCTCGCCAGGCAGGAGCGTCACCAGGCCCCGGTCGGCGCGTGCGCCGGGGGCGATCCGGTCGGCCTGGAGCAGAAGGTCGCGTACCAGGGTCTGTGCTGTCACCACGACGTCGACTGTATCCCCCTCGTCATCCGCCTCCCCGGCACCTGCCACGGGCTCCACCGCGACGTCGTAGCCGACGCTCGGATAGGCGAAGTCCCGGTCGACCACGGGGAAGTACACGGCACGCGGCCCGTCGGCATCCGCAGCGACATCCGTACCCCCGTCCGCGTCGGCCACCAGGTACTCCTTCGTCGAGCCGGCCGCAGGGACGAGGTCCTGCGGGACCGGTAGCCGCAGTACCGCGCGCGGGGCCACTTCCAGGTCGAGCGTGGTGGTGCACGGAGTGCCGCCGTCGGCTTCCATGCGGCGCAGCAGGACCTGGGTGTGCCACGGCTCGGCGGCTTGGTTGACGAGGGCGAGGACCGGCCCCGTGGCGTCCGGTCGCAGAGTGAGGAGCCGGTCGGCGTAGACGCGGCGCAGTTCGTGGTGGAGCGGCTTGAGGCGGCCGTCGCCGTCCACCGCGGACCAGGAGCTGACGGGCCAGCAGTCGTTGAGCTGCCAGACGACCGTGCCGGCGCAGACCGGCCAGTGGGAGCGCCAGTGCTCGATCCCGGCGGCGACGGCGCGGGCCTGGACGAGCTGGGTCAGATAGTGCCAGCGGTCGAAGTCGCCCCCGGGCGGCGCGAAGTGGCGGGCGACACCCCGGTCGAGCTTGCCGTTGCCGTCCTCCGCCTTCTGGTGGTGGAGCATGCCGGGCGAGTCGGGCGCCAAGTCCTCACCGGGCAGGGCGCGCCGCAGGGTGGCGTGGTTCGGGGGCGCCTGCCAGCCGAACTCGGCGACGAAGCGGGGCACGCTCGCGCGGTACTCCGTGTAGTCCTGGCGGTTCCACACCTCCCAGGAGTGGTGCGTGCCGTGGGCGGGGTCATTGGGGTGGTGGTCCCAGGAGCCGGACCAGGGGCTGCCCGCCGCGTACGGGCGTGTGGGGTCCAACTCGGCGACGACGCGCGGCAGGAGGCCCAGGTAGTAGCCCTCGCCCCAGGAGTTCCCCGCGAGTTCGGGCTCCCAGCCCCAGTCGCGGAAGCCCCACAGGTTCTCGTTGTTGCCGTTCCACAGGACGAGGCTGGGGTGCGGCATGAGCCGTACGACGTTCTCGCGGGCCTCGGCCTCCACCTCGCCGCGCAGCGGCTGCTCCTCGGGGTAGGCGGAGCAGGCGAAGAGGAAGTCCTGCCAGACCATCAGGCCGAGTTCGTCGCAGGTGTCGTAGAACGCCTCGTCCTCGTAGATGCCGCCGCCCCACACCCGTACGAGGTCGACGTTGGCGTCCGCCGCCTGGCCGAGGCGGGTGCGGTAGCGGTCGGGCGTGACGCGGGAGGGCAGGACGTCGTCGGGGATCCAGTTGACGCCGCGGGCGAAGACCCGGATGCCGTTGATGACGAAGGTGAAGCCGGTGCCGTGCTCGTCCGGGCTCCGGTCCAGCTCCACGGTGCGGAACCCGACGCGCCGCCGCCAGGTGTCGAGCGACGGCTCCGGGGCGTCCACCGCGGAACCGGGCTCCCGCGACGCGTCGTGCAGCGTCACCTCGATGTCGTACAGCGGCTGTTCGCCGTATCCGCGCGGCCACCACAAGGCGACGTCGGGGACCTGGAGGACGATGACCGCCTCGTCGCCCTGGATGTCCGCGCTCGCCTGGACGCCGGCCACCGAGGCGCGGGCCGTCAGGGGGCGTTCGGAGCCCTGGCGGGTGCGCTCCACGTCGACGCGCAGTTCGACGCGGCCGGTCGTGCCCTCGACGGTCACCAGGGGCCGGACTTCCCGTAGGCGCGCGGTCGACCAGCGCTCCAGGCGGGCGGGGCGCCAGATGCCGGCGGTCACCAGGGTGGGCCCCCAGTCCCAGCCGAAGCCGCACGCCATCTTGCGGATGTACTGGGAGGGTTCGGGATAGACGTTGGGCCGTTCGCCGGTGGCCGCGCGCACGGCGGCCGCCTCGTCGTAGGCGGAGGCGAACTCCACGCGGAGCTCTCCGGTGCGCCCGGTGATGTCGAAGCGGTGGCTCCGGTGCATGTTCCGGGTGCGGCCGAGCTCCACGCCGTCCAGCGTGATCAGCGCCGCGGTGTCGAGGCCGTCGAACACCAAGTCGGTACGTTCGTACGCCACTTGAGCTTCCGGCGCGGGCGCGAGGGTTCTCGTGTACGTCCATGCGCGCCGTCCGACCCAGTCGACCTCGCGTTCGTTCAGGCCGAGGAACGGGTCGGGGATGAGCCCGGCGGCCAGCAGATCGGTGTGGACGCAGCCGGGGACCCGGGCGGCGATCGACGCCCCGTCGTGGCACAGGCTCCAGCCCTCGTCGAGCTGGGTGACGTCCTTCATGGTGCGGCTCCAATCGGCGGGCACGACCCCGTTGGGGTGAGACGCGGCCCAACTTAACCCCACGGAAGTAAACCGGTCTAGTCCCGCCTAGTCCCTTCCGAGGGGACCGCTCGGGTCACCAACCAGCCCGTTCCTCCTGCGCAGTTGCCTGTCACGGCAAGGAGTGAAGTAACGATTGGGCATCACGACGGAAATCGGAGCTTTACCGGTTCATACATCGCTGACATAGTGCCGACATCCCACCTGGAGACCTGAGCCGTAACCCTTGGAAGGAGTTGGGCACATGGAGAGGAAGACGCTTGCGAGCGCGCTTCTCGCCGTCGCGATGCTGGCCGTCGCGGGGTGCGGCGGCGGAGGCACACCCTCCGGCGAGACCGCGACCGCGCCCTCGGACCCGGGGGACGTCTCGGGCACCATCACGGTCCTGACCCACCGCACCGACCTCGTGCAGAACGGCAGGATGAAAAAGTACGCCGCCGAGTTCAACGAGATCTACCCGAAGGTGAAGGTCGAGTTCGAGGGCGTCACCGACTACGAGGGTGAAGTCAAGATCCGGATGAACACGGAGAACTACGGGGACGTCCTGATGATCCCCGCCGTGATCGCGAAGGACGACTACCCGAAGTTCTTCGCCCCGTTGGGCAGCACGGCGAAGATGAGCAAGAAGTACCGGTTCACCGGCAAGACGGACGTCGAGGGCAAGACGTACGGCATCGCCGGCTTCGGCACCGCCAACGGGTTCGTGTACAACAAGGCGGTGTGGAAGAAGGCCGGGATCAAGGACTGGCCCACCACCCCCGAGGAGTTCCTCACCGACCTGAAGGCCGTGAAGTCCAAGAGCGGCGCAGTGCCGTACTACACCAACTTCAAGGACGGCTGGCCGCTCAGCAGCCCCTGGACCAACAGCATCGGCTCGGTCAGCTGCGACGCCAAGGCCTCCGACGAGCTCGCGACCTCCACGGAGCCCTGGGCGAAGGGCAGCGATCTGAACGTCATCGACACACTGCTGCACGACATCGTCCACACCGAGCTCGCCGAGAAGGACCCGACCACCACCAACTGGGAGTCCTCCAAGAACCTCCTCGCCAAGGGAGAGGTCGGCAGCATGCTGCTCGGCTCCTGGGCGATCACCCAGATGCGGGACGCGGCCCGGAAGGCGGGTGAGAACCCGGACGACATCGGGTTCATGCCCTTCCCCGCGCAGCAGGACGGGAAGTTCTGCGCCACGCTGCTCTCCGACTACCAGCAGGCCGTGAACGTGCACTCCGACCACAAGACGGCGGCACGCGCATGGATCGACTGGTTCACCGAGAAGTCGGGCTACGCGGACACCGAGGGCGCCGTCTCCGCCCTGAAGTCCGCGGAGCTGCCGTCGACCCTCAAGCCGTACATCGACAACGATGTCAGGCTCATCGAGCGCTCCGAGGCGAAGACCGCGCAGGTGAACGCCATCGATGACGCGGCCGAGATCGGCCTCGCCAAGCAGGACTACCGCCAGAAGCTCGTCGACCTGGCCCGCGGCGCCGGACAGGGCAGCCTCAAGGACTACTTCGCGGACCTCGACCGACGCTGGGCCGAGGCGGCGAAGACCGCCGGCTCCTGACGGGCGGCGGTCGCGGGGCCCCGGACCCTCCCGGGACGCCTCCTTCCGGTCCCGGCCCCGGGGCCGGGGCCCCGCGCATGACACCGCGCTCCCGGACGACGAAAGGCTCTGGCCGACATGACCGACACGACCGACAAGGCGCCGACGGCCCCGGGCGGGCGGGCCGCCGCCCGCGCCCCGCGTGAACGGGCGGACCGCCCCGCCACGGCTCCCCCGCGCTCCTGGCGCTCCCACCCCTTGCGGCGGGCCACTCCCTGGCTCTTCCTCGCCGTACCCCTGGCCCTGCTGATCACGTTCACCTACGTCCCCGTGGGCAACATGATCTATTACAGCTTCACCGACTGGGACGGCGTCAGCCCGGAACGCGACTTCACGGGCGTCGACAACTACACCCAGCTGTTCACCCGGCCCGAGCTGTTCCGGGTGTTCTTCGTCAGCTTCTACTACCTGGCCGCGTCCGCGGTGCAGATCGTGGTGGCGCTGTACTTCGCGACCGTCCTCAGCTTCGATCTGCGCTTCCGGAACCTCTTCAAGGGGATCCTCTTCTTCCCCTACCTGGTCAACGGCGTCGCCATCGGCTTCGTCTTCCTCTACTTCTTCCAGGACGGCGGCACGCTCGACTCGCTCCTGTCCTGGTTCGGCGCGGACGGCGACCACGCCTGGCTCGGTGACCCCGAGTCGGCCAACACCTCGCTCGCGGGCGTGTCGGTGTGGCGCTTCACCGGGCTCAACTTCGTGCTGTTCCTGGGCGCCATCCAGTCGGTTCCCGGCGAGCTGTACGAGGCGGCGCAGCTCGACGGCGCGAGCAGGTGGCAGCAGTTCCGGCACATCATCGCGCCGAGCATCAAGCCCGTCCTCAGTCTGAGCATCATCCTGGCGGTCTCCGGCTCGCTCGCCGTGTTCGAGATCCCGTACATCATGACCGGCGGCGCAACCGGCACCTCGACCTTCGTCATCCAGACGGTGAAGCTCGCCTTCCAGTTCAACAAGACGGGCCTGGCCTCGGCGGCCGCCGTGGTGCTGCTCCTGATCATTCTGGTGATCACCTGGATCCAGCGCCGGCTCGTGCCCGACGAGAAGGTGGATCTCGTATGACCACGACCACACGTCCCGCTGGACCCGGAGCCGGAGCTGGATCCGGAGCCGGAGCCGGAGTCCGAACCAGGCGCAGGCGCAGGCGTCCGGCCCTTGGGCGCGGGCTGACCTACCTGTCCCTCGTCGTCGCCTCCCTGGTGGTGCTGCTCCCTCTCGTCGTCGTCTTCCTGACCTCGCTCAAGACGTCGCGGGAGGTCGCCGACGGCGGAGCCCTGGCGCTGCCGGGCGACTGGCTGAACTTCTCGAACTACGCGACGGCCTTCAACGACGGCCACATGCTGACGGCCTTCGGCAACACGGCGTTCATCCTGCTCTTCTCGATCACCGGCACGGTGGTGATCGGCTCCATGACGGCGTACGCGATCGACCGGTTCGACTTCAAGGTCAAGAAGCTGGTCGTCGGTCTTTTCCTGGTCGCCACGCTGGTGCCGGGCGTCACGACGCAGGTCGCGACGTTCCAAGTGGTCAACAGCTTCGGCCTGTTCGACTCGCGGTGGGCCCCGATCCTGCTCTACATGGGGACCGACATCGTGTCGATCTACATCTTCCTGCAGTTCATCAGGGGCATCCCGACCTCGCTCGACGAGGCGGCGCGGCTGGACGGGGCGAACGCGTTCACCATCTACCGCAGGATCATCTTCCCGCTCCTGAAGCCCGCCATCGCGACCGTCGTCATCATCAAGGGCATCACGGTCTACAACGACTTCTACATCCCGTTCCTCTATATGCCCTCGGAAGAACTCGGCACGATCTCGACGGCGCTCTTCCGCTTCAAGGGGCCGTTCGGGGCGCACTGGGAGAACATTTCCGCGGGGGCCGTCCTCGTCATCGTGCCGACGCTGGTCATCTTCCTGTTCCTCCAGCGGTACATCTACAACGGGTTCGCCCAGGGGGCCACCAAGTGACCGGCCACCCCCATTTGTTCACTTGCCGCACTAATCTGGGACCCGTTACCGAGCGGCAAGTCTTCACGCTGAGATCACACACTCCCCACGTCCCTGTTCCCCACCTTCCCTCCTGAAGGAGTCCCTACGTGGTCACGCCCCGCCCCACCCGGTCGACGACGCTCGCTCTCGCCACGGCGGTGGCCGCGCTCGCCGCGGCCGCGCTGCCCTTCCAGGCCCTCGCCGCCCCGGCCGGCGCCCCGGTCGGCGCGCGCGCCGCGCTGCCCGCCGTCGCTCCGCACGCTGAGACCCCGGCCCTGCACGACGACGAGGCGGGCGGTGACGCCGACGCGGACGACCCGGCGATCTGGCGCAACGCGGCGGCTCCGGGCCGCAGTCTGGTGATCGCCACCGCCAAACAGGGCGGCCTGCGCGTCTACGACCTGGACGCCCGCGAGGTGCAGTACCTGCCCGCGCCCGCCGCGCCCGGCCCGGACCACGCGCCCGGCCGCTTCAACAACGTCGACCTGGTGCACGGCCTGCGCCTGTCCTCGGGCCGCGCCGACCTCGCCGTGACCAGCGACCGGGGCAGCGACCGGCTCCGCTTCCACCGCATCGACGGCGACCGCGCCGACGCCCCGCTCACCGATGTCACCGACCCGTCCGCCCCGCCCGTGTTCTCCTCCTCCCAGGAGCAGATAGACGAGCAGCGCACCGCGTACGGACTCGCCACCTGGACCGACAAGTCCACGGGCCGCTCCTACGCCCTGGTCAGCCGGCGGGAGCGGACCAGCGTCGCGCTGCTGGAGATCACGCCGGGCGCCGGCGGCAAGGTCGGCTACCGCAAGGTCCGCACCCTCGACCTGCCCGCCGAGTTCCGCCTCCCCGACGGCACTTCGTGGTCGCCCTGCGGTGAGCCGGGCGAACTCCCCCAGGTCGAGGGCATGGTGGTGGACCCGGCCAACGGCATGCTGTACGCGGGTCAGGAGGACGTCGGCATATGGCGGGTGCGGGCCGACCTGACCGGCACGCCGAAGCTCGTCGACAAGGTCCGCGAGTACGGCGTCCCCGGCACCTACGACGAGGAGACCGAGGAGTGCGTCGCGGGCGCCGACCCCGGTTACGGCGGCACCCGTCTCACCGCCGATGTCGAAGGGCTGACGCTGCTCACCGAGTCGGACGGCGACGGCCACCTCCTGGCCTCCAGCCAGGGCGACAACACCTTCGCCGCCTACGACCGCGAGGTGTCCGACGACAACGAGTACGAGGGCGGTTTCCGCGTCACCGCGGCGTCCGCCGCCCTCGACGGCTCGGAGGAGTGCGACGGCGCCGCCGCCCTCGCCGCGCCGCTGGGCCCCAAGTACCCGAACGGGCTGCTCGTGGTGCAGGACGGACATGACGCCCCCGGCGACGCCGAACGCCCCTCCACCAACTTCAAGTTCGTGGACCTCGGCGACGTCGAGGACGCCCTGGCGGACTAACACGCCCCGACCCGACCCACGCCGGCGCTCACCGCGGGGTGCCCGCTGAAGGACATGCCCCACGAGGCCGTCGCCGCCGTCGCCGCCGACGCCGCCGTCGGCAAGGGGAGCGGCCTGCTCCTGCTGTCGCGGGAGGCGGTGGGGACGTGCATGTCCGCGGACGTGGCGTGGCCCTCGGTCACTGCGGGCCGGACGGGCGAGGGCCGGCGGGCAGACCCGAGAGGTCAGGGCCGGTGGACCAAACCCGGTGGGTCCGGGCCGGCGGGTCCGGGTCGGCGGGTCCGGGTCGGCGGGGCAGGCCTGGTAAGTCGGGGCCGATGGAGCAGGGCCGGTGGACCGAGTTACGGTCAGTCGGCGTGGTGGGGTCCGCGGTGGGTGCGGGATGTGGTGAGGAGTTCGGTGAGCGTGGCCAGTTTTACCCGGGGGCGGTCCGCGCGGCGGCCTCGGGCTGTCTCGGTTCGTTCGATCGCGGCAAGGCCGCGGGCGTCGATCAGACGGCGGTTGCGGCGGCGGGCCAGGCGGTGGAAGGAGCGGGTCGTGTGGAGGGGTGCGGGCAGCGCCCCGGCGACCGCGTCGGCCAGGAGCGTGGTGACCGTCTCGGCGGCGCAGGTGCGGTTGGCGCCGATGCCGCCGGTGGGGCCCCGCTTGATCCAGCCCACGACGTAGGTACCCGGCTGCCCGGTGACCCGGCCGCCCTCGTGCGGAATGGTGCCGCTGACCTCGTCGAAGGGCAGTCCCACGACCGGCAGGCCACGGTAGCCGATGGCCCGCAGCATCATGCCCGCCCGCAGGATCCGCTCCCCCGCGTCCGAGGCGACGCGCACCGCCTCCACCCGGTCGCCGCCGAGGACTTCCGCGGGCGTGCAGTGGAACCGCAGGACGATACGCCGCCCGCTCTCCGGCGGCCCCTCCCAGTCCATCCGCCGGCGCGTGACGCCGCGCAGGACGGCCGCCTTGCCGCCCGGGTCCGCCTCGTCGACGGCGAGCGCGATCCGCGGGTCGTGGTCGTCGACGACCAGTTCCACGCCCGGCAGGTGCTTGAGGGCGAGCAGTTCGGAGCTGGTGTACGCGGCGTCTTCCGGGCCGCGCCGCGCGAGCAGGACCACCTCGCGGACCCGGCTTTCGCGCAGCGCCGCCAGGGCGTGGTCCGCGATGTCGGTGCGGGCCAGGGCGTCCGGGTCGGCGAGGAGGATACGGGCCACGTCCAGGGCGACGTTGCCGTTGCCGACCACGACGACGCGCTCCGCCGACAGGTCGACGCCGTCCGGGGCCGCGTCCGGGTGGGCGTTGTACCAGGCGACGAACACGCTCGCGGAGACGCTGCCGGGCAACTCCTCCCCCGGAACGGCCAGACGGCGGTCGCCGGATGCCCCCACGGCGTAGATCACCGCGTCGTGGTGCGCGGCGATCTCCTCATGGGTGACGTCGGTTCCCACGTCGAGCCCCAGGAGCATCCGCACCCTCGGGTGCGCGTGGAAGCGGGCGAAGGTGTCGCCGACCTTCTTGGTCGCGGGATGGTCGGGCGCCACGCCGTAGCGCACGAGCCCGCCGGCCACCGGCAGCCGGTCGATCAGCGTCACCTCGGCGCTGGTGTGCAGCAGCAGGTCCTGTGCGGCGTACATGCCGGCCGGGCCGGTGCCGACGACGGCGACCTTGAGCGGCGCGAAGTCGGCGGGCAGCACGCGCGGGAAGGCCGGCTCGCCCCAGGAGTGGAAGTTCGGCCCGTCCGGCTCCGGTTCGGGGGCCTTCGCCTCCTTGTAGTACGCCGCGTTGATCGCGCCGTACTCCTTCTGTGCCGGGGGCAGGCTGTCCACCGGGAAGACGGCGTCGACCGGGCAGGCGTCGGCGCAGGCGCCGCAGCCTATGCAGGTCGCGGGGTCGATGTGCAGCATCTCCGTGCTGCCGAACGCCCGCTCCTGTGGGGTGGGATGGATGCAGTTGACGGGGCACACGGCCACGCAGGTGGCGTCGCCGCAGCAGGTCTGTGTGATGGCGTAGGTCATATCGCGTATCGCTCAGATGAGGTGGGCACGCTTGTAGAAGGCCAGCGCCGGCCTGGTGAGCAGGCGGCACGAGGCGAGGAACTCCATGAGGCCCGAACAGCTGGAGCGCATCATGGACTTGTGGTGCTCGTTGGCCTTCGCCTCGGCGAGCGCGCGCTTCTCGTCGAGTCCGGCGTTCGCGTAGACCTCGCGGTTCACCATGCTGGTGACGATGACGTACGACGCGATGGCGATCACGAGGGCGTTGATCTGGCGGCGCACCCGGCCCGCGCCCGCGAGCCGTCTGCGCGTCTGGTCGCGGGCGAACTTCATGTGCCGCGACTCCTCGACGACATGGATGTTGTTGATCGTGCGGACGAACGGCACGACACGCTCGTCCCGCATCCAGTCGCGCTGCATGACGTCGAGCACCTCTTCGGCCACGAGGATCGCCGCGTACGCGGCCTCTCCGAAGGCGACCGTTTTGAAGGCCCTGCCGAGTTCCACCGCGAACCTGCGCGGTCGGTAGGCGGGCGCGCCGAGCTTCTCGGCGCCGCGGGCGAACATGATCGAGTGGCGGCACTCCTCAGCGATCTCCGTGAGGGCCCACTGCACTTCGGTGCTGGTCGGGTCCTTCGCGTAGACGTCGCGCAGCACCATCTGCTGGAGGATCATCTCGAACCAGATGCCGGTGCTGGCCACCGACGCGGCTTCCTGCCGGGTCAGCTCCTTGCGCTGTTCCTCGGTCAGCTCCTGCCAGTACGCGGTGCCGTACAGCGTGCTCCACTCGGGGCTCGCGCCGTGGAAGCCGCGGTCCAGTGGCGTCTCCCAGTCGACCTCGGTGGCCGGGTCGTACGCCAGTACGGCGGCCGAGTCGAGCAGCCGCCGGGCGATGTCGCCCTCCGGAGAGTGGTCCTGTGTGCTCGGCCGAACAGTGCTGCTTGCCATGGAGCGGCTCCTCGACTCGGACGTCAGGGCAAGGACCGCGGCGGCGCCTCGCACGGCACGCCGCGACCCCCTTGTTAGACAGACCGTATAACAAGGGGGTCGGGTTGGCCTACCCCCGAGTAGGCACGGGCGAGGGGAGATGGGCGGCCGGGACGGGAGAGGTCATGTGCGGGTCAGCTCCTCGGTGGCCGTCCACCGGATGCGCGTACTGCACGCGGAGACGACCAGCGCCGAGGCGGCGACCGCGGCGAAGCCCCAGACCAGGCTGCTCGCATGGGCGATGAAGCCGATCAGCGGCGGCCCGGCCAACAGGCCCGTCGTGCCCATGGCGGCGACCAGGGTCAGCGAGTCCGAGCCCTGCCCCGCAGCGGCCACGTAGACGCACGGGGTGACGGCCGCGATACCGAGGCCCACGCAGGCGAAGCCGAGCAGCGCCGGGACCAGGCCGCCGCTGACCAGGGCGAGGAGCAGGCCCGCGCCCGCCAGCGCGCTGCCCGCCAGGACGACGCGGCCGTCGCCCCAGCGGCTGCGCCAGCCGTCGGCGAAGAGGCGGGCCACGACCATCATCCCGGAGACGACGGCGATGCCCAGGGGCGCCAACTCGGCGGAGGCGTCGGCGACGTCCTTCAGATAGAGGGCCGACCAGTCGTTCATGGCGCCTTCGGTCACGGTGCCGAACGCCATCGCGACGCACATCCACAGCGTCATACGGGACGGGACGGACCACTTCCCGGCGCGCTTCTTCTCCCCCCTCTCCCCCTTCTCTCCGCTCTCGGCGGGGGTTTGGTCACCGGTCAGGAGGCCTGTGCGGGCGTACGCCACCAGCAGGAGCAGGATCGCGGCCGCCGCCGCGAAGTGCACGGCGACCTCCGTGGTCACCGCGTTCATACCGGAGGCGAGCAGCGCGGCCAGCAGGGAGCCGCCGCTGAACGTCGCGTGCAGCCGGGCCATGGCATTGCGCTCGTACGCGGCTTCCAGGGCGGCGCCCTGAGCGTTCATGGCGACGTTCAGACAGCCCACGAGGACGCCGTCGACGCACATGACGAGCAGCGCAACGGGATAGTTGGGGGCGGCGGCCAGGGCCGGGAGCAGCAGGGCCAGGCAGAGCGCCGACAGAAGCGCGAGGCGCTGTGAGCCGAGGCGCCGCATCAACGCCGCGATCAGCGGGAACGCCACCGCGGCGCCGACCCCCGCGGCCATCAGCAGGACGCCGACCTCCGCCGCGCTCAGGCCGAGGTCGGACTTGAGCGCGGGGATCCGCGACGCCCATGTGGCGTACTGGAAGCCGAGCGAGCAGAACAGGGCCGCGATCGCCAGCTGGCCCCGGTGGAAAGGATCACGTACGCGGAGCACCCGCATCAGCCCACTTCTCTGTTTCTCCGCGCGGTGACGGCCCGGCCGGCACCGCCCTGGACATGTAGACGGCGGTCGGGCCGTATGCGGCGGGGCGCACGGCCCCTTGGCCGGCGGTGAAGCCGCGGGCCGACCAGAACGTGTCGCTGCCGCCGACCGCCACCAGGGATATCTGTTCGTAACCGTGCGAACGGGCCGTCATGGTGAGGCGGTTCAGGAGGTGCCGTGCGAGGCCCCTGTGCCGCAGGTCCTCCGCGATGACGATGTCGTGCAGGTGCAGGTTGCGCGACGCGGGCGCGGGCTCCTCCTCGGTCCCGCGCAGGTCCGGGTAGGCGGACGCCGGGTACGGCAGGGCCAGCAGATAGCCCACGAGGCGCCCGCCCAGGTCCAGCGCGAAACAGGTGGCCGGGGAGGCGTGCGCCTTGGACTTCAGCGCGGCCCGCCCCTCCGACAGGCCGAGGCGGCTGTAGGCGCGGTGCTCAAGGACGGTGATGCCGTCCCAGTCGCTGTCGGCGACGCGGCGTATCCGTATCCCGTGGTTCACGATCTCGTGGTTCGCGATCTTCTGGTTCACGCGTCCCCGCCGTCTATCCACGTGTACGGGAGCGGGCTGAAGCCGTTGAAGCCCTGCGTCATATAGCTGGTCGCGTACGCGCCGCAGGACAGCACCCACACCGGATCGCCCGAGGCCAGCGCCTTGGGCACCGGGACAAGGCCGTCCTCGTGCGAGAAGGCGTCGTCGCTGTCGCAGGTCGGGCCCGCCACCACGGCCGGTACGGACTCGGCGTCGCGGTGCGAGGGGAAGACGAGGCGGTACTGCAACTGGTCCATCTCGTAGAGGCCGTTGAACTTGCCGCAGCTCAAGTACAGCCAGTACTGCCGCTCGCCGTCCGGTCTGCGCCGTGCCGAGAGCCGGGAGACGTGGGCGCGGATGGCCCCGTGGTCGGCGATGAGATAGCGGCCGGGTTCGATGACGAAGCCGAGCCGGTGGCCCCGGATCTCCTTGAGGCGCGCCATGCCGTCGCGGATCACGGCGAAGATCTTGTCCATCGGGGGGTCGAGCGCCCGGCCGCGCTTGTCGCGGTAGCCGAGCGCGGGCAGGCCGCCGCCCAGATTGACGTGGTCCAGGGGGATGCCGCGCCGTGCGAGGGCGTCGAGCACGTCCGCGATGCGGTCGAAGGCGCCGCGCCAGGCGTCGGCCGTCATCTGCTGGGAGCCGACGTGGACGGACAGGCCCGCGGGGGTCAGCCCCAGCTCACGCGCCCTGTCCAGGACGGCGACGGCGTCGGCGGGCGAGCATCCGTACTTGTTGCTGAGCCCCCAGAGCGCTCCCTCGCCGGTGGTCGCGAGGCGGCAGAACACCCGGGCGCCCGGAGCGTGGCGTGCGAGGGCGGCCACGTCCTCCAGGCTGTCGGTCGCGAAGTCCCTGATGCCGAGGCGGTGCGCGTCGGCGATGTTGCGGTCGGACTTGACGGTGTTGCCGTAGTGCATCCTGTCGACCGGCACCCCCGCGCGCAGGGCCTGCTCCACTTCATGGGGGCTCGCGGCGTCGACGCCGGAGCCCCGCCCGGCAAGGCGGGCGAGCACCTCGTCCACCGGGCAGGCCTTCATCGCGAAGCGGACGGCGACGCCGGGCAGTTCGCGGCGCAGCGTCTCGTAGCGCTCCTCGATCCCGGGGAGGTCGAAGACGATCTGGTCCTCGACCGCGGCCGCCAGCGCGTCGAACAGCGGCACGGTCCCGTGCGTCATCGTCGCGCTCATGTCGTCCGCCCCGCCGGAAGGAGCGGACGGCCCGCGTCCTTGCTCGCCCGCATGAGGGGTTCCCAGGCCTCGATCAGCAGGGCGAAGTCCTCGATGTCGCTCCGTGCCTCGTCCAGGAGGCGTTCGCGGCGCGCGGCGAGGAGGTCGGCGAACTGCCCGTATCTGCCGCCGAGCCGGCGGTAGGCGGCGTCGACACGGTCCAGGCGCTCGACGTTCTCGGCCCGGTCGAGCGTGGTGCTCTCCCTGACGAGGGCACCGACGACGGAGCCGCGGACCTGGCCCCGGTCGTCGAGGAGCGTGTCACCGGCGGCGGCCATCCGGTCGTAGATGACGTTGAAGTAGAGCATCGACAGGAAGAACTTCACGAAGCGCGTCTGGTACGCGATGAAGCCCGCGTCGGTCCTGCGTTCCGCGGTGTAGAAGTTGACGATGTTGCGGTTGTGCAGGACGCCGGGCAGGGCGGCGTCGTGGACCAGGTGGATGAGGAAGTAGTCGCTGCCGATGGTGTCGGTGGCGGGCGGCAGCGGCACGTGTTCGTGCACCGAGTGGAAGCTGATGTTGCACATGTCGACGCGCATGGGGTCGACCAGGGTCAGCGTCGCGTGGTCGCCCGTGAAGGGTTCCGTGCCGGCGCCCCGGAAGGAGTCGTCGACGAGCTCGCGTTTCTGGTCGTCGGACCAGTGGCCGGGCGCCCAGAGGCTGACCACGTCGTGGTAGACCTCGGGGTCGAGGCCGCGTATCTCACCGATGTCCACGGAGAGTTCGCCCACGAAGGAGCTGCCGACCATCGCCACGCGCCTGTGGGCGTGGCGATGGTCGAGGGTGGTCTCCACGGCGCCGTGCGCCACGTCCGCCGCACGCTTGCCGAGCGACATGAGTTCGTGGTGGACGGGGAAGACGGGTGCGCCGTCGAGGGTCTGGTACCGGCTGTCGGAGTCCCTGCGGTGCACGGACTCGCAGCCGAGGGCGGCGGCGATGAGGAACGCGCGGTTGGTGCAGGCCCCGTAGGAGAGCTTGGCCGGGAGCATCAGCTCCAGCATCAGCTCGGGCTTGGCGACTCCGGCCCGGCCGATCACCCCGCGCAGGAAGTCGCGCTGCTCCGTCTCTCCGAGGTGGTGCGTGACGACGCGCGGGACGTCGCCCAGCGCGCTGACGGCCCGCGCGTGGGCGGCGAAGGTGTCCGGGCCGGAGGAGTCGAGGATCAGCAGATGCACCTCGACGTCGAAGTGAGCGACGGCGTGGGCCGCTTCCTCGCCGATCGCCGCGATCGTCTCGGGGCAGGCCCTGTTGGTGGGCAGGGTCAGGCAGACGCGGCGCATGCGGCTTCCCCGATCGGCTGGTCGGGGGCCTGTCCGGTCCAGGACGTGAGGCCCAGCAGCTTCTCGCCCAGGTCGCTGAGCGTGGCGGTGCCGTAGCGCAGGGACTCGGGCTTGTCGGCGTCTCCCAGGAGCGTGCCGTTCCAGTCCGGGGTGGTGAGGTGGCGCCAGGAGTCGACCCGGGAGCGGCGCAGCTCCTCGTGGGACTCCAGGGCGGGCATCATCGAGAGGTACTGGACGGCGCGGACGCCGCTCGCCGAGGTGTTGGGGGCCACGCCGTGCGCGAGCAGCCCGTTCCAGATCAGCAGGTCACCGGCCGCCAGTTCGGGCCGGATGACGGGCATGTCGTCCTGGTCGATCGCGGGGCGGATGGGGTCGCGGCCGTCCGGCTGGAGTGCCTTCCACCGGTCGAACCGGCGGAACAGCTCGGGGCAGCACTGGAAGCCGCCGTGCTCGTGCCGGGTGTCGTCCAGGGCGATGATGCCCTGCACCCGCTGCGGCAGCACGCCGAGGGTGGTGTCGACGTCCCAGTGGAGGTTGATGTCGAAGCCGCGCTCGGTGGGGGCGATCAGGGAGCGGGAGCGGTTCCTGACGTTGGGCGGGTTGAGGTTGAGCCGGTCCAGGGTCACCCAGAGCTCGTCGCAGTCCCATACGTCGGTGAAGGCGTCGTAGACCCGCCGCGTCTGGCGGCTGTCCCAGATGAGCTGGTGGTGGTATGCCTCGACGAAGCCGTAGACGTGCAGTTCGCGGTCCAGGTCGGAGCGGAACTTGCGCTCCTCGTACCAGGTCTCGGGGCGGCCCCGGTCGAGCCCCTGGAACTCCCAGGCGAAGTCCAGCAGGTCCTTGGCCGCCTCGGTGGGGATCGCCTGCTTCACGACGACGTAGCCGTACGTCTGCCAGAAGGCGAAGTCCTCCTCGGAGAGCACCTTGAGCGGCCGTGTCTTGGCCAGGTCCCGCAGCTGTGTCTGCGCCAGGTACGTCTCGCCGTCGGCGCTGAAGTAGGGGACGGCGGACGGGGCTCGATGGAGGTAGCGGTCGGACGCTGGCATGGCGTGCTCCAAGGTTCGGTTGCTGGCCGCTTCAGGTCGGCCGGGGCAGCGGGTGCCGCATCCGCCCCTCGTCGAACTGGCGTACCACCAAAATGGACTAGACCAACTGGCGCTGTCAACAATTGACTTGGGCGCCTTGTCGACCGAAACGACGATATTTACCCCTGGTTCACGCGCTCGCCATACGGGATCCCAACGGAATTCTCCGCTTCAACTGCCGCTCAGCTTCCCGCAGTTGGCGCGCAGTACTGGCATCCGCGCGCATTGACGCCTCACCCTGGACGTCGAACGCTGAACCCCGTACGCACACCACCCGAGGAAAGGCTCTTCTCATGCGAAGACGTGACGTGATCCGTGGGCTTGCCACCGTCGGCGCCGGGTTGGCCCTGCCCGTGTCCCTGACCGGTACGGCCGCGGCGCGGCCCGCGTCGGCCGCCGCGACATGGCGGGAAGTCACCGCCCCCGCCGGCCGGCCCGCCGCCCACCTCGTCGGCGTGGCCGCCGCGGGCCCCGACCGGGCCTGGGCCGTGGGCGAGCAGGGCCGCGATGGTGGCACCCTGGGCACCGCCATCGCCCTCAGCTGGGACGGCACCGCCTGGAAACCGACCAATCTGTCCCACCTGACGTACACCTCCCTGCGGTCCGTCGCCGTCAGCCCCTCGGGCGGGGCGGCCTGGGCCGTCGGCACCGACACCAAGGGCCACGACCAGCTCCTGACCTGGGACGGCGCGACCTGGCGGGAGACCACGTTCCCCGGGCGGGGCGAGGCGGGGACGCGGCTGACGGATGTCGCCGCCGGGCCCGACGGCCGGTTCTGGGTCTCGGGGCGGCGCGGCGACCGGGCCGGGCTGCTGTGCGGTGACGGCGGGACATGGCGCTGGTGCCGTCCGCTTCCGGACGTGGCCGCGCCCACCCCGACCGGCGTACACGTCACGCCCGGCGGGGAGGTGTGGGTGTTCGGCGACGTCATCGCCCGCTGGGACGGCGCCTGGACGGTGATACCCCGCCTGCTCGGCATCCGCGCCTCCGTGAGCGGACTGCTGCCCGTCGCGCACGACGACATCTGGCTGACCGGATTCGCGTACGGAGTGGGCGGACCGCCCGGCAAACCGCCCGGGGTCACGCTGGAGCACTGGGACGGCACGCGGTGGAACGACGTCGGGGCGCCGTTCGGCGTAGGCCTGTTGAGTGCCGTCGTGGGAGACGCCGACGGCAGGCCCGACCTGATCTCGGGCTGGGACTTCTGGGACCAGAAGCGCGCCCACTACCTGCGCTGGGACGGCACGGCCTGGATCGGGGAACGGGGCCCGGAGACCCCGGCCGCCTACCTGCCGGAGGCGCTCGCGCCGATCCCCGGGACGGACGGCGGCCTCTGGTCGGTGGGCACGACCTCCTTCTCGCCGTACCCACCGGCCCAGATCCGCGTCGAACGCTTCGGCTGACGCCGGGGCCCCGCGGCCGGCCCGGCGCAGAGGCTCAGCCGCGCGGCGTGACGCTGAAGTCGAAGGCGACCGTTCCGGGGTCGACGGCCGTGACCCCGCCGTCCACGGTCAGCGCCGCGCCGTTGACGAAGGACGCGACGGGCGACAGCAGCCAGGTGATGGCCTCGGCGACCTCCTCCGGCTGCCCCGGGCGGCCGGCGGGGATCAGCCGCGCCGCCTCCTCGTACGCCGCGTCGGCCCCGCGCCCGCCGAGACCGGCCTCCTCGGCGAACCGCGTCATGCGCCGGTCCGCCATCTCGGTCCGCACCCAGCTGGGGCAGACCGTGTTGGCCCGCACCCCGTCCCTGCCGTAGTCGACGGCGACGGAACGGCACAGCTGGACGAGTGCCGCTTTCGACGTCGCGTACGCCGCGTTCGCCACGCCGTTGCGCAGCGCGGCGACCGACGCGACCGCGACGACGGCGCCGCGCGCCGCAAGCAGGTGCGGCAGCGCGGCGCGCAGGAGCAGGAAGGGGCCGGTGAGGTTGGTGCGCAGCACCGTGTCCCAGTCCTCGTCGGAGAGGTCACCGACCGCGCCACTGCGCCCGACCCCGGCGTTGAGCACGAGCCCGTCGATCCGGCCGTACGCCGCCACGGCCGCGTCGACGAGACCGGCGACGGCCTCGGCGTCACCCGCGTCGGCGGGATGGGCCAGCGCCCCCGTCTCCTCGGCGACGCGGCGCAGCGGCTCCGGGCGGCGGCCCGAGACCACCACATGGTGCCCGTCGGCCCGCAGTCGCCGGGCGGTGGCGGCTCCGATGCCGGTCCCGCCGCCCGTGACGATGACAACTCGGCTCTCTGTCATGCCTGTCCAGCCTCCGAACGCGGTCGTGAGCGCGTGGCGCGATCACCGCGATGATACGGAGACGCCCGCTCACGACCGCGTCCGGAGGTCCTTTCAGGCCGTGCTCACTCGTCGATGGCCGCGCCGAACGCCGCCCCGGTGCCCGGCGCGCCCAGCGACGACCCGCCGTACGTCCAGGAGCCCGACGCGGTGACGCCGCCCGTGCCTGCCGACAGGACCCACACCACGCCGTCCCCGGCGTTCTCGCCGGGCGCGGCCGCGAGGAGGCCGAAGCGGCCGTCCCTGTTCGGGTCGGAGAGCCGCACCTGCGCACCCCACTTGTCACCCTTCTCAGGCACGCCCGGGATGTCCGCGGAGTCCTGGTCGAACGACTTGGCGCCGGTCGCCGTCACGCCGTTCTGCGAGCCGCGCAGCACCCACACCGCCCCCGCGTCGGCGACGGTGCCGATGTCCTCGCCGGGCGCGCCGATCGCCACGTCCGCGTAGCCGTCGCCGTTGGTGTCCGCGACGGACAGGTCGGCGCCCCAGCCGTCACCGCGCTCGGCGGTGCCGGGCACGCCGGTGGAGTCCTGCGTCCACCACTTGGCCTCCTCGCCGAGGCCGTCCGCGGTGCCGTAGCGCACACCGACCAGACCGCCGGTCATCGTCTCGCCGCCGTCGTCGGGAGAGGCCGGTTCGCCGGTCACCAGGTCGTCGTAGCCGTCGTTGTCGATGTCGCCGGAGGCCGCCGCCGGTCCGCCGCGCAGATCGCCCTTGTACGTGAGTCCACCGGCGTTCCCCGCGAAGTGCAGGGACCAGCCGTGCCCCGGCTCCTCGCCCACGGTGACGCCGGAGACGACGAGGTCGGCGTAGCCGTTGTCGTCGTAGTCGCCGGTGGTGAGGGACTTCGGCAGGATGTCGCGCTCCTCGGCGGCCGCGGAGAGCCGCTGGGTGTCCTGGTGGCGCAGCGGGGCCCGGCCGGGCTGCGGCGCGGCGTCGTACACGAAAAGTTCCAGGTCGTCGCGGTCCAGTACGGCGAGCACGTCACCCGGCGTGTCGCCGGTGAGGTGCGCCGCGGCGAGGCCCCCGCCGAACTGCTCGCCCCCGGTGGGCTCCTGGGTCTGGAGCCAGTCGCTGGCCGCGCCGCTGAGCCCGGTCTTCGAGCCCCACAGGATGGCGACGCCACCGGCGTCCGCCTGGTCGCCGATGTCCTCTCCGGGGATGCCGACGATCGCGTCGTCGTAGCCGTCGCCGTCCAGGTCGCCCGTGGCGACGGCCTTGCCGAAGCCGTCGCCCACCTCGGCGGCGCCGGCGACCCCGTCCGTCGACTGGCTGAACCGGGCGACGTCGCTGGTGCCGATGCCTCTGGTGGAGCCGTACTGGACGGTGACGAGTCCCGCGCCCTTGTCACCGCTGACCGTGGCGCCCGGGGCGCCGACCAGCACGTCCTCGTATCCGTCGCCGTTGAAGTCGCTGTTGCGGTCGTCGGCGCGCGTACCCCCGGGGGTGCCGGCGAAGGCGGCGGGGGCGGCGGCGATACCGGCCCCGGTCAGCAGAAGGAACGATGCCGCGGCGAGGGCGGCAGAACGGTTGTTGCGCACGAGCGGCTCCTGTGAAGGAAGGTGGCCGGGCTGGCGCGAGGGTGTCCGGAAAGGGCCCGTTCCTTGTCCGGCGCCCTGTTCGACACGGGATGGGCGGCAAGGGTTGTACGGGAGTTCACTTCCAGCCGTACGCGTATGCCGCGACCCAGGTGATCTCCAGTCGCGCGCTGCTGCCGGGCGCCGCCCCCGGCCCCTCCAGGGCGCTCTCGTTCTGCAGGACCCAGGACAGGGGGCGGTCCGGCACCCCCCTCGTGTCGTGCCCGATCTCCTTGCCGTCCACGAAGAACCGCACATGGCCGGGGGTCCACTCGGTCGACACGGTGTGCCACCGGGTCCAGTCGTCGGCGCCGCGGAACGAGCCCTGTTCACCGCCGCCGCACGGGTGGTGGAAGGCGCTGAGCGGCCCCGTCCACTCGCCTTCGGGGTGGTCCATCTCGCAGCCGCCGCCGTAGTGCAGCCAGGCCGACTTGTAGCCGGGGGCCTGCCTGGTCACCTTGATGCGGGCGCTGTACTTGCCGTACTTCATCTGCATGACGGCACGTGGTACGACCGCCGCGGCGTGTACGGGCCCCCCGTCGGCGGGCCGCCACATCCGGATGCGCATCCGGCCGTCGCCGTTCTCCGCGGGACCCACGCTCACGGTGTCCTCCGGGTGGTAGACACCGGCGACGTCACGGGCCCGGCCGTTGGCCGTGTCGCGCCAACCAGTCGGGTACGCCCACCAGTTGTCGCGGTAGGAGCCCTCCAGTCCCTCGCAGTACGCGGCGGAGGTGTCGGCGTGGTGGTCGCAGCCGCTGAACGCGCCGAGCGGCACCCGGTCGCCGTTGAAGTCCTCGGCGAGGACCTGCCAGAACGGCCCGCAGTCACCGCGCGGCAGCGAGGGCCCCGCGTCCCGGCAGGCGTCGGCCGACACCGGCGCGCCTCCCGCGCCCGGGACGCACAACAGGGCGGCGAGCAGCGTCACACCGAGCGCACCGAACACGACGGGCCTGCGCCGCCCCGCCGCCGCGTGTGATCCCATCGCGCTGCCTCCGCTCCACGGAGCCCACAGAGAGGGGCCATCCTCGCGGAGCGCGCACCGCCCCGCCATCCCTGCGGGGGACTCCGTGCAACCCTGTTGCAACGTGCCGAGGGGAAGGGTCGCTCCATGGACCGTCATGAGAGCAAGGACCGCTATGAGAGCAAGGACGATGCGTCCCGCGTCGAGCTGACCCCCGCCGCCGCCCGGCTCCTGCGCCGACTGGCGGAGGCGCACGGGCCGCTGATGTTCCATCAGTCGGGTGGCTGCTGTGACGGCAGCGCGCCCATGTGCTACCCGGAGGGTGAGTTCCGTACGGGCGACTCCGACATTCGGCTCGCGTCGCTGACCGTCGAAGGCGTGGCGGAGCCCATAACCTTCTGGATGTCGAAGAGCCAGTACGAAGTGTGGAGCCACACCCGGCTGATCGTGGACGTCGTGCCGGGGCGCGGCAGCGGCTTCTCGCTGGAGGCTCCGGAGGGCGTACGTTTTCTGATCCGTTCCCGGGTGGTCGGGGCGCAGCCACCGCCGTCTGGTGAACTCCGCTGACCGCTGGGACAGTTGGTGGCCCGGCCGACCCCCAGGGGGAATCTGTGACACGGCAGGCACAGCAGGCACGGCAGGCACAGCAGACAGGGCGGACGCGGCAGACAGGGCGGACACGGCACGGTGGACGGTTCAGAACGGCCCTCGCGCTCATCTCCACGCTCGGCACGCTGGCCGGTGCGGCTCTCGCGGGAGCGGCACCGGCCGGCGGCGCTGTCGGGGACACCCGGCGGGCGGTGGCCACCCGGATCGCCCCAGGTGTGGAGTACCGGTACTTCGACATCCCGGGCTCGCGCGGCACCGCCCGCGCCCATGTGCTCGACGTCGACCTGCGCGATCCGCGCACCGGTGTGGGCCTGCTGTATCCGGGCAAGGTCGCCGCGCGCTCGACCGTCTCCGCGCTCGCGGACGGGGCCGGCGCGGTCGGCGGGATCAACGGCGACTTCTTCAACATCACCGAGACCCAGCACCCTGGCGTCGAGGCGACCGGCGCGCCCGTGGGTCCGGCGGTCGCGGCCGGTCGGGCGCTGAAGGCCGCCGTGCCGAACGGGCAGCGCTTCGGGCCCGCCATGCCGCCGGGCGTCACCACCGAGGCCGTCCTGGGCGTGGGCGTCGACCGCCGGGCGCGCCTGGACAGCCTCTCGCTCGACGGGGAGGTGCGCACCCGGCACTCCCGTCTGCCGCTCGGCGGCCTCAACCAGTACGCGCTGCCGGTCGGTTCCGTCGGCGCGTTCACCAGCGACTGGGGGACCGTCTCACGGGTGCGCGCGACGTGCGGCACGGACACGAGCCGCGGCGCGCCCTGTAGTACGGACACCCATGAGGTGACGGTCCGCCACGGGCGTGTCGCGGCCTCGGCCGACACGCCGGGCAGCGGCCCCGTCGCCGACGGCAGCACCGTCCTGGTCGGCCGCGAGGCGGGCGCGCAGGAGCTGCGGAAACTGTCGAAGGGCGACCGTGTACAGGTCAGGCACCGTCTCGTGGCCGCCGATTCGCGCATTCCGTTCCGCTTCGCGCTCGGCGGCTATCCCGTGCTGCGGGGCGGCGCGCCGCTGCCCGGCCTGGACACCACCGCGTCGGCGGTGCGGACCGCGGCCGGGATCTCCGACGGCGGCCGGCGCCTGCTGCTGCTCTCGCTCGACGGCTCCCCCGAGTTCCGTACGGGCCTCACGATCGCCGAAGTGGCGCGGACGCTGCGCGGGCTTGGCGCGACGGACGGCTTCAGCCTGGACGGCGGCGGCTCCTCCACCCTGGTCTCCGCCACGTCCACGCTGGTCGCGCGGGCGCCGGGGGCCGACGCCGTGACCGTGCGCAACAACCCCAGCGGCGGGGTGGAGCGCCCCGTGCCCAACGGCATCGGCGTCTTCTCCCGGACGTGACGGGGGCGTGCCCCCGGCGGTTCACTCGGTGTCCCGCACCGCCACCAGGCCGTTGAAGACGCCCACGTAGGCCGTCCCGTCGGGGCCGAGCGTCACGGGCGCCCAGTTGTTGTCGTACGCGATGCCCGTACCGGCGAGCCGCTTCCACCTGGTGTCGCCGGTGCGGAAGTCGACCGCGGTGAGGTACCAGGCGTCGACGCCGAGGCTGTTGGGCTCCTTGGTGTAGAAGTACAACAGGCCGTTGGCGGTGGAGAGTTTGGGCACGGTGGAGGGGGCGCGCACGCCGCTCTCCCAGGCCGTGTCGCAGCCGCTGTCGTCCTCGCGCACGTCGATCCTGCTGACGCCGCCGACGACGTTGCGGCCGAGGGTGAGCGAGGTGATGTTCTCGTAGCCGTAGTTGTTCTCGACGACGAGGCTGTCGCCCCAGGTGATCAGCGAGTTGTCGGTGGTGGACGCGCCGGAGCCGAAGACGGGCACCTTGCAGACGAGGCGCCGTTCGTCCGGTACGTCGGCGCCGCGCCGGTAGACGAGGACGTTCATGCGGTCGTCGGCGTTGTCGGTGATCGCCACGTAGTCGTCGCGCTCGCCGAAGAGGTCGGGCGTGCTGCCCGAGCCCTGGTTGACCGAGCCGGGTTTCGTGCCGGTGCCGCGGTCGTACGTCTGGCGCCAGCTGATTTCCGGCGTTCCGTCGGGGGCGGCGCGGAAGCTGTAGAGGGCGTGGTCGGAGACGATGGAGACGCCGTCGTCGGCGACCGAGAAGGAGTTCTGGATCTCCTCGCCGTCGAGCCGTAGGGAACGGATGGAGCCGGACTCGGGGTCGACGGTGCCGACGCGGCCCTGCCGCGTCACCCACCACATGCGGCCCTCCCAGTCGGGCATCACCGACGTGACCGGGTCACATTCGCCACTCGGGTAGAGATTCGACCAGGTCACGCAGTCGTGCGGGACGTGCGCCGTCAGGTCCCACTCCTTGTCGACGACGAAGCGCCAGCCGCCGTCCGCCGTCCGCTCGTGGGCGAGCCTGACGATGTGCTGCCGGGAGTCGGCGAGGACGAGGCGGTCCTTGTGGTCGAGGTACGAATAGGCGCCGCCCGAGGTGTCCTTGAAGATTCTGGAGAAGTCGAGGCGCGTGATGGCCTCGACCGTCGAGGGCCGCTGGGGCAGCTTGTACTCGGCGAGCGTGGCCAGCGTCTTCGGGTCGAGCAGCTTGACGAGGAAGCCGGTGAACGTGCCGCAGACGGTGACGATGCGCCCGTCGCGGTCGAAGGTGACGTTCGCGCACTCGCCGCCGAGCGCCGCCATCTTCTCGCTGTCGACCGCGGGCCGCTTCCCGAGCGGACCGCTCCAGGGGTACGTCCCGCTGCCCGCCGCGTCGGCGTGCATACCGCTGCGGCCGTTGGCGGCGAGGTAGGGGTGCTGGGGCGGCGGGGTGCCGGGCAGCGGTCGGGCGGCGGCGGGCGCGCCCTCGTAACTCTTGACGAGCCGGTGGCCGGGCGCCTTGGGGATGTCGTCGGCGTACGCGGGGAGGGCGAGGGACACGGTCAGGGCCACGACACTGGCGGGGACGAGGCGGCGCAGTCTGCTGGACATGCGCCGAAGCTAGAGCGGCCCTCTTGAAGTGTCCATGAAATAGCGTCAGTTGTTCATGAACCCGCAAGGAACGGGCCCGCAAGGAACGGTCACGGCTGGAACGCGCTCACGGCTGGAGTTCGCTGACGATGTCGGCGGTGGCCGTCAGGCCGTTGTGGATGGTCGGCGCCATGCTCGTGCTCGCCAGGTAGAAGCCCAGCAGGGCGCAGACCACGGCGTGCGAGACCTTCAGCGCGCCGTTGCGCAGAAAGACCACCGCCAGGATGAACAGCAGCAGCACCACAGAGATCGAGACAGCCATGGCAAGTACCTCCTCCGCCACGCGACATCGCGGCTTTCGGCCGTCAGTGTCGCGTAGCGGAGGGTGCGTCCGAGGCTCTGACCTGTGCTCCGAACGGGTTTTACTTCTACCGGCGTTGACCGGCCCGGCTTACCGGCCGCGCGCGTCGAGGAAGGCTTCGAGCCCCGCGAGGTCATCGGTGTTGAGGTGATCGACACCGGCGGCGAGCAGCTCGCCCCAGACCGCGTCGCGCTGCGGGCCCGGCAGATCGGGCGTCGCCCAGAAGCGGACGCGCTGCCCGCGCGCGTGGGCGGCGGAGACGATGCCGCGCAGCTTGTCGCGCTCGGCGGCGGGGATCGGTCCCGTGCCCTGCCAGCTGAAGTTGAGCGACCAGTTGTCGCTGATCAGCGGGATGAACGAGGCGGGCTGGGCGGTCCCGAGGTCGGCGAGGCGGCCGTCGTAGAAGGCGTGCCGGACCTTCTGCGCCCGCATCGGGGCGCGGGCCGCGCGGTCGCCCGAGACGACGGCAGTGATCGCGGAGCGGCGGACCTTTCCGTGGGCGTACGACGTGAACAGGTGCCGGTAGGGCCGCAGATGGCGGTGGAGCTCGGCGTACGTCGACGCGCCCTCGGTCTTGATGTCGATGAGGAGCTGGAAGGGCGTGCGGTGGTAGCCCCGGTGGACGGAGCCGTGGTGGGCGCGGACGCGGGCCGCCAGCGGGTCCAGGTAGAGGGATTCGAGGGTGCGGGAGGGGTCGAGGTCCACCGGGTCGTGGGCGACCAGGAGCTGTCCGTCGACGAGGAAGATGTCGGCCTCGACGCTGCCGAAGCGGTGGTCGAGGGCGTCGAGGAGCGGCCTGGGGTGTTCGTAGTCGTTGTGCGCGTGGGCGCGGATCAGGGGGCGGGGGCGCGGGTGGTGGCCGCGCTCGCCCGCCTGTGCGTGGGCGGGCGCCCCGACGCTGCCCGCGAGGGCGGTGCCGAGGGTGGCGCCGAGGGCGGTGAGCGCTCTGCGACGGGTGGTGAGGGCCATGTCTGCCTCCCGGGGCGTCGGTGCGTGTGCGGAACCTCAGTGAGTATGCGGCTCCGCCCGCGTCACGGCACCCCGCGCGGACGGGAGTTGGCGTGGTCGTCGCCGGGCGTTCACGCCGGCCCGGTGAACACCTCCGGGTTGGCGCAGTGCGTGAGCGGCTCACCGCGCAGGAAGCGGCCGACCTCGCCCGCCACGATGCGGGCCGCCTTGCGCGCGGCCTCCTGGCTCGCTCCGGCGATGTGCGGGGTCATGACGATGCCGGGGGTCTTCAGGAGGCGCGAGTCGGCGGGTGCGGCCTCTTCGGGGGTAGATGTCGAAGGCGGCGCCGACGAGCTGCCCGGAGTTTCTGTACGCGCCGGCCCCGCTGTCGGAGTTCGACCTGCTGGTGGTGGACGACGGGCCGGCGGGCGCGGAGGTACGGGCCGTCCGGCAGGGCGGGACGGACGTACGGGTGCTGGCGCGCGGCCGGGAAGCTCCCGGCGACCGGTGAACCATCCGGCCGCCGGGAGCCAGTGCCCTCCCGCGATGCGCCAGGGCGGTGCCCTTAAGGCACTGCCCTACGCCGGGTCGTTCTCGTGCTTCCACTCCCTGACGTGCTCGGGCTGGTTCTGGACGGCGAGCACCATGATGTTCCGGTTCCCGGTGGTCCAGTCCGCCGTCATCTTCAGACCGCTGATGCGCCAGCCCTCGGCGGTGCGGACCAGGCGGTAGTGGTAGTGCCCGCCGACCGTCCACGTCGGCTCGCCCTGCTCGTTCGCCAGGATGTGGGTCGCCAGGACGGACGCGGTGCACTCGGCGGTGTCCCCGTGCAGCGTCACCAGGTGGTTGCTGACCAGGTGCTGGGTGGCGTCAAGACCGGTGAGGACCGTGCTCCAGCCGTTGACGACACTCTCGCGCGGCAGCCGCAGGGGCTCTCCGCCGTTGAGAGAGGTGTAGTCCAGATCGACCTCCTCGGCGAAGATCTCCTGGAAGGCGGCCCAGTCCCAGCGGTCCGCCATCCAGGCCGACAGCGTGCAGGTCTCGATGATCGAGGCTTGGTCGCGCAGCACCGACAGGCTGTCGGCGTCGTGCTGTGCGGTTTCGGGCACGCGGAACCTCCCTGTGAGGGTGAGGGTGAGGGTTTGAGGGGCGCGAGGTCACCGGCGCAGGGTCACCGGCAGGTGGGACATGCGGACCATCAGCGGGCCGGCGAGCCACTGGGGCTCCCCCTCCAGCGCGAGGTCGGGGAAGCGGCTGAACAGCGCGGAGAGCGCGATCTCGGCCTCCTGACGAGCCAGAGCGGCCCCGAGGCAGTAGTGGATGCCGTGCCCGAACCCGACGTGCCCCTCGCCGCGCTCCCCCTCGCGTCGCCGGATGTCGAAGCGATCGGGGTCGGCGTGGTCGGCCGGGTCGGTGTTGGCGGAGATCAGTACCGGCTGCACCGCCTCGCCAGCCCTGATCGGCACACCGCCGATCTCCACGTCCTCGGTGGCGTACCGCAAGGCGGTGACGCGCACCGGTGTCCACAGCCGCATCATCTCGTGCACCGCGACGGGCCAGCGCTCCGGCTCGCGGCGCAGCAGCTCCAGCTGGCCGGGGCGGGCGAGCAGCCCGGCCACGGCGTTGCCGAGCAGATGCGCGGTGGTCTCGTGCCCGGTGTTCACCAGCGTAATGATCATCTTGACCAGGTCGCGGTCGGAGAGGTGGCCCCCGCCCCCCGGCTGTGCCTGCGCCTGCGCCTGGGCCTTGAGCATGGCGCTGATCAGGTCGTCGGCCGGCTCGGCGCGGCGCCGCTCCAGCAACTCCTCGACCTGGTCGACCATTGCCTGGAGCGCGCCCGCGAAGCGTGCCGGATCCAGGGTGAGCAGCGCGTCGCCCCACTCGCGCCACGTCGGGCGGTCGCTCTCCGGCACGCCGACGAGTTCGCAGATCACGGTGATCGGCAGCGGATACGCGAACGCGTTGATCATGTCGACCGGGCCGGGGCCGCACGCCTCGATCTCGTCCAGGAGCCGGCCGGTTATCTCCGTCACCCGGGGGCGGAGGCCGGTGATCCGGCGCCCGCTGAAGGCTGGGGCCACGAGCCGGCGCAGCTGGGTGTGGTCGGCGCCGTCGCGGTCGGGGAGCAGGTCCACGACGTAGGTGGCGAGTTCTTCGGAGACACCCAGGTTGGCGACGAGCTGTACCTTCGGGTCCTTGGCGCCCGGTGCCGCGTTGACGTTGGTCACCACGAACCGCGGGTCACTCAGTACCGCGCGGACGTCCGCGGCCCGGGTCACGTACCAGGCCGGGTCCCCGCCCATGGTCCGGCCACGGCTGATCGGCGCTTCTTCCCGTAACCGCTTGAACCCGCCATGGGGGTCGGCCATCAGCTCGGGGTCCAACAGGTCGGGTTCGTATGTGCTGGTCATCGGTCGGTGCCTCCTTGCTCCGGCGGGCGTGGGAAGACGAGCAGTTGCCCCAGCCGCACCATCAACGGGTGGGGGGCCCAGTGGGGTTGGGTGTCGAGGGTGAGGTCGGGGAAGCGGCGGAAGAGCGCCGAGAGGGCGATCTCCGTCTCCATCCGCGCCAGTGGAGCGCCCAGGCAGTAGTGGATGCCGTGCCCGAAGCCCAGGTTGCCGCCGCCGCGTTCACCGTCGCGGCGGCTGACGTCGAAGCGGTCGGGATCGCTGTGGGAGTCCGGGTCGGTGTTGGCGGAGATGAGCACGGGCTGGACCGCCTCGCCCGCGGCGATGGTGAATCCGCCCAGTTCGACGTCCTGAAGGGCGTACCGCAGCGGGCTGATGGGGAACGGCGTCCACAGGCGTACGAGTTCATGCACCGCGGAGGGCCAGCGGTCCGGTTCGGCGCGCAGGAGTTCCAGCTGGTCGGGGTGGGTGAGGAGCGCGGCGATCGAGTTGCCGAGCTGGTGGGCGGTGGTCTCGTGGCCGGCGAACACGATGTTGATGACGAGCGTGACGAGTTCGTCGTCCGAGAGCCGGTCCCCGTCCTCGGCCTGCGCCCGCAGCAGCGCGGTGACGAGGTCGTCGGCCGGTGTGGCGCGTCGGCGCTTCACGAGGTCCTTGACCTGCTCGACCATCGACCGCAGGGCGTCCGGCGTGCGCTCGGGCGTCATCGACACCAGCGCGTCACCCCACTGGCGCCACGCCGGGCGGTCGCTCTCCGGCACACCGACGAGTTCACAGATCACGGCGATCGGCACCGGATACGCGAACGATTCGATCAGGTCGACGGGGTCGGGTCCCGCCGCGGCGGCCTCGATGCCGTCCAGCAGTTTCCCGGTGATCTCCTCGATGCGCGGACGGAGGTTCGTGACCCGGCGTGCGGTGAACGCGTGGGAGACCAGCTTGCGCAGCCGGGCGTGCTCGGCGCCGGAGAAATTGATCAGCATCCCGGTGACGTAGACCATCAGGTCCTCGTCGATACCCAGGTTCGCCAGGGTCTTGATCAGCGGATCGTCGGTGCCGGGCTCCGGCGCCTTGCGGGTGGCGAACCGGGCGTCGCCGAGCACCGTTCGGACCTCCGCCGCGCCCGTCACGTACCAGGCGGGAGTGCCGTCCATGGCCCAGCCACGCCAGACGGACGACTGGTCCCGCAGCCGTCCGAACTCCCCGCGGAGATCGGACATGATCGCGGGGTCCAGAAGATTGGGCTCATAGGTATCAGTCATGGAACCGCCCCTTATTTTTTGCAGCGCGATGGCGACGCACTCGGCCCGTGTGTCAATGCCGGAGGCCGCAGGGAGAAATTGACGTTACGCGCGACCGTCAAAGCGTCGCGGTATTCACGCATCCGATATTTCGATCACCACGGCGATCACCACGGCGAAAAAGCCGCTGATACCGGAGGGAAAGTAGAATTCGGCGGTCGTGGCTGCCGCCGGGCTCAGTCGGGGGTTCGGGAAGCGAACCGGGGACGAGCATGTGGCAACGCCAGAGAGCGGTTCGAGGGGACGGCCAAGCCTCTGAGCAACGGTCTTCCGGTCAGTGGACCGGGCCGTAAGTGATAGCCGAGCTGAGAATCCATATCCGAATACTTCTCCCGCCAAATCAGTGGGATCAACTACCGGCGTACTCAGTTAAACGGGTCGTCACCTTTGATGTCAACAAAGATCCAGACGGAGTATTTTTGACTCTTTCTGCTTTGATGACAGTTCGTCTTATTGGGTCCGGAGTGCTTTGTTTCGTGCCGCGGGGCCGAGTTCGTCCCAGTGCGTGGTGCGGTCGCACCACCGCTCAAGGAGCACGCGGTCGTGGCCGACGGCGAGGAGTCCGGCGCCGCGCTCGCGGCGGTACTCCTCCACGACGTGGACCAGGGCCGCCGTCGTCGAGGCGTCCAGCATGGCCGTCATCTCGTCGCAGATGAGCCAGCGCGGGCGCAGCACCAGGGCGCGGGCGAGGCAGGCCCGTTGCAGCTGGCCGTCGCTGACCTCGTGCGGGCGGCGGCCCAGGAGCTCCTTGCCCAGGCCGACGCGGGCGGCGAGCTCCGGGACCAGGGCGGCGGCCTCGGCGGACCGGCCCACCGCGCGCAGCGGCTCGGCGACAAGATCCCTGAGCGCCAGCCGGGGGTCGGCGGACAGCCGCGGCTGCTGGAAGACGACACCGAAGGCGGTGCGCTGCTGGCGCGGGGCGCGGTGGCGCCAGCCCCCCGCGGCCTCGCCGTCGATCACGACCTGCCCGGCGTCGGGCCGGTGCAGCAGCGCCGCTACCCGCGCCAGCGTCGACTTGCCGCAGCCACTGGGGCCGAGCAGCCCCACGGACTCCCCGGGGGCGATGGCGAGGTCCACGGAGCGGACGACCGGGGCGCGCCGGTCGTATCCGGCGGTGATGGAGCGCAGTTCAAGCACGGGAAGCCTCCAGCACGTCCGCGTGGGGATGGTGGCAGGCGGCCCCGCCGGTGAGCGCGGGCACGGTGGCGCACGCCTCGTCGGCCCGGTCGCAGCGCGCCGCGAACGCGCAGCCCGCCGGGAGCGCGGACAGCTCGGGCGGCATGCCGGGGACGGGCGTGAACTCGCGCTCCGGCAGGGCGTTGAGGAGCCCGCGGGCGTAGGGGTGCCGGGGTCCGCGCGGGCCGAAGAAGTCGGCGGCTTCGGCGATCTCGACGACGCGGCTCGCGTACATCACGGCGACGCGGTCGGCGATGCGCTCGGCGGCCGCGAGGTCGTGGGTGATCAGGAGCAGCGCGCGGTCGTCGCCGACGTGGCGGCGCAGTTCGTCGACGGTGCGGTCCACGAGGTCACGGTCGAGCCCGGTGGTGGGTTCGTCGGCGAGCAGCAGCGGCGCGTCGCCGATGAGGGCGAGCGCGGTGGCGGCGCGCTGGGCGAGGCCGCCGGACAGTTCGTGGGGGTAGCGGTCGAGGTGCCCCGTGGGGAACGCGGCGCGCTCGGCGGCCGCTTCGGCGGCGGCGCGCAGCCGTGGCCGCCGCACCCCGGCGAGCTCCCGCAGGGTCTCCTCCAGCTGCGAGCGCACGGTCCGTACCGGCGTCAGATGCGCGGCGGGACTCTGCGGTACGAGGCCGACGCGCCGCCCGCGCACGGTGCGGGCCAGGGTGCGTTCGTCGGCGGTGAGGAGGTCGATGTCGCCGAGGAGGGCCGCCCCCGCGGTCTCCGCGTTCTCGGGGAGCAGCCCGAGCAGCGCGGAGGCGAGCACGGACTTGCCGCAGCCGCTCTCGCCGACCAGGGCGAGGCACTCCCCCGCCGCGAGGTCGAAGGTGGCGTCGGTGACGGCGGAGACGTGGGCGCCGCCGCGCATGCGGAAACGTACGGAGAGTCCCTGTACGGACAGAACGGGCTTCACAGCATGAGCTCCGATCGGCGCCGGGGGTTGATCCGCTCCCGCCAGGCGCCCGCGAGGCCCGCGATCGCCAGCGTGGGCACGATGATGAACAGGCCGGGGAAGAGCGTCGGCCACCAGTCGCCGGCGAGCAGCGAGCCGCGGGCGCTCTGTACGAGCGTGCCGAGGCTGGCCTGGTGGGTGGGCAGGCCGAGGCCGAGGAAGGAGAGCGCGGACTCGTGCCAGATGGCGTGCGGGACCATCAGGACGGCGGCGAGCCCGGCCTGCGGCAGGACGCCGGGCAGCAGGTGCCGCACCACGACGCGCAGCCGTGAGGCACCGCCGGAGATCGCCGCGTCGACGTAGGGCCGCGAGCGCAGGGAGAGCACCTCGGCGCGCACGATGCGGGCGGTGGAGAGCCAGTGCGTGAGGGCCACGGACACGACGACCGGCCAGACGCCGGGCCGGAACATCGCGACGATGAAGATGCCGAGCAGCAGGTGCGGCACGGACGAGAAGACGTCGACGAGCCGCATCACGATCCGGTCCACCCAGCCCCCGGAGGCGGCCGCGAGGGCGCCCACGGCGGTGCCGATGACGGTGGCGACGACGGCGGCCACGACACCCACCAGAAGTGAGACGCGCAGTCCGTAGACGCAGCGCAGGAGCAGGTCGCGTCCGACGTCGTCGGTGCCGAAGGGGTGCGCGAGCGACGGCGGCCGCAGCTTCGCCGCCAGGTCGACGGCCTGCTCGTCGAGGTTGACGAGCGGCGGTACGACGAGGACGGCGAGGACGACCGCGGCGACGATCACCGCGGAGGAACGCACCCGCCACGCGCGCGTGGAGCGGCGCACGCCGCCGTGGACGCGCCAGACGATGTCGGCCTTCTGAGTCATCGCGGTCTCAGCCATCAAAACCCACCCTCGGATCGGCGAGGCCGTACAGGAGGTCGGCCACGAGGTTGCCGAGCAGCACCGCGGCCGTGGCGAGCGCGGTCAGCGCGGCCAGCAGCGGGAAGTCCACGGAGGTCGCGGCCTGCACGGTGGCCGCAGCGATGCCCGGCCAGCTGAAGACGGTCTCCACCAGGAGCGCCCCGGTGATCAGTTCGGGCACACGCGACCCGATGAGCGTGAGGACCGGGAGCATGCCGGAGCGCAGGGCGTGCCCGAGCAGGACGGTCCGTTCGGCGAGGCCACGCGCGCGTGCCCCGCGCACGGGGTCGTCGCCGAGCGCGTCGCCGACGCCTTGACGCACGTAGAGGACGAACCAGGGCAACTGCGAGACCGCGAGCACCCCGGCGGGCAGCACCAGGTGGCTCGCGACCTGCCCGGCGCTCACGGTGGAGCTGGCCGTGTCGGTCAGACCGCCCGAGGGCAGCACGCCGAGCTTCAGCGCGAACAGCCAGACGGCGAGCAGGCCGAGCCAGAACGGCGGCGCCGCTTCGAGGGTGTACGCGAGCGAGGTCACGGCGCGGTCGAGCCAGCCGCCGGGGCGGCGCGCGGCGAGGACGCCGAGCGCCGTGCCGAGCAGGATCGCGACGAGGAACGCGGTCGCGGCGAGCAGCACGGACCAGCCGACGCGCTCGCCGATGACGTCCGCGACGGGCTGGCGCAGCGTGCTGGAGTCGCCGAGGTCGCCGGAGAGGGCCGAGGTCAGCCACTCCCACCAGCGGGTGGCGAGCGGCCGGTCGACGCCGAGGTTGGCGCGCAGCTGGTCGAGGTTCTCCTGCGAGGCGGTGAGCCCGGCCGTGCCCGCGTACGCCTTGACGGGGTCGAAGGGCGAGGCGGCGGCGATGGCGAAGACGCCGAAGGTGACGACGAGCAGCACGGGCACCGCGAAGAGCGCCCGCCGTCCGGCGAGGCGGGCCATCGGCCCCCAGGGGAGGCGACGGCCGGTCGCCTCCCCTGGGGCCTTGGATATCGCCGACGTCACTTCTTCGGCTGCCAGTCCTCGACGTTCCACCAGGGACCGGAGGCGAGGCCGTGGTCGTGCGGCTCGACCTGCGTGGTCAGGTCGCCGAGGCGCTTGTCGACGACGTAGAGGTGGTCGATGTGCGTGAGGAAGGTGTAGCCGGGGTTCTTCACGAGCTCGCGCTGGATGGTGTCGTAGGCGGCCTGGCGCTTGGCGTGGTCGCCGCTCCGGCGGGCGTCCTCCAGGGCCGCGTCGACCTTCTTGTTGTCGTAGTGCGCCATGTTGTTGAAGCCGTCACCGGCGAGGGAGGACTTCAGGAGCGTGTACTGGTCGAAGTCGGGGTCGGCCGGGGAGCCGCCGCCCGCGAGGACCGCGTCCTTCGGCATGCGCGGCTGGATGACCTCCCACGTGCCGGACTGCACCTCGACCTTGATGCCGAGCTTCTTGGCGTCGGAGGCGTAGGCGAGGGCGTGGTCCTGGCGGAGCTTGTCGCCGGAGAGGTACCAGAGGGGGAACGTCGCCCGGACGCCGTCCTTCTCGCGGATGCCGTCCTCGCCCGGCTTCCACCCGGCGTCGTCGAGGATCTTCTTGGCCTTGCCGGCGTCGAACTTCCGCTCGGTGCCCTTGGTGAACCAGGGGCTGTCGGTCGGGACCGGCCCGTAGGCCTCCTTGCCCGCGCCGTCCAGGATCGAGTCGACCATGGCCTTGCGGTCGACGCCGACGTCGAGGGCGCGGCGGATGCCGGTGTCGCCGGTGACCTTGTTGCCGGTGGGCAGCGTCACGACGCGGTAGTCGAAGGTCTTGGCGGCGTACGTCTTCCTGTCGCCGTCGTGCTCGTACTTCTTCGCGAGGTTGGGCGGCAGGATCGCGCCGTC
This sequence comes from Streptomyces sp. NPDC003379, assembly GCF_053589195.1. NCBI lineage: Bacteria > Bacillati > Actinomycetota > Actinomycetes > Kitasatosporales > Streptomycetaceae > Streptomyces > Streptomyces sp. NPDC003379. Next base: position 169,712 of record NZ_JBSFRK010000011.1, on the reverse strand, counting down.
GAGCTCACCGGCGTCGAGCCGGGTGGCCCGCACGTCGTCGTCCTTGATGATCGCCATCGTGAAGTTCTTGATCTTCGGCGCGCCGCCCCAGTAGTCGGGGTTGGCCTTGAAGCTCAGCTTCTCGCCCTTGGACCACTGCACGAGTTCGTAGGGGCCCGTACCGACCGGCTTGGTCGTGAAGGCGCCGGTGTTCACGTCCTGCTTGCCCGCGACGTGCTCGGGGGCGATGGGCAGGACGGTGCGCTCGGCGAACGGCGCGTAGGGGTACTTGAGGTGGAAGACGACGGTGTCCCCCGCGGAGCCCTTCGCCTCGACGCTCTTGATGGCGTCCAGCTCGGTCTTGGACGCGTTGTTGGTCTTCTTGTCGAGGATCGTCTCGTATGTGAAGACGACGTCCTTGGCGGAGAAGGGCTTGCCGTCGCTGAACTTGACGCCCTCGCGCAGCTTGTACGTGTACGTCTTGCCGTCGTCGGTGACCTTGGGCAGCGCGGCGGCGAGCGCGGGCTTCAGCTTCATGTCGGCGTCGTGCGTGAGCAGCCCGTCGAAAATCTTCGAGTTGCCGTCCTTGCCGTAGCCGAGGAGCGGGCTGAGGGTCTCGGGCTCGTACGCGATGCCGACCACCGCCGAGTCCTTCGCGCCCTCGGCGCCGCCGCCGTCGCCCGGCGCCGAGCAGGCGGTGGCCGCGACCGCTATCGCGATGGCCGCGGCCACGCCGCCCGTGCCCCGTATCGATCGGGCCCTCATGCTCCACACCCCTACTGAAGATCAACCGTTATTGCGAACGGCTCGCAATTATGCCCTACGCAGTAGCGGGGCAGAGCCGCGGCCCGCACCCGGCAGGTGTGGGCCGCATCGATCTCTCTCGGGGTGTGTACGCAGGTCAGGGCGCCGGAAGGGCGACCAGCCCGGCCAGGGCCGCACGGTGGTGTCCCGCCGTGCCGTAGGCGATCGAGTCGGCCTTGGCACGCTTCAGGTAGAGGTGGACGGGGTGCTCCCAGGTCATGCCGATGCCACCGTGCAGCTGCAGCGCCTCCTCCGCGGCGCGCACCGCCACCGGTGCCGCGTACGCCTGCGCCAGCGCCGATGCGAGGCCCGGCTCGTCGCTCCCCGTGGCCAGCACGTCCGCCGCGTGGCGCGCGGCGGCACGGGTGTTGACCACCTCCAGCCACAGCTGGGCGAGCCGGTGCTTGAGCGCCTGGAAGGAGCCGACGGGCCGGTTGAACTGGTGCCGCTCCTTCACATGGCGGACCGTCTCGGTCAGGCACCACTCGGCGACGCCCAGCTGCTCCGACGCGAGCAGCCCCGCGCCGGCCCGCAGCCCCTGCGCGACCGCTGGCCGCGCGTCCGGGGCGAGGGCACGCGCGCGTGCCCCGTCGAAGGTGACGGCGGCGAGCGGGCGCGTCAGATCGAGCGAGGACTGCGGTGCGACGTCCACCCCGCTGTCCGCGGCGTCGACCGCGAAAAGCCCTGTGTCGGTGGGCACCAGGAGCACGTCGGCCACGGCGGCGTCCGCCACGCCCGTCACCCGGCCGCGCAGGGCGCCGCTCTCCTCCCGTACGGCGAACCGCCCGTCTACGGAGCCGCTCGACAGCGGCATCGCGAGCACGCCGACCCTGCGGCCCGACGCGAGCGCGGCCAGCAGTTCGCGCGCCGCGTCGCCGTCGCAGGCGAGCAGCGCCTCGGTCGCCACCACCGCGCTGGTCAGATACGGCACGGGGGCGACGGCCCGGCCCAGCTCCTCAAGGACCACGGCGGCTTCGCGGTGCGTGGCGCCCTGGCCGCCGAGCTCCTCGGGGACCAGGAGACCGGCGAGGCCCATGCCGTCGGTGAGCACCTTCCACAGCTCGCGGTCGTGCGGCTCGGCGCTCTCGGTGCGGGCCACGACGGACGCGGCGTCGCAGTGGTCGGTGAGCAGGTCGCGCACCGCGGAGCGCAGTGCCTCTTCCTCTTCGGAATACAGCAGGTCAGTCATCGCGCGAGGTCCTTCCAGGCGACGTCCTTGTCGGTGCGCGGCTCGGAGGGCAGGCCAAGGACGCGCTCGGCGACGATGTTCAGCAGGACCTCGCTGGTCCCGCCCTCGATGCTGTTGCCCTTGGACCGCAGATAGCGGTAGCCCGCGTCGCGGCCGGTGAAGTCGACGATTTCAGGCCGCCGCATCGTCCAGTCGTCGTACAACAGCCCTTCCTCGCCGAGCAGTTCCACTTCCAGGCCGCTGATCTCCTGGTTGAGGCGGGCGAAGCCGAGCTTCATGCCGGAGCCCTCAGGGCCCGGCTGGCCCGCGACGAGCTGCTGGCGCAGCCGCTCGCCGGTGAGCCGGGCGACCTCGGCGTCGACCCAGAGCTTCATCAGGCGCTGGTGGAGATCGTGGGTGCGCAGCTCGGGCCGCTCGCGCCAGACCTCGGCGAGCAGGCCGATCATGCCGCCCTCGCGCGGGATGCGCATGCCGCCGATGGAGACGCGCTCGTTCATGAGCGTGGTCTGGGCGACCTTCCAGCCCTCGCCGACCGCGCCGAGGCGGTGCGCGTCGGGGATGCGTACGTCGGTCAGGAACACCTCGTTGAACTCGGCCTCGCCGGTGATCTGGCGCAGCGGCCGCACTTCGACGCCCGGGTCGCTCATATCGCACACGAAGTACGTGATGCCGCGGTGCTTGGGCTGCTCCGGGTCGGTACGGGCGATGAGGATGGCCCAGCGCGCGGTGTGGGCGCTGGACGTCCACACCTTCTGGCCGTTGACGATCCAGTCGCCGCTCGCCTCGTCGCGGACGGCGCGGGTGCCGAGCGCGGCGAGGTCGGAGCCGGCGCCCGGCTCGCTGAAGAGCTGGCACCACACCTCCTCGCCGGTCCACAGCGGCCGCAGGAAGCGGTGCTTCTGCTCCTCGGTGCCGAAGCCGAGTACGGTCGGCGCGGCCATGCCGAGGCCGATCCCGATCCGGCGGGGGTCGTTGTCGGGCGCGCCCGCGGCCTCCAGCTCGGCGTCCACGACCGCTTGCAGGGAGCGCGGCACGCCTAGGCCGCCCAGGCCCTCGGGGTAGTGCACCCAGGCGAGTCCGGCGTCGAAGCGGGCCTTGAGGAAGTCGGCGCGGTCGGTGCTCTCGGGCGGATGTGCGGCGAGGAACTCCCGCGTACGGGTGCGCAGTTCGGCGGCGTCGGTCATGCGGCACCGCCGTACGGCAGGACGGCCACGCGTCCGGTGGTGACGCCGTCGGCGACGCGCTGCACGGCCGCGGCGGCACCGGCCATCGGCACCCGCTCGCTCACCAGCGGCTTGATGGCGCCCTTGGCGGCCAACTCGGTCAGCTCCTCGTGGCAGCGCGCGATCGAGCGTGGGTCCTTGGTGTTGTACAGACCCCAGTGCAGGCCCATGATCGCGTAGTTCTTCACCAGGGCGTGGTTGAGCGCGGGCGAGGGGATGGCGCCGCTCGCGAAGCCGACGACGACGATCCGGCCCTCGAAGGCCACGCACTTCGCGGACTTGGCGTACGCGTCACCGCCCACGGGGTCGTAGACCACGTCGGCGCCACGGCCGCCGGTGGCCTCCTTGACGCCCGCGACGATGTCGTCCGCGCGCCGGTCGAGGACGAGGTCGCAGCCGAGCTCACGCGCGACCTCCGCCTTGTCCGCGCCGCCGACGACGCCGATGACCTTGGCGCCCGCGGCCTTGCCGAGCTGCACGGCGGCGCTGCCGACGCCGCCCGCGGCCGCGTGCACGAGGAGGGTCTCGCCCTCCTGGAGGTGCGCGCGCCGGTGCAGGCCGAACCACCCCGTCTGGTAGCCGATGTGCAGCGCGGCGGCCTGGGCGTCGTCCAGCGCGTCCGGCGCGGGCAGCAGGGCGGCGGCGTCCGCGACGGCGTACTCGGCGAAGCCGCCGTACGGCAGCGCCGGGTTGGCGATCACGCGCCGCCCGTCCTCGGTCTCGCCGCAGATCTCCACGCCCGGGGTGAAGGGCAGCGGGGGCCTGACCTGGTACTGGCCGCGGCAGAGCAGGGCGTCGGGGAAGTTGATGTTCGCGGCGCGGACCTTCAGGAGCACCTGCCCGTCGCCGGGCCGCGGGCGGTCCACCTCCGCGAGGCGCATGACCTCGCCCGGCTCGCCGTTCTCGTGCACTTGCCATGCCTGCATGCGGGGCCTCCACGGGGCTCTCGTAGACCGGGCTCGTCCGCATACTAAGCGGTCGCTTGCCGCAGGGGAACCGTCAATCGGGAACAGCCACCGGAAGCCGTCAGTCCTGCTTCTCCTTGCGCGTGGGCCGCGCCCGTACGTGCATGCGCTCGCCCTGGGGTCCGAAGAGGCTGAGGAATTCGGCTCCTCCCTCGCTCGTGGCGCCGAACCAGTGCGGGACCCGGGTGTCGAACTCCGCGGCCTCGCCCGGACCGAGCAGCACGTCGTGGTCGCCGAGGATCAGCCGCAGCTTCCCGGACAGGACGTACAGCCACTCGTACCCCTCGTGCGTCTGCGGCTCCGGGGCCGGGGAGGTGCGGGCGGGCTCTATCACCTTGTACGCCTGGAGACCGCCGGGCTGCCGGGTGAGCGGCAGCATCGTACGGCCGTGCCGGACGATCGGCTTGGCCCGCACCCGCGGGTCGCCCACGGGCGGGGCGCCCACCAGTTCGTCCAGGGGGACCTGGTGGGCGCGGGCGATGGGCAGCAGCAGTTCGAGGCTGGGCTTGCGGTTGCCGGACTCCAGGCGGGACAGGGTGCTGACCGAGATGCCGGTGGCGGCGGAGAGCCCCGCGAGGGTGGCGCCGCGCTCCTTGCGGATGCGGCGCAGCCGGGGCCCGACCTCGGTGAGGACCTGGTCCATCTCCTGCGGCGCTTCCGTCTCTTCGTCTTCGCTCATGGCTCCATCATGTCATTTTTTGCGATACCGGCAAGGACGTTTGTCAATAACGCACCTCAGGAGTGATGGTCCAGGGGTAGGCGACGAGAGGGAACCAGATGACGAGAGGAAACCAGATGTCGTACGACGTAGTGGTCATCGGAGGCGGCGCGGCGGGCCTGAGCGCGGCACTTGTACTCGGCCGTTCGAGGCGGCGGGTCCTGGTCGTCGACGCGGGCGAACCCCGCAACGCGCCGGCCGCGCACATGCAGGGCTACCTGTCGCGGGACGGCATGCCGCCCGCCGAGTTCCTCGCCGAGGGGCGGCGGGAGCTGGAGCAGTACGGAGTGGAGGTGGTGCGGGGCCGGGTGGCGGAGGTGGTGCCGGACGGCGATGGGGAGTTCGGGGTGCGGCTCCTGGACGGCGGGGCGGTGCACGCGCGGCGGGTCGTCATGGCCACGGGCCTGGTGGACGAGCTGCCTTCCGTGCCGGGCGTGGCCGAGCGCTGGGGCCGCGACGTGCTGCACTGTCCGTACTGCCACGGCTGGGAGGTGCGGGACGAGGCTTTCGGCGTCCTCGCGTCGGAGCCGTTCAACGCTCACCAGGCGTTGCTTGTCACCCAGTGGTCCAAGGACGTGACGCTCTTCCTGCACACCGTGCGGGAGCTGCCGGACGCGGAGTGGGAGCGCCTGGCGGCCGCCGGGGTCTCCGTGGTGGAGGGCGAGGTCGCCGGCCTGGAGGTGACGGACGACCGCCTGACGGGCGTACGGCTCGCCGACGGCCGGGTGGTCCCTCGCTCGGTCCTGTTCGTCGCGGCGAAGCCGGTGCCGCGCGACGACCTGCTCACCGCTCTCGGCGCCGAGACCAGGGAGACCCCGGTCGGCCCCTACCCGACCGTGGACGAGACGGGCCGCACCACGGTCCCCGGCGTGTGGGCGGTCGGCAACGCCGCGGGCCCGATGGAACAGGTCATCAACGCGGCATCCGCGGGCTACCGGGCCGGCCTCACGATCAACGCCGAGCTGGTCATGGCAGCCATCGACGCGGAGGCCGCGCGTCGCCGGTCAGGCGTCTTCACACCGGAGGCGGAGGCTGCGGTGGCCAGGGTGGTGGCGGGCGGCCGGGAGCACGAGGTGCCGGGCGACCGCGAGCACCAGGTGGCGGGGCGGGTTGCCGCGTGGACTGCCGGCTCCAGGCGTTGAGCCCTCAGCGGCTGAACACCTCGAACCCCACCGCCGGCCTGCCGCCGAAGCGCGGCGCCAGCGCCTGGGCGTTGCCCGTCAGGAACGTACGGCAGTACTTCTCGGGGTCGTCGTCCGTCAACACCTCGATGTACGTACGGTGTTCGAGGAGCGAGGCCACCGAGCGCTCAAGCCCTGCCGACGCGTCCACCGCGTGCGTGGGCGTCGACGAACCCGCGACGGCGACCCACCGCACGCCGTCCCAGGGCTCCAGGCCCTGCTCCTCGATCAGCTCGGGGAAGATCCAGCGGTTGCCCGCGTCCCCCGCCGCGTCCAGCGTGGCACGGCCCACCGCCACGTGGTCGGGGGTGTTCCAGGCGACGCCGCCCCACGTGTCGCGGTGGTTGAGCGTGATGACCAGCTCGGGGCGGTGTCTGCGGATCGCGGCGGCGATGTCGCGGCGCAGCGCCGTGCCGTACTCGATGACGCCGTCCCTGTGGTCGAGGAACTCCACCGTGCCGACGCCGACGACGGCCGCGCCGGCCCGCTGCTCCCGCTCGCGCAGCGGACCGCAGGTGGCGGGGTCGATCGTGTCGATGCCCGCCTCGCCGCGGCTCGCCAGGAGGTACGCGATCTCACGGCCCCCGTCCGTCCAGCCGGCGATGGCCGCCGCGCACCCGTACTCCAGGTCGTCGGGGTGCGCGACGACGGCGAGCGCACGCCGCCAGTCCTCGGGCATGGGGACGAGCTGGGCGGGCTGTGCGGGCGCTGCGGCCTCGGCCACGGGCTGCGACTGCGACTGCGACTCGGTCATGACCGCAGCCTAACCGCCGCCTCTGACAACGAGTTGTCCCACGCCTCGCACCGGGACGGACCTCACGCCTCCCCGCGCGTCAGCGCGAGCAGCCGGTCGAGCACCCTCGGCCCGCCGACCCGCAGCCCGTCGTGCTCGAACTCGTCCGTCACCCAGGTGCGCAGCCCACGGATGGCACGGGCGGTGCGCAGCGAGTGCTCCGTGTCCACGTACATGTCGTCGTGGTAGACCGACGCGGCCACCGGCACCTCGTTCGCCGCGAGGCGGTCCAGGTCGTACAGGCGCGGCCAGTCGGTGCGCGCGGCGAGCAGCTCGGCGGTCTCGCGCAGCGGACGCAGCGCCGGGTCGCTGTCGAACATCCAGCGCTGCACGGCCTCGCCGGTGAACAGCAGAGGATCGTCGCCCGCGAGCGCCTTGCCCGCGTCGAACTGCGGGAATTCGGCACGCACCCGCTCGGCCGCCCAGGCCGTGGGCCGCTCCCCCTGGCCGTAGATGGCCTCGTGCAGCACGGCGAAGAGCGGGTTGCCCGCGTACGAGAGGGCGGCCTGCACGTTCTCCTGGAACGCGTCGGAGAGCGCGGTCCCCGACGGCGTACGGACGAAGGCGTCCTCCAGGAGGTAGTGCAGCCGGTGGCTGCCGTCGCCCATGCCGAGCAGGATGCCCAGGGACTGGAAGGCGGGGACGGTGAGTCGGTAGCCGCCGTTCAGGACCGGCTCGTGCTCGGCGAGGTACGCGGCGACGCGGCGGACGCGCTCGACGTCCTGCGGGTAACGGGCGTAGTGCGCGGCGCTCCTGCGTTCCATGCGCGGGTAGGCCGCGCGGTACACGTCGTCCGCGTGGCCGTCGAGGGTGGGCAGGCCGCCGGTGATGAGCGCGGCGGCCAGGCCCTCGGGCGCCGCCGACAGGTAGTGCGTGGCGCAGAAGCCGCCGAAGCTCTGCCCGAGGACGGTCCAGGGGGCGCCGCCCGTCACCTCGGGGCGGATCGCCTCGCAGTCGCGGACGATGGAGTCGGCGCGGAAGCGGGCCAGGTAGTCGGCCTGTTCGCGGGGGCCGCCGCGCAGCGGGAGCGTCTGGCGGTTGGCGGGCGTGGAGCTGCCGGTGCCGCGCTGGTCGATGAGGAGGACGCGGAAGTCCCGCAGGGCTCGGCCGAGCCAGGACTCCTTGCCGTGGAAGCGGGTCGCGCCGAAGCCGGGGCCGCCCGTGAGGTAGACCAGCCAGGGCAGGTCGGCGCCGCCACGTGACGCGGAGACCACTTCGCGGGCGTAGATCTCGATCCGCTCCCCCGCCGGCTCGTCGTGGTCGAGCGGCACGCTGAAGCGACGGTCGGTGAGGACGACTCCCGGCTGGCGGTACGTGACGGTCAAGGCTGCTCCTCGGCGCTGCGACGAAAGCTGATCTTCCCGCCCCAGTCCAGCACACCGGCGGCGCAGCCGGAACCGGCGCCCAGGAGCTGCACGGCTCCGCTCAGCGCGACGCCAGGCTGGAGCGTCGTACGACCAGCTCCGGAGTGAGCACGACGCGCCGGTGCTCATGCCCTGCCGCGTCCCCCGACTCCGTCTCCTCCAGGAGGAGTTCCGCCGCCATCGCGCCCATGGTGACGGCGGGCTGGCGCACCGAGGTGAGCGGTACGACGGCGGCGGCCGCGAACTCGATGTCGTCGTAGCCGACGATCGCCACGTCCTCGGGGACGCGCACCCCTGCCGCGTACATCGCCTGGAGCACCCCGAGCGCGAGCAGGTCGTTGGCGCAGAAGACGGCGGTGGGCCGCTCCGCGAGGCCGAGGATGCGGGCGCCCGCGTCGCGGCCCGCGGCCACGTCGAGGCGCTCGGTCGGCAGCTCCCGCAGCGCCGACGCGCCGAGGCCGCCCTCGGCGAGCGCCTGGAGCGCGCCCTGGCGGCGGTCCTTGACCTGGTTGAGCCCGGGCGGGCCGCTCACGTACGCGATGCTGCGGTGCCCCGCGTCCACGAGATGGCGGGCGGCGAGCGCACCGCCCATCACGTCGTCCACGGAGACCGAGCACTCGGTGGCCCCCTCGGCGACCCGGTCGACGAGGACGAACGGGATGTCGTGCCTGCGGAAGGCCTCGATGGTCCGCCCGGTCGCGTCGGCCGGGGTGAGCAGGACGCCGCGGACCCGCTGCTCGGCGAAGAGCGCCAGATACTCGGCCTCCTCGGCGGGGCTCTGCCCGCTGTTGCACACCATGACCCGCAGCCCGGCCTCCCGGGCGGCCCGTTCGGCGCCCCTCGCGACGTCCACGAAGAACGGGTTGCCCATGTCCAGGACGAGCAGCGCCATGATGCGGCTGCGCCCCGCCCGCAGCTGCCGTGCCGACTCGCTGCGTACATAGCCGAGCCGGTCGATGACGGCCAGCACGCGGTGCCGGGTCTCTTCGGAGACCATGTCCGGGCGGTTGATCACGTTCGACACGGTGCCCACCGACACCCCGGCGTGCTTCGCCACGTCTTTGATGCCGACCATGCGTTTCAGGTGCTCCATCCTGCTGTGCGGCCGTCCCCGGCCCTGCGGTCCAGCCTACGTTCGTACGGGGTATGAGGCTCAGAACCTGTACCGGTCGACGTTCTTCTTGTCGAACACGGTGGGCTGCCCGAGGTCGACGACGCCGCCGTCGCCGATCGTGAAGGCGCCGAGGTCGCCCGCCTTGAACGTCTCGCCCTCCTTACCGGTGTGGGAGATGAACAGGATCGCGGCGCCCTGTTCGCGCAGGGTGCGTACGACGCCGAAGAGGCGGGCCACTTCGCTGCCGGTGAGCGCGGCGGTCGGCTCGTCCGTGATCAGTACGCGGGCGCCAAAGGACAGCGCCTTGGCGATCTCGACGATCTGCTGATCGGCGACGGAGAGGTCGGGAAAGAGCGTCGGTTGCAGCGAGACGTCCTGGAGAGCGCGGACGGCTCCGAAGGACTTGCTCAGGCCGTACGCGGCCAGGACAGGAGGCTCTCTCATGGGTAGCACCGATCGGTGACGACGGACGACGGGACGACGAGGGATGGTCATGAAAGGTTTCAAGCGAGTGCACGGAAGCTAGACCCGCGCCATCTTCACCGTCAATGGGAACGACGCGATATCTCTGAACCAGCCACCAGGCACCGGGCAAGAAGCCGAACCCCTTGACAGGCGGAATCCGCCTCCCTAACTTCGCCCTCTGTGAAACGATTCATCAGCGAGTCGTCACGGAGCCCCGTTGTGAGTCGGCCCGCTTCCTTACGAAGGGGTTCCTGCGGATGGCGAACGGCTGTGCCGTCTACGCCGCCGCCTCCGGCACCCACCATTTCTCCAACCGACCCACATCGAACAACGCTTGGAAGGCTGCGTGATGACCGCCGGAACCAGTAAGGACGCCGTGAAAGCGGCACTCACCACCCAGGCCTTGGAGACACCGTCCTGGGCGTACGGCAATTCCGGCACGCGCTTCAAGGTCTTCGCGCAGCCAGGCGTCCCCCGCACGACACGCGAGAAGCTGGACGACGCGGCACGCGTGCACGCGTGCACAGGTGTGGCGCCGACCGTCGCCCTGCACATCCCGTGGGACAGGGTCGACGATTACGCGGCGCTCGCCGCGTACGCCGGGGAGCGCGGCCTGAGGCTGGGCACGATCAACTCCAACGTCTTCCAGGACGACGACTACAGACTGGGCTCGGTCACCAACCCCGACCCGGCGATCCGCCGCAAAGCGGTCGGCCACCTCCTGGAGTGCGTCGACATCATGGACGCGACGGGCTCGAAGGACCTCAAGCTCTGGTTCTCCGACGGCACCAACTACCCCGGCCAGGACGACCTGCGCGCCCGCCAGGACCGTCTGGCCGCAGCACTCCGCACGGTCTACGACCGGCTCGGCGACGACCAGCGGATGCTCCTGGAGTACAAGCTCTTCGAACCCGCCTTCTACGCCACCGACGTGCCCGACTGGGGCACGGCGTACGCGCACTGCCTCAAGCTCGGCCCCAAGGCCCAGGTCGTCGTCGACACCGGCCACCACGCACCGGGCACCAACATCGAGTTCATCGTGGCGACGCTGCTGCGCGAGGGCAGGCTCGGCGGCTTCGACTTCAACTCGCGGTTCTACGCCGACGACGACCTGATGGTCGGGGCCGCGGACCCCTTCCAGCTCTTCCGGATCATGTACGAGGTGGTGCGCGGCGGCGGCCTGGCGGCAGGGGCCCCCGGCCAGCCCCCGGTCGCCTTCATGCTCGACCAGTGCCACAACATCGAGGCGAAGATCCCCGCGATCATCCGCTCCGTCATGAACGTCCAGGAGGCCACGGCCAAGGCGCTGCTGGTGGACGCCGAGGTACTCGCCGAGGCTCAGCGCACGGGCGATGTGCTCGCCGCGAACGGGGCGGTGATGGACGCGTTCAGCACCGATGTGCGTCCCCTACTGGCGGAAGTCAGGGAGGAGTTGGGGTTGGACCCTGATCCGCTGAGGGCGTACGAGCGGTCAGGATGGCACGAGCGGATCATCAAGGAGCGGGTCGGCGGCGAGCAGGCCGGGTGGGGGGCGTGAGCGACATGGAGCAGCAGGCGACAGAGCGGCGGCACACGAGTGTCAGGGAGCTGCTGGACCGCGCCCACGCGTTGGGCGCGGATCCGCGCAACACGAATTACGCGGGAGGCAACGCCTCGGCGAAGGGCACCGCACCGGACCCGGTGACCGGCGACGACATCGACCTGATGTGGGTCAAGGGCTCCGGCGGCGACCTCGGCACGCTCCAGGAGTCCGGCCTCGCGGTGCTGCGCCTGGACCGGCTCCGCGCGCTGACGGGGGTGTACGGCGGCGTGGAGCGCGAGGACGAGATGGTCGCGGCCTTCGACTACTGCCTGCACGGCAAGGGTGGGGCCGCGCCCTCCATCGACACGGCGATGCACGGCCTGGTCGACGCGGCGCACGTCGACCACCTCCACCCCGACTCCGGCATCGCGCTCGCCTGCGCGGCCGACGGCGAGAAGCTGACCGCCGAGTGCTTCGGCGACACGGTGGCGTGGGTGCCGTGGCGCCGGCCGGGGTTCCAGCTGGGCCTGGACATCGCGGCGGTGCGGGCGGAGCGGCCGCAGGCCATCGGCTGTGTGCTGGGCGGGCATGGCATCACCGCGTGGGGCGAGACCTCCGAGGAGTGCGCGGAGAACTCCCTACTCATGATCCGCACGGCGGAGCGGTTCCTCGCCGAGCGCGGCAAGGCGGAGCCGTTCGGCGCGGAACTGACCGGGTACGACGCGCTTCCCGCGGCGGAGCGGCACGCGAGGGCGGCGGCCCTGGCCCCCGTCATCCGTGGCCTGGCCTCCCAGGACCACCCCCAGGTGGGCCACTTCGACGACACACCCCCGGTCCTCGACTTCCTCTCCCGCACCGAGCACCCGCGCCTGGCCGCCCTCGGCACATCGTGCCCCGACCACTTCCTGCGTACGAAGGTCAGGCCGCTGCTCCTCGACCTGCCGCCGACCGCTGCCCTGGACGAGGTGATCACCCGCCTCAGGGAGCTGCACGCCGAGTACCGCGAGGAGTACGAGGCGTACTACGCACGGCACGCCGAGCCCGGCTCCCCCGCGATGCGCGGCGCGGACCCGGCGGTCGTGCTCGTGCCCGGCGTGGGCATGTTCAGCTTCGGCAAGGACAAGCAGACCGCGCGCGTGGCGGGAGAGTTCTACGTCAACGCGATCAACGTCATGCGGGGCGCGGAGGCCGTCTCGTCGTACGCTCCGATCGAGGAATCCGAGAAGTTCCGCATCGAGTACTGGGAGCTGGAGGAGGCGAAGCTGCGGCGCATGCCCGCGCCGAAGCCGCTCGCGACGCGTGTGGCGCTCGTGACGGGTGCGGGCAGCGGCATCGGCAGGGCGATCGCGCACCGCCTGGCCGCCGAAGGTGCCTGCGTCGTCGTCGCGGACCTCAACGGAGAGGGCGCGGCAGCCGTGGCCGAGGAGCTCGGCGGGCCCGACCGGGCGGTCGCCGTCACCGTAGACGTGACGAGCGAGGAGCAGATCACCGCGGCGTTCGAGGCGGCGAGCCTCGCCTTCGGCGGGGTGGACCTGGTCGTCAACAACGCGGGCATCTCCCTCTCCAAGCCGCTCCTGGAGACCACGGCCCGCGACTGGGACGTCCAGCACGCCGTCATGGCACGCGGTTCGTTCCTCGTCTCCCGCGAGGCGGCCCGGTTGATGCGGGCGCAGGGCCTGGGCGGCGACATCGTCTACATCGCTTCCAAGAACGCGGTGTTCGCGGGCCCGAACAACATCGCGTACTCGGCGACCAAGGCCGACCAGGCCCACCAAGTTCGCCTGCTAGCCGCCGAGTTGGGCTCCGAGGGCATCCGCGTGAACGGCGTGAACCCGGACGGCGTGGTGCGCGGCTCGGGCATTTTCGCCGGTGGTTGGGGCGCACAGCGCGCGGCGGTGTACGGCGTGCCGGAGGAGAAACTGGGCGAGTTCTACGCCCAGCGGACCCTCCTCAAGCGTGAGGTCCTCCCGGAGCACGTGGCAAACGCGGTGTTCGCCCTGACGGGCGGCGACCTGTCCCACACGACGGGCCTGCACATACCGGTGGACGCGGGGGTGGCAGCGGCGTTCCTGCGGTGACGCGGGCGGGGATGCGGGCGGGGATGCGGGCGGCAATGTGGGCCTACGCCACCCCCTCAGCAACCCGACCCACGCCGCCGCCACCATCCCCCCTCCCCCTCCACCCCAGTACCCTCCGCACCCTTGAGAGCCGCCCCATGGCCCGTACCCGCCCCCAGCCGCCCGCTCCCCGCTTCGCCGCCGTCGATCTGGGTGCGTCCAGTGGACGTGTCATGGTGGGGCGGGTGGGTCCCGACATCCTGGGCTTGGCGGAAGCGCACCGGTTTCCCAACACGCCGGTGCGCACCGGTTCCACCCTGCACTGGGACATCCTCGCGCTCTACGCGGGCGTGCTCGACGGGCTGCGGGCAGCCGGGGAGGTGGCTTCCGTGGGGGTCGACAGCTGGGCCGTCGACTACGGGCTGCTCGACGCGGACGGCGCCCTCCTCGCCAACCCCGTGCACTACCGCGACCGCCGCACCGAAGGCATCGCCGAGAAGGTGTGGGCGAGCGTCCCGGCCGCAGAGCTGTACGCGGCGACGGGGCTGCAGTACGCCCCTTTCAATACTCTGTACCAGCTCGCCGCGGCGGAAGGGACCGTTCAACTCGCGGCGGCGAGACAGTTGTTGCTGATCCCCGACCTGCTCACGTACTGGCTGACCGGCCACCTCGGCACCGAACTGACCAACGCCTCGACCACGCAGCTCATCGACCCCCGTACCAGGGACTGGTCGCGCGAGACGGCCGACCGACTCGGCATCGACCTCGCCCTGTTTCCACCCCTGCGGCAGCCCGGCGACCCCGCGGGCCTGCTGCTGCCCCACGTCCTGGAGGACATCGGCCTGACGGGCCCCGTCCCCGTGACGGCGGTGGCCTCGCACGACACCGCCTCCGCCGTGGCGGCCGTTCCCGCGAAGGACGGCACCGACTTCGCGTATCTCTGCACCGGCACCTGGTCCCTGGCCGGGCTCGAACTGGACGCCCCCGTCCTCACGGAGGAGAGCCGGAAAGCGAACTTCACCAATGAGTTGGGGATCGACGGCACCGTCCGCCACCTGCGCAACATCATGGGCCTCTGGCTCCTCCAGGAGTGCCTGCGCGCCTGGCGCGAGTCCGACCTCACGGCCCTGCTCGCCGCGGCATCCGGGGCGAGGCCGCTGCGTGCGGTCGTGGACGCGAGCGCCCCGGAGTTCCTGGCGCCCGGCCGGATGCCGGACCGCATAGCGCAGGCCTGCCGCGTGACAGGCCAGCCCGAACCCACCACCCGCGCCGAGACGACCCGCTGCGTCCTCGACTCCCTGGCGCTCGCCCACCGCCGGGCCCTGGCGGACGCCCAGCGCCTGACCGGACGCTCGGTGGACGTGGTGCACCTGGTCGGCGGCGGCGCCCGCAACGCCCTGCTGTGCCAACTGACGGCCGACGCCTGCGGTCTGCCCGTCCTGGCCGGCCCGGCGGAGGCGGCCGCGCTGGGCAACGTCCTCGTACAGGCGCGGGCGCACGGAGTGCTGAGCGGCCGCGCCGAAGCACGCGCCCTGGTGGCCCGCGCCCAGCCGCCGACCCGCTATGAACCACGCGGTGACACCGCCCCGTGGCAAGCGGCACAGGAACGGCTGCGCACGGCATGACCACCGGCGACTCCCGCAACGCCGCGCTCGCGCGTACGCTGCACCCATCCGATGATCGACGAGGAGGAACCCGCGATGCGTGTCGCCCTGTTCCTGACCTGTGTCAACGACACGCTCTATCCGGACACGGGCCGCGCGGTGGTGAAACTGCTGACCAGACTGGGCGTTGAGGTCGACTTCCCGATGGCGCAGACCTGTTGCGGGCAGGCGCACTACAACACGGGCTATCGGCATCAGGCGGAGCCGCTCGCCCAGCATTTCTCCGATGTCTTCGGTTCGGACGCGTACGACGCGATCGTGACGCCGTCCGGTTCGTGCGGGGCGATGGTGCGGGAGTCGTATCCGCGGATGGGTGAGCGGGCGCGGGCCGAGGGCCGCGGGGGCGGCCTCGCGCAGAAGCTCGCGCCGGTGGTCCCGAAGACGTACGAGCTGACCGAGTTTTTGGTGGACGTCCTCGGGGTCACGGACGTCGGGGCGTACTACCCGCACCAGGTCACGTACCACCCGACGTGCCACGGTCTGCGCGGCCTCGGGCTCGGCGAGCGGCCCGACCGGCTGCTCGGGGCCGTCAAGGGACTTGAGCTGGTGGAGTTGCCCGGGGCCGAGGAGTGCTGCGGCTTCGGCGGCACCTTCGCCGTGAAGAACTCCGATGTCTCGGCGGCGATGGGCGCGGACAAGGTGCGCCACGCCGAGTCGACCGGGGCCGAGGTGCTGTGCGCGGCGGACAACTCCTGCCTGATGCACATCGGCGGCACGATGGCCCGGCTCAAGAGCGGGGTACGTCCCGTTCATATCGCGGAGATCCTGGCGAGCACGGAAGAGGAGCCCCTGTCATGAGCGGCGGCACATTCGTCGGCATGCCCGCCTTCCCCGAGGCGGCCCGGGAGGCGGTGGGGAACAAGACGCTCCGCGCGAACCTCCGGCACGCCACGCACACCATCCGCGACAAGCGCGCCCGCGCCGTCGCCGAGCTGGCGGACTGGGCGGAGCTCCGCGAAGCGGGCAAGCACATAAAGGACCACACGCTGCGCCACCTGGACCGCTATTTGGTGCAGTTGGAGGAGTCCGTGGTCCGTGCCGGCGGCACCGTGCACTGGGCGGCCGACGCCGACGAGGCGAACCGCATCGTCACCGGCCTCGTCAAGGCGACCGGCGAGACGGAGGTCGTCAAGGTCAAGTCGATGGCCACGCAGGAGATCGGACTCAACGAAGCCCTCGAAGCCGAGGGCATCCACGCCTACGAGACGGACCTCGCCGAACTCATCGTGCAGCTCGGCGAGGACCGCCCCTCGCACATCCTCGTCCCCGCCATCCACCGCAACCGTGGCGAGATCCGCGACATCTTCCGCGAGAAGATGGCCGACTGGGGCCGTCCCGCGCCGGAAGGGCTGACCGACACGCCCGCCGAGCTCGCCGAGGCCGCGCGCCTGCACCTGCGGGAGAAGTTCCTGCGCGCCAAGGTCGGCATCTCCGGGGCGAACTTCATGGTCGCGGAGACCGGCACCCTGGTCGTCGTGGAGTCGGAGGGCAACGGCCGGATGTGCCTCACCCTGCCCGAGACGCTGATCTCCGTGGTCGGCATCGAGAAGACCGTCCCGGCCTGGCGCGACCTGGAGGTCTTCCTCCAGACGCTCCCCCGCTCCTCGACGGCCGAGCGCATGAACCCGTACACGTCGATGTGGACCGGCACCACCGACCAGGACGGCCCGCGCGCCTTCCACCTGGTCCTGCTCGACAACGGCCGCACCGACACCCTCGCCGACGAGGTGGGCCGCCAGGCACTGCGCTGCATCCGCTGCTCCGCGTGCCTGAACGTGTGCCCGGTCTACGAACGGGCGGGCGGGCACGCGTACGGCTCCGTCTATCCCGGCCCCATCGGCGCCATCCTCAGCCCGCAACTACGCGGCACGCGGAGCGAGATCGACGCCTCCCTCCCCTACGCCTCCTCGCTCTGCGGGGCCTGCTACGAGGTATGTCCGGTCGCCATCGACATTCCCGAAGTCCTCGTGCATCTGCGGGAGCGGGTCGTGCAGGGCGGCGAGGTCACACGGCGCGGCGTGAAGGTGACGCTGAAGCCCGCGAAGGGGCACGCGGCGGAGCGGGCGGCGATGCGCGCGGCGGGCCTGGCCTTCGCCCGCCCGCGGGCGCTGCGCCTGGGCCAGCGCCTCGCTTCGCGCACCCGGCGGCTCCACCCGCGCACGCTGCCGGGTCCCGGGCGGGCCTGGAGCGCGAGCCGGGAGCTGCCGAAGGTTCCCGCTGAGCCGTTCCGCGACTGGTGGCAGCGCACGCGGGGCGGCAAGAGCGAGGGCACCGGCGAGGGGAGCCAGAGGTGAGCAGCAGGGACCGGGTCCTGGGCCGGGTGCGGCGGGCGCTGGCCGATGTGCCGGACGACGACATCCCGTACGAGCGGGCGGTGGGCCGCGACTATCTGCGTGAGCACGGCGGGCTTACCGTCCGGGAGACCGTCGACCTGCTCGCGGAGAATCTGGCGGAGTACCGCGCGCTGGTGCACCGGTGCGCCGACGAGGACCTGTCGGGGCTGCTGACGCGCCTGCTCGCGGAGCGCGGCTCGCAGACCGTGCTCGTGCCGCCCGGCCTGCCCCCGTACTGGCTGAAGGGCGCCGGCCCCACCCGCGTCCACGACCGCGCCGCGAGCACTGCGCACGAGCTGGACCGGGTGGACAGCGTCGTCACCGGCTGCGCGGTCGCCGTCGCCGAGACCGGCACGCTCGTCCTGGACGGCTCCCCGGACCAGGGCAGGCGCCGCATCACTCTCGTCCCCGACCACCACATCTGTGTCGTACGCGTCCCCGACCAGGTCGTCCCGTCCGTGCCGCAGGCCCTGGAACGGCTCGATCCGGCGCGGCCGCTGACCTGGATCTCGGGGCCGTCCGCGACCAGCGACATCGAGTTGGACCGGGTCGAGGGCGTGCATGGGCCGCGCACCCTGGAGGTGGTGCTGGTGAGCGGTGGGTGACGGGCGGGGCTAGCGTGAGGGCATGATCCGGTTCGAGCAGGTGACCAAGCGCTACCCGGACGGCACGACGGCCGTGGACGACCTGTCCTTCGAGGTCGCCGAGGGAGAACTGGTCACCCTCGTCGGCCCCTCCGGGTGCGGCAAGACCACGACGATGATGATGGTGAACCGCCTCATCGAGCCCACGTCGGGCCGCATCTTCGTGAACGGGGAGAACATCGCCGACGTCGACCCGGTGCGGCTGCGCCGCCGCATCGGCTATGTCATCCAGCAGGTCGGCCTCTTCCCGCACCGCACGGTCCTCGACAACACGGCGACCGTCCCCGCGCTGATCGGCTGGAAGAAGTCCAGGGCCCGGGCGCGGGCGGCGGAGCTGCTCGATCTGGTGGGCCTGGACCCGAAGACCTTCGGGTCGCGCTACCCGGAGCAGCTCTCGGGCGGGCAGCGCCAGCGCGTCGGGGTGGCCCGCGCGTTGGCCGCCGATCCGCCCGTGCTTCTGATGGACGAGCCGTTCGGCGCGGTCGATCCGGTGGTGCGCGAGCAGTTGCAGGACGAGTTCCTGCGGATGCAGGCGGCCGTCCGCAAGACGGTCCTTCTCGTGACGCACGACATCGAGGAGGCGGTCCGCCTCGGTGACCGCATCGCGGTGTACGGCCAGGGACGCATCGAACAGTTCGATACTCCGGGTGCGGTGCTCGGGGCGCCGAGGACGCCGTACGTCGCCGAGTTCGTGGGCGCCGACCGCGGTCTGAAGCGGCTTTCGGTCACCGAGATCCAGACGGACGATCTGGAGGAGCCGCCGATCGCCCGCCTCGACGAGCCCGCCGCGCAAGCCGCGGCCCGGCTGCGTGAGGAGGAGGCGCGCTGGGCCGTCGTCCTGGACGAGGCCGGCGATCTGCACGGCTGGGTGGGCGTCGACGAGGTCGGGCTGGCCGGCACCGGCGGCACGGTCGGCGACCTGGCGCACCGCATGAACTCCTGGGTGCCGGTCGGCGCCCCGCTGAAGCAGGCGTTCGGGGTGATGTTGCAGCACGACGCGGGCTGGGTCGCGGTCCTCGACGGGGCACGCTTCCTCGGCGTCCTGACCCCGGCGAAGCTGCACGAGGCGCTGCGCCGTTCGGTGGACGCGGACGCGCAGGGCGTGGGGCGGGACGAGGTCGAGTTCGACTCGGTCTCCGACGCGTAAGGCGCCCCCTAAGCACTACAGCAGGCCCTTCTTCTCCAGATATGCCTCTGCCACGTCCTGCGGCAACCGCCGCCAGCTGTCCACCCGTTCGTTCATGGACGCCAGGTCTGCCGTGGTGAGGACGGAATGGAGTCGCCCGAGCGCAGCCGCGACGCCCTCGCTGCCCGCCTGGGAGCGGTTGACGACCGGCACGATGTAGTCGGCGTTCTGCAGATGCTTGTCGTCCTTGAGGAGCGTGAGCCCGAAGTCGTCGAGGGTGGCGTCCGTGGACGTGGTGAGCACCATCTGGTCCCGGCCGCTCTGGACGGCCTTCTTCGCCTGGGTCGTACCGACGCCCTTCGGGTCGACGCCAGTGATGTCGATGCCGTAGACCTTCTCCAGCCCCGGCGCGCAGTAGGGCCGCTGTACGCACTCGTCGCCCGCCGCGAGGCGCACCCTCAGGCCCGCCTTCCCGACGTCGCTGAGGGTTTTCAGGCGGTGCCGCGCGGCGTACGAGGCGGTGACGGCGAAGGCGTTCTGGTCGACCGCCTTGCCCGGGTCGAGGACGGTCAGGCCGCGCGGGGCGGCGAGGCGGCGCAGGGCCCGCATGGTGGTGCCGAGGTCGGGCGAGCCGACGGGCCGCGCGTCGGCGCCGTTCTTCTTGGCGTTCAGCCAGTCCGCGAAGGTCGCCGCGTACTCGGGGACGACGTCGATCTGGCCGGACTCCAGGGCGGGTTCGTACAGCTCGCGGTTGGCCACGGAGAGGATTCGCGTACCGTATCCGGCCTTCCTCAGGAGCAGCGCGTACATCTGGGCGAGCAGGTCGGACTCGGTGAAGCCCGCGGAGCCGATGACGAGGTTCTCGCTGTCGCCGGGGGGCGCGGTGACCTCGCCCCGGTTCTCCAGCGAGGGCCCGGACGCGCAGCCCGCAGTCGGGGTGAGGAGGCCCGCCACCAGGGCGAGGAGGGCGGCGGCCGGGGCGGCGCGCCGCCTCATCCGGCGCTCCCCCGGCCCCGCGCCCACCCGGGCGCGACCCGCTCGGCCACCTCGAAGACGCCCTCGACGAGCAGCGCGAACACGGCCACGAGCACGGCGCCCGCCACGACCTGCGGCGTGCTCGCCAGGTTGAACCCCGCCGTGATGATCCGGCCGAGCCCACCGCCGCCGGCGAGCGCGGCGATGGTGGCGGTGGCGACGAGCTGCACGGCGGCGATGCGGACGCCGCTGAGCACCAGGGGCAGCGCGAGCGGCAGTTCGACCCGCCAGAGCATCTGGCGTCCGGTCATCCCCATGCCGCGTGCCGCGCGCACCACGCTGCGGTCGACGCCGCGCATCCCGACGTACGCGTTGGTGAGCAGCGGCGGCACGGCGAACAGTACGAGGGCGACGACGGTCGGCCCGTCGCCCCACGTGCCGAGCGGGGTCAGGAGGAGCAGGACGAGCACCGCGAAGGTGGGCACCGCGCGGCCGACGTTGGAGATGTTCACGGCGAGCGCGCCGCCTCTGCCGAGATGGCCGAGGACGAGTGCGACGGGCAGGGCGATCAGACAGCTGATCAGCAGGCAGACGACGGTGAGGACGAGGTGCTGGGTGAGCCGGTGCCCGATGCCGTCGTCGCCGGCCCAGTGCGCGGAGTCGGTGAGCCACATCCAGGCGTCGCCGAGTGTCTTCATGCGCGGGCCGCCCGCGTCCAGGGAGTCAGGAGGCGCTGGACGCCGAGCAGCAGCACGTCGGCGGTGACGGCGATGACGACGCAGAGCACGGAGGCGGTGAGCACCTGGGCCTTGAAGTAGGTGTTCATGCCCGTGTAGATGAGGTTGCCGAGCCCGCCGAAGCCGACGATCGCGCCGACGGTGACGAGGGAGACCGCGGACACCATGGCGATGCGCAGTCCCGCCATGGCGGCGGGCAGCGCGAGGGGCAGTTCGACGGTGAGGAGGAGGCGGACCGGGCCGTACCCCATGCCGCGCGCGGCCTGCCGCGTCTCGTCGGGGACGGCTTGGAGCCCGGCGAGGATGTTCCGTACGAGCAGGGTGAGCGAGTAGAGGACGAGGCCCGCGACGACGAGGGACGCGGAGAGCCCGTACACCGGCAGCAGCAGCGAGAACATCGCGAGCGAGGGGATCGTGTAGAGGACCGTGGTGAGCGCGAGGACGGGGCTCGCGGCCCACGGCCAGCGGCGGGCGAGCACGGCGAGGGGCACGGCGACGACGAGCGCGATCAGGACGGAGAGGGCGGTCAGCTGCAGATGCTGGAGGACCGCGTCCAGGACGATCTGGCGGCGCGTGCTCAGATACTCACCGCAGATCCATTCGTTGCGCGCGAGGCAGTCGTCGGGAGGCGCGGTCACCCGTCCATTGAAGGCCGGGGCGGCGGGCGCGGCGCGTTCTGGTGGCCCGTACGGGCGTGTGCCTCGGCTCAGCCGCCGACCGGCCGTACGCCCGGTTCGCGGTTCCTGCTTGATCGGGTGGGCTTCGACGCAGCCGCCCTCTTCGAGGCGGAGCTGGACGGACTGCTCGCCGGAGCCTGAGGGCTCCGGTCAGCGCGAACGCGCCACGAGCAGGGCCACCAGCCGTTCGGTCTGCTCGCGGGGGTCGGGCGCACCGGCCCACCCCGTCATCAGGAGATGGTGGACGGTGCCGACCAGGGCGAGCGCCATCGTGGCGGTGTCGGCGCCGTCCGCCAGGCGGCCGAGCCGCACTTCGGCGTCCAGGTATTCGGTCAGCGCGTCCTGAATCGCGGCGAAGCCCGGCGCGCCCGCCGCCAGCGCCGCGCGGATGTTCCGGGAGGTGGCGTGGCTGGCCATGGCCAGCCCGACGACGCCGGGATCGAGGGAGTTCAGAAGCGCCAGCGCGACCCCGACCAGGTTCTCCTCCACGGCGTTCCGCCCCGCGCGCGCGGGAAGCTTCGCGGCTTCCCGGGCGGTGCGCGCGAACCGGTCGAGCACCAACTCGGCGACGAACGCGTCCACTCCCCCGAAGTGCGTGTGCAGCACCCCCTTGGCACAGTCCGCCTCGCCCGTGATCGCCCTGCTGGTCAGGGCCGACGCACCGTCGCGGACGACGATCCGCTCGGCGGCGGCGAAGAGCCGCTCACGAAGGTCGGGGATCGCTACTCCGCGCGGTGACATGGATTCCGGATTCTCCTCGTACGACAGGGACGCCCCTTGCCAGTATGGGCGCTCGCCCATACTCTATGGGCGAGCGCCCATTCTAGCTGGGAGAGGCGCCTCGAAACCCGAGGGGGCAGGGACATGCGGGACGCACGGACCATGCGGGACATCGTCAACACCGAACAGGCACAGGCGTGGAACGGGTACGAGGGTGACCACTGGGCCCGCAACCAGGACCGTTGGGACGCGGTGAACGCGGGCTTCAACGCCCCGCTCCTGGCAGCCGCGTCGATCGGCGAGCAGGACCGCGTCCTGGACGTCGGCTGCGGCGCCGGGCAGACGACCAGGCTGGCCGCGCGCCGGGCGAGCGGCGGTCACGCCCTCGGCCTGGACCTGTCGGCACCGATGCTGGAGCGAGCACGCGTGACCGCGCGGCGCGAATGCCTGGACAACGTCACCTATGAACAGGGCGACGCCCAGGTCCACCCCTTGCCGGACGGCGCGTACGACATCGCGATCAGCCGCTACGGCGTGCTGTTCTTCGCCGACCCCGCGGCCGCCTTCGCCAACATCGGACGGGCACTGCGCCCCGGCGGGCGCGCGGCGTTCGTCTGCGGCGCGTACGCGCGGGACAACGAGTGGTTGCGGGCCTTCGCCTCGCTGAGCGACATCCTTCCCATCGACGGCTTCGGCGCGCCCGGTGGCCCGGGCATGTTCTCCCTCGCGGACGTCGACAGGACCCGCGGCCTGCTCTCCACCGCCGGGTTCGAGAACGTCGGGACGACGCGTGTGGAGGCGTACGGAATCTGGGGGCGGGACGCGGCCGACGCCGCCGACTTCCTCCTGGGCTCCGGCCCCGGACGCCATCTGACCGGCCAGGTCACGCCCGAGATCCAGGAGCGGGCCCGCCACAGGCTCACGGAGATCCTGCGCCCCTACGAGCGTGACGGCGCCGTCCGGCTGCTCAGCACGGCACTCCTGGTGACCGCCACCCGCCCGAACCAGATGTACCCGGCGGCCAGCAGCTCACCATGATCAGCGACGTTACGGCAGACTCCTCACCATGACCACGTCCACATCCGCATCCGCATCCACATCCACATCCACATCCACATCCGCATCGGACTTCAAGACCGACCTCCGCCTCTACCTGCAGGACGCGCGTGACGCGCTGCTGTGGAAGCTCGAAGGCCTGTCGGAGTACGACATACGCCGCCCGCTGACGCCGACCGGCACCAACCTTCTGGGCCTGGTCAAGCACGTGACCAGCGCCGAAGCCCTGTACTTCGGCGAGACGTTCGGGCGGCCCTTCGACGCGCCGCCCCTGTGGATCACGGGCGACGCCGAGGCGAACTCGGACCTGTGGGCGACCGCCGACGAGACCCGGGAGCAGATCGTGGGGCTCTACCGGAAGGTGTGGGCCCACTCGGACGCGACGATCGAGTCCCTGGAGCTCGACGCGGTCGGCCGGGTGGCCTGGGGCGAGCGGCATGAGGTGACGCTGCACCGCATCCTCGTCCATGTGATCGCCGAGACCGACCGCCATGCCGGGCACGCGGATGTCGTCCGCGAACTGATCGACGGAACCGCCGGCCTGCGGCAGGGCAACGACAACATGGCGCAGGGCGACGGGACATGGTGGGAGGCGCACCGGGACCGGGTGGAGCGGGCGGCGCGTGAAGCCGACGGGGACGCCGGGCGCGCGCAGGGCCCCGGCCCCGGCCCCGCATGAGCCGCGTCAGGTCAGCAGGTCCGTGACGAACTTCCGCAGTCGGCCGTCACGTACGGGCCGCACCCCGTGGATGACCTGCGCTCCGTAGGCGACGGCGACGCCCGCCCCGGCGTCGGTGAGCCAGCGGGTCCGGTCGGCGGCGGCCAGCCAACCGGGGATGCTGTGGTGCGGGCTGCTGTCGGGACCGGGGGCGTGCGGCACGCTCCTGGTCAGCGGCGTCCCCGGAAGGAAGTTCTCCTTCTCGCCCACGACTTCGCCGCTCCAGATGCCGTCGTCGGCCGTGGTCTCGACGTAGAACTCCCCTCCACTGTCCGCCTCCTCCAGTACGACGCCGATCCTGCCGAGACGGCAGTGCTCGGCCCCCGCGTCCGGTATGCCGTCCACGTGCGTGGGCACGCGCCGTCCGGCTGTCAGTACGGTGTAGGCCCAGGGCGCGGCGTAGCGCAGGGACGGGATGGCGCGCCGGAGGGCGGGCAGGGCCCTGGTGGTGGCGTGCTGGAGGATCTCCTGGGCCTGCGGAGGGGCGGTGACGACTTCCGCCTCGAAGCGGGGCGTCCACTCGGCGAGCTGCGGGTCGGAGTCCATGATCTTGCCGAGGGTCGTCAGTTCGTCGGGGGTGAGGAAGCCCTCAACGGTCTGCAGCACGAGGGATTCGCTGATGTGGATCACGGGCGTCTCCTCTGTCGAAGGTGCCGGAGGTGCCGGAGGTGATGCTCCGTCAACCGTCCGGCGTACCGACGAGCCCGTCCATGGCGCCGACACGTCGTTCGGGGGCACGAGGGGCGGTCGACCGGGCGGGCGGGGCGCGGGTGTGCGCCGGTGAGCGCCCGACACTCCGAGCCGAACAGGGGCCGTGGCCGAGGGATGCCCGCGTGCGGCGGGGTCGAGACCTGGGCGGCGGCCTCGTTCAGTCGCGGAGACCCAGTACGAGATTGCCGGGGGCAGCCGCGTCCGTACCCGTACCCGTAGCCGTATCCGAACCGGTATCTGTGCCCGTACCCGTACCCGCAGCGGTATCCGTGTCCGCGCCCGTGTAGTAGTCGATCACCGCCCGCTGCCACTCCTCGACCGTGACCCGCCCGTCCCCGTCGCGGTCCAGCGCGGCGAAGGCGTCCCGGGCCATGGCCGAGGACATACCGGCCGCGCCCTGCGAGCGGATGAACTCGTCCAGCTCGACCGAGCCGCTCCCGTCCCTGTCGACGAGCATGACGTGTGCCTCGACGGACGGGCGCAGGAGTTCGGCGATGGTCCCCTGCCCCTCCGCCCGCTCCAACGCCTGTACGTAGCCGTCCTCCGTCAGCCGACCGTCCTCGGCCACGCCGGCCAGTTCGGCCAGCTGCTGCCAGTACGCCTCGGCGGCCTCCAGGACGGCGACGGCACGCGGCGACCTCATCGGCTCGTCCATGCCGGCGATGAGCCTCTCGGCGCGCCGCAGAATGTCCTCCCTGTCGACCGCGCCGTCGCCGTCGGCGTCCTGCACGTGGAAGCGGTGGATGTACTTGGCCCGCAGCCCGGTGTCCTGCATCAGCGTCGTCTCCCCTTTTCTGACGTGCCGTAACGTGCCATAACGTCATGTGACATGAGGTCTCTTGACATAACGTGACGCTCCACCGTAATGCGGCCGAACCGGTGGCGGACGGGGCGACGCGAGTTCCGCAGGGGTGAACCCCTAGGCCTTGCGGGCCAGCAGGTGGATCTCCTGGAACTGCCGTCGGTCGGTGGGCTGAGGCTCTCGAACCATCCGGGCCACCTCGGCCAACCCGCACTCGTGCAGCATCCCGGCGAGGTGGTCGGGCGACCACCGATAGGCCGGCGCGACCGCGTGATCGAAGACCTGCGTCGGGTGAGACGGGTCTTCGCTCGCCGAAAAGCCGATCAGAAGGTGGCCGCCAGGCGCCAGCACACGGTGGAACTCCGCGAGGATGCCGGGGAGTTCTACCGGCGGGGTGTGGATGATGGACCAACGTGAGAGTACGCCGCCCAACACGCCGTCAGCGATGTCCAACGAGGCCATCGAGCCGACGTCGAACCGCAGTCCCGGATAGGCCCGCCGAGCCAACTCGATCATCGCAGGAGAGGCATCGACGCCGGACGCCGCCAGCCCCAACTCGGACAGATGCGCGGTGATATGGCCGGGCCCGCACCCCAGGTCCGCGACCTGGCCGTCCCCACTCGCGCTGACGACCTCGGCGAAGGCGCTCAATATCGCGCGGTCCAGGGGACTGTCACGCAGGCTGTCGCGGAACAGTTCCGCATAAGTCGTGGCAGCGGCGTCGTAGGACTCGCGGGTGGCTCTGAGGGCATCGTGTTCGACCATGCTCGCGACTGTAGTTCCTGGCGCTCATGCTTGCTTTCACGTACGGCACTGGCCGTCAATACCCTGCCTTCGAATCGGTGGAGCGGAGCCGGTAGCGGGCGCGACAGGGGGCGTTGAGGCGGCGCGGGGACAGGCCGGTGATGGGTGTCGCGGGGTCGAGCAGCTCCATGGAGTACCGGCGCAGCAGCAGGGTGAGGAGGACTTTCGTCTCCAGGCGGGCGAACCGCTGGCCCAGGCAGCGGTGGATGCCGGCGCCGAAACCCATGAGCCGCTGGCTCGCCGTGGGATCTTCCGTGTAGCGCTCCGGGCGGAACGCCTCCGGGTTCGGGAACTCCTCCGGCAGCCGGTGGGTCAGATAGGGCGAGGTGAGCACCATGTCGCCGCGCCGGATCCGGTGGCCGCCGACGGACAGGTCCTGCCGCGCCTTGCGGGGAATCAGGATGGCCAGCGGGTGCAGCCGCTCGGACTCGTACAGCATGTGGTCCAGGTGTGTCAGGCCGTGCAGATCCTTCAGGACCAGTGGGGCCTCTTCCCGCGCATCGAGGTGGGTGCGCTGCTCCGCCAGCAGGGCGTCGTGGTGATCGGGGTGCGACAGCACATCGGTGAGGGCCCAGGAGAGCTGTCCCGCGGTGGTTTCCTGGGAGGCCCAGAGCAGCCCCAGTGCCTGATGGACCAGTGCGCTGTCCGGGACCGGGGTCCCGTCGTCGTAGCGACTGTTCGCCAGGGACTGCAGGAGGTCCGGCTCGGGAAGCGGCCGGGCGCGTCGCTGGGCCAGGCAGTGCAGGACGAGGGTGTGCAGACGGCGGCGTGCGGCGTTGCTGCGCCGCGCGCGCAGTGGGCGCAGCCCGACGGGCAGCAGGAAGCTGATGTTGCCCGAGAACGTTTTGAACAGCTCCGGGGTGTCGGTGAACAGCGGGGCGAACTCCTCGCCGAAGAAGCAGGCGGCGTTGATGCCCAGGCTGAACTCGTCACACATGCGGACCAGTTCCACCTCCCCTTCGTCCCCCAGCCGCGCGATGAGCTGCCGGGCCTGCCGCTCCATCACTCCCAGGTACCTCTGTAGCGCGCCGCTTCGAAAGGACGGCATGAACAGCACACGCTGGCGCTGGTACTCCTCGTCCTCGGCCATGAAGTAGAAGGTGTCGCTGAACATCGAGTTCAGGAACGGATAAGCGGCGCGGATGGACAGGGTGGTCTCGGGCGCCAGAAGGAGCTCCTTGCGGTCTTCCTGGCGCAGCAGTACGACCATGGAGGTGCCGACCAGGCTCAGCCGGAACGATCGCCCGTGTTCGGTATAGCCGCGCCGGAGGACGTCGACCGGATCCTTCACGAAGGCGGGCAGGTGTCCTACGACCGGCAAACCTCCTGACGTCAGCGGGACGACGGAGGCGGGCCCGGTGGGGGCGGGGTCTGTACCGCGCGTCGGTGCGGTGGACATCGCGTGGGCATCCTTCTCGTGGGTGGGTTCGAGGGAGGTCCTTGCTGCGTCACGCCTGGTCGGTCGTACGGGGGGCTGTCCCCATGTCCGCTCCGTTCGCGTCGGGGCTCAGGTAACGACCGAGTGCGCTCAGCGGGAAGAGCAGCCGGTACAGGTGGTAGTTCAGCGGCAGGTCGCCGGGGAAACCGGTTCCGGTGTACTCCGGTTCGTCCCAGGAGCCGTCCTCGCGCTGGGTGCGGGCCAGCCAGCGGATGCCCGCCGTGACCGCCGGGGTGTCGCGTCGCCCGGCGGCGATGAGGCCGAGCAGCGCCCACGCGGTCTGGGAGGCCGTGGACGGCCCCCGGCCCCGCCAGGCCGGATCGGTGTAGGACTCCCAGCGCTCGCCCCATCCTCCGTCGGGGTTGGCGTGCGCCTCCAGCCAGCGCACGCCACGCCGGACGGCGCGGTGCTCGGCGGGCAGTCCCGCGGCGATGAGGGCGGGGATGACCGCGCCCGTGCCGTATACGTGGTTCACCCCCCAGCGGCCGTACCAGGAGCCGTCGCTCTCCTGGTGGCGCAGCAGCCAGTCGAGGCCGCGGCGGGCGGCCGGGTGAGCGGCCCGGCCGGTGGCCGCCAGCATTTCGATGACGTGTGCGGTGACGTCGGCCGACGGCGGGTCGGTGACCTCGCCGAAGTCGCAGAACGGCAGCCGGCTGACCCAGTTGCTGTCGTTGTCGACGTCGTACGCCGCCCAGGCACCGTTCTTCGACTGCATGCCCAGGTTCCAGTCCACGGCCCGGCGCACCGCCGCGTCGACGGCCTCGGGCCGTGGGTGCCGGACCCGGTTCAGGGCGAGGACGACTTCGGCGGTGTCGTCGATGTCGGGGTAGTTGCGGTTGTGGAAGCCGAACGCCCAGCCGCCGGGGGCCAGTCGGGGGCGCCGTACGGACCAGTCGCCCTTCACCCGGACCTCCTTGGCCAGGAGCCAGTCGGTGGCCCCCACCACGGCCGGGGCGTCCGGGGCGACACCGGCGTCGAGCAGCGCGGTGACGGCCAGGCAGGTGTCCCACACCGGGGACTGGCAGGACTCCACCCAGCGCCGGCCGTCGGGAGTGTGCACGGTGAACGCCTCGCTGGCTTTCAGCGCGGCGCGCAGCACCGGGTGGCCGAGGTCGTAACCGCACAGCCGCAGGGCGATGATCGAGTAGACCAGGGGCGGCTGGATGCCGTTGAAGCAGCCGTCCGCCTCCTGGCGTTCGATGATCCAGGCGGCCGCGGCCCGGATCGCCGCGCGGCGCAGTGGGCGCGGGACGACCCTGCGCCACCGGTGCAGTGCGCCGTCCAGGCGGCGGAACACGCGGTCCCAGTACGTCGACGGTCTGTCCGGACGCGGGAAGTCGGGGCGGGCCGGGTCGACGTACAGCTCGTCGATGGAGAACGGTGCGGGGGCCTTCGGACGATGGGCGCAGACGATCGCCAGGGGGACGATGGTCTGCCGGGCCCAGCAGCTGAACTCGTAGATGTTCAGCGGCGCCCACTTGGGCAGGAAGATCATCTCCGGTGGGAGGTCGGGCAGGTCCTCCCAGCGTCCCCAGCCGAACAGCGCCAGCCAGATGCGGGTGAACACCCTGGTACGCGCCACCCCGCCGTGCTCGCGCACCCAGGCCGACGCCGCGGCCATGTGCGGCTCGTGCGGCTCGTCCCCGGCGAGGCGCAGGGTGATGTAGCCCTCGACCGTCGTGGAGAGGTCGCTCGCGCCGCCGGGGTGGGTGGACCACGTGCCGTCCGGCCGCTGTTTGGCGCGGACCCACGCCGCGGTGGCCCGGGTCTGCTCGTCGGTACGGATGCCGAGGAACTCGCGCAGCAGCAGATCCTCCGTCTCCATGGTCACGTTGGTCTCGAAGTCGCCTTTCCACCAGCCCTCCGGGCTCTGCCGGGACAGCAGATGGGTCACGGCGCGGGCGGTGCACTGCGCGGCCAGCGCCTCCACGTCCATGTCCACGTCCACGGCTGGGAGGCATGGTCCCGACAACTGTTCCTCCGCGGTCACGGACATCTCCTCGTCGCTGCCAGGCTGAGAAAGGGCTGCTACCTTTCTACCCTTTTGCTATCCGTATCGCGCGATTTCATCCCCCTTTGCCCGCGGCGTCCGCGGCCACGGGACGAACCGTGTCGGCATGCCGCCGACCGGAGGAGAAGCGGTGCACGCAAGGGCGTTCGACCAGCGTGTACAGCAGCCAGGATCCGGTCAGCGCGAGGGTGAGCGAGACGCAGGCGGTCCAGCCCAGCCCCCATGTTCCGGCCGAGTAGTGCAGGACAGCCGCGATCACCGTTGCGTGCAGCAGGTAGAAGGCGTACGACACCTCACCGAGAAGCACCATGCCCGGCAGCCGCAGCGGCGATGCCCCGCCGCTGATGTCCAGTGCCGCCACCGCCCGGACCAGCAGGGCGACGGGGGCGACCGTGACGGCGGCGAGCAGGAACGGCGACGGCAGCACCACGATGCCGATGTACAGAGCCGCACACAGCAAGCAGGCCGCCTGCACCGCGCCGACGCGGACGGTGAACCCGCTCATGTGCATCCTGGCGAGGAACATTCCCAGGAGGAATTCCGGCACTCGGCACGGCGGGAACATATAGACGAACAGCATCTGCGGTCCTGTGATGTCCCCGGGCAGATACCCCTGGGCGACCAGGGGCCCGCCGAAGCCGAGGGAGACCAGCGGGACCGCCCAGACCGCCGCCACGGAGGCCGCGACCGCGACTGGCAGCCGCTCCCGACGGACTTTTTTGACCAGCGGCAACAACACCGGAAAGAGCAAGTAGAACAGCAGTTCACAGGTGAGCGACCAGGTGACCGCGTTGCCCGCCAGAGCGATCTGCGGAAGCGGGATCAAGCTGCTCACAAGGAGCGCGTTGGCCAGGTCGCCCAGCACCGTGGGGGCGGCCATGGAGTCCACGGTGGTACGCGGAAGCCCGACGCCCCGCATGAGCACCATGAAGCATGCCCAGACGACCAGATGATTCGGGTAGATCTTGACGATCCGCCGACGCCAGAAGGCCCGGGCCGTGTCCGTCTTCCGCGCCGAACAGGTCAGCACGAAACCGCTGAGGACGAAGAAGAGCGAGACGCCGACCGGGCCCAGCAGAAAGAGGAACGGGGACGGCGAGCCGCCTCGACGCGCGGTTTCCAAAAAGGTCACGTGGCAGACGAAGACCCCGAAGGCGGCGACGAAGCGCAGTCCGGTCAGGGAGGGCAGCCGCGCGAACGTCACCGGCGGGGACGATGCCATGCTGCTCCCTGGTGTCCTTGAGGTACCTGTCCACGGTCCACCGTCCTGCCCGGCGCCCGCCGCACCGCTCCGACCCGCGGGAGGGCACACCGGATCGGGGTGGGCGGCGCCGCCGAACGGCTGATCCGGCGCCGGGCCGGAGGGCGCGCACCGTGCGTGCCGTCGGCCGGGGCCGATAGCGTCCGGTCCGCCGCGTCTCCCGCCGCGCCTTGCCCCACCACTCTCGCCGCAGGAGAAGGGAACGCCCCGATGGCAGCGCCGAGCCTGGAAGCCCTCGCGCCACCCGGTACGGACTTCGACTCCGACCCGTACCCGGTCTACGCCCATCTGCGGCGGCAGGGCCCGGTACACCGGGTGAGCACCTCGGCCCATGGGAAGGTGTGGGCGGTTGTCGGGTACGAGGAGGCACGCGCGGCGCTGGCGGACCCACGTCTGCGCACCACCCCGGTACTCCCCCCGGCCCCCGCCGCCGACGGTGGCGGTGACGGCACCGGGCACGGCGAGGAGAGCGACGTGAGCGCCCTGTGCGCGAGCATGCTGCACAGTTCCCCGCCTGAGCACACTCGGTTGCGCGGACTGGTCACCACGCACTTCACCGTCCGTCACGTCCGCGCGATGCGCCCCGGCATCCAGCGGATCGCCGACGAACTGCTCGACGCGATCGCGCCGCTCGGCCGAGCCGACCTCGTCCGGTCCTACGCCGTGCCACTGCCCTCCGCCGTCATCTGCGGCCTCCTCGGCGTGCCCGTCGAGGACCGCGAGCGGTTCCGCCGCTGGGCGGCCGAGATCGTCGCCGCCACCAGCCTTGAGGTGGGGGCCGCCGCGGCCCGGGCCATCATCGAATACCTCAGCTCCCTCGTCGAGACGGAGCGTCGCAGTGCCGGCGAAGACGACCTGCTGAGCACGCTGGCCCACACCACCGACGGCGACCGGCTCTCCCCCGGTGAGCTGCTCAACAACTGTCTGCGCCCTGCTGCGCAACCCCGGCCAGCCGGCCGCGCTGCGCGCCGACCCCTCGCTCGTCGAAGGCGCGGTCGAGGAGACGCTGCGCTACGACGGCCCGGTGAAGGAGTGCACCCTGCGGTACGCCGCGGAACCGGTGGAGTTGGGGGACGCCACCGTCGCGGCCGGCGAGAAGGTGCTCATCGTCCTCTCCGCGGCCTCACACGATCCCCTTCCGGTGCGCTACACCCCCAAGGGCCGTTAGTTGTCCCGGACCAGGTCCGCGGTTCTGACCGAGGCACGGTCGATCAGGCGGGCGAGTTCGGTGACGTACGGCGGCTCGAACAGGGTCAGGTGGTCTCCTTCCAGGACGTGGTGGGTCAGCCGGGCGGGGGCGCAGACACGGGACCAGGAGCGGATCGCGGCGCGCCGGAAGTCCTCGTCCTGTTTCTCGGCCTGGACGAGTGCGACCGGGCCCGCGTACCGCGACGGGTGGTAGGCCCGGGCGGCCCGCAGATGGACGCGGTTGGTGTGCCGTCGGAGGTCCAGCCGGAGCAGCTCGGCGGCGCTCAGGTCCTCCTCCGCCACCATGGGGCCCGACTCCTCCCGGTCGTCGTCCCGGTCGGCGTCCTCGTCGAACTCCGAAAGCTGTGCGGAGAGGTAGCTCTCGACGAGGAAGACCATGTCCGCGCGCTCGCCCCGCAGTTCGAGCAGCCGGGCCATTTCGAAGGCCACCAGGCCGCCCATGGACCAGCCCAGCAGCCGATACGGGCCGGTCGGCGCCACCGCGCGTACGGCCGCCAGGTAGCGGGCGGCCAGCGCCTCGACGCTCCGGTCCTCGTGGTCGGCGCCTTCCGACGACGTCTGGAGGGCGTACAGCGGGCCGCGCAGCTCGTGGCAGGCGGCGAGGTGGCGGAAGCCGATGGCCTCGCCGCCCGCCGGGTGGACGCAGAACAGAGGGGTGCCCTCGCCCCGGGGCCGCAGCGCCACGATGTCGTCAGGGAGGGCGGGAAAGGCAGGCAGGGCGGGCTGAGCGGCGTTGCCCGCCTTGAGCAGCCGGGCCAGGTGCCTCGGCGTGGCCGCCCTCCCGGGCCGCCTCACCTCGTGGGCCGTCCCCGACCACGTGTCCGACCCCGGCTCCGGCTCCGAGAACAGGACGGGGACCGGGAGCCTGGCGTGGAACTCCTCGTTGAGCCGGGCGATCAGCCGCACGGCCAGCAGGGAGTGGCCGCCGAGTTCGAAGAAGTCGTCCTCCGCGCCGACGGGGGCGACTCCGAGCAGTTCCTCGAAGACCCGGGCCACTGCGGCCTCCACCGGGTCGGCCGTCGGCGGGCCCGCCCGACCCACCGACGAGACGGGAGACCCGGTGCCGTCGGCCTGGACGAGTGACCGCACCGCGGCCTGGTCCACCTTGCCGTTCGGTGTGAGGGGTAGCGCCTCGGTCCTGGCATAGGTGGCCGGCACCAGTGGGGACGGCAGCCGCTCGTCCAGGTGGTCACGCAGGGCCCGCGCGGTTGTGGCGTGGACGTCGTCGGCGACGACACAGGCGGCCAGGTGGTCGCCGCGTTCCTCGTCCGCGACCAGGACGACGGCGGCGTCCCGCACGGCGGGGTGCCGCAGCAGCGCGGCCCGGATCTCCTCGGGCTCCACCCGTACTCCGTTGACCTTGATCTGGTCGTCCACCCGCCCCAGATACCGGATCAGGCCGTCCGGACCGACGCAGGCCAGGTCGCCCGAGCGGTACAGACGGCGGCCGGGTTCCGGCGAGAAAGGGTGCGGTATGAACCGTTCGGCGGTGGCGGCGGGGGCGCCCAGGTATCCGCGGGCGAGGCTCGTGCCGCCGATGTGGATCTCACCCGGCACGCCCACCGGCACGGGGGTGAGGTCCTCGTCCAGGACGAGGATCTCGGCGTGGTCCATGGGCCGGCCGATGGGCACGGGGCCGGGGCCGTCGTGGGCGTCCACCTCGTGCACGCACACGCCGACGGCGGTCTCGGTCGGCCCGTACTCGTTGAAGATCCTCGTTCCCGGGGCGTGGGCGGTCCAGATGTCGACCGCACCCCTGTCCAGGGCCTCACCGCCGAGGACGAGGGCGCCGGTGGTGCCGGCCAAGTCCCCCGGCTCCACGGACTGGTTGATCACCTTCAGGTGTGACGGGGTCAGCTTGAGCAGGTCCAGGCCGGTCCGGTCGGCCAGGTCCGCGGAGAGGGCGAGGGCGTCCCGCCAGGCGGGGTCGAGGAGGACGGGACGGCCGGTGACCAGCGGCAGGAACAGACTCGTCACGGTGAGGTCGAAGCCGATCGAGGAGTGCGCCATCGCCCCGCCCTCACCGCCCTCACCGTCCTCATCTACGGCGTCTGAGGCGACGTACGTCCGAGCACTCCACAGCAGGTAGTCGCACACGGCCCGGTGGGGCAGCATCACCCCTTTCGGCGTCCCGGAGGAGCCGGAGGTGAACATGATGTACGCGAGGTGGTCCGGCCCTGCCTCGCACAGCCGTCCGGGTTCGGCTTCCGCGTCCGTAGCCGCGGGCGGCGGCAGGTCGCGCAGGTCGACGCACGCGACGCCCTCGGCCGTCACCGCCTCGTCCGGCCGATCGGTGAGCAGCATGCGGCATCCGGCCCGTTCCAGGAGTTCCCGTGTCCGTAGAGGCGGGAGCCGCGGATCTAGCGGCACATACGCCCCGCCTGCCTTGAGCACGGCCAGCAGCGCCACGATTAGCGCGGCCGAGGGGGCCGCCCGCACGGCCACCGGGGTTTCGACGCGGACGCCCCGGGCGCGCAGCGCTTCGCTCCACCGGGTCGCCCGCGCGTCGAGTTCCCGGAAGGTCAGCC
Organism: Streptomyces sp. NPDC003379; assembly: GCF_053589195.1. Taxonomy (NCBI): domain Bacteria; kingdom Bacillati; phylum Actinomycetota; class Actinomycetes; order Kitasatosporales; family Streptomycetaceae; genus Streptomyces; species Streptomyces sp. NPDC003379. The sequence continues at coordinate 134,924 of NZ_JBSFRK010000011.1, read as the reverse complement.
GCTCGGTACCGGCCACGACGGCGAGGGCGTCCGGGGAGCGTCGGGCCTGCCGTTCGACGAGGCCGTGCAGGCAGTGGCCCTCCGCCGGGGCCGGAAGGTGGTCCCGCGTCCGGGCGGCACCGGCCGCGGGAGGCAGGTGCGCCTCGCGCACGGGGGTAGCGGGCGCGGCCAGCAACTCGGCGAGCAGTGTGGCGTACTGGTCGGCGACCACCCGGACATAGGCGTCGTCGAACTGACGGCCGTCGTAGTGCCAGGTCGTGCGGCCCTCCGTCGCGCCCAGGGCGCAGGCCAGCCGCAGGGCGTGGGACTCGGTCTCGACGTCGTCCCAGGCCACGGCGTAGGTGACGCCGTCGGCGCACCGCGGTGCCGACGTGTCCGCGCAGACGAAGCCGATGTCGCGCCCCGCCCGCTCCGCGGCACCGGAGCAGGGGGTGTCCTGCTGGGCCTCCTCGGCGTCGGACAGGGCGCGTTCCGCGCGGGCGGCGAGGGCGTCGAGGACCAGGCCGGGGTCGATCCGCGCGGTGACCTCGGCCCACTGCGCGAAGTGGCCGATGGCGGTGGCCGTCTCCTCGAACTCCCGCCCGTCGAGCAGCACGTCGACGGTGATGTCGGGCTGTCCGCCGATCCTGGCCAGCAGCGTCTGCCAGCAGGCGAGCAGCACGGCCCCCGGCCGCACGCGACGCCGCAGCGCGTAGTCGTGGACGGCGGCCGTGATGCCGTCCGGCAGGGGCGCGGTGACGGTGCGGCGCTCCGGTCGGCCGGAGCCGACAAGCCGGCGCAGCGGCAGGGACAGCCGCGGGGCGGAGCCGCCGGGTGCGGGGTGTGGTGGCTCCTCACCGAACCCGCTGAACTCGCCGAACTCGCCGAACTCCTGATGCTGCCACTCGGCGAACTGGCTGTACTGGAGCACCTCGTCGGTGGGCGGTGTGCCCGCGTACCGTTCGGCCAGTTCGTCGACGAGCAGTCGCAGCGTGTGGCCGTCGGCGGCCAGGGCGGTGGTGGTGAGCAGCAGGGCGTGTCGGCGGGGGCCTAGGGTGAAGAGGGCCGCCCTCAGCACCGGGTCGTCAGGACCGCCGTGGGGCAGCTCTCGCCGGGCGCGGGACTCCTCGTCGATCCTGTGCGCGCGCGCCGTCTCGTCCAGGTGCTCCAGCTCCTCGTAAAACCAGGACGGGCCCGGACGGTCCGCGTCGTGGACGACGAGCAGCGCGGTGCGGGTGCCCGGCACCCGCCGGTAGACGGAGCGGAGGATTTCGTGCCGGGCCACCGTGTCGTGCAGCGCGGACGTGAGCCGGTCCGTGTCCAGTTCGCCGTCGATGGTGACGAGCGCCTGCGCCCAGGACGGCACGCCGAGTTCGGCCAGCTCCCACAGCCGCTGCTGCTGGAACGACAGCCGGAACCCCTCCACCTGCCGAGCCTGCCGCGCCTGCTCCGTCTCCGCCGTCACCGGTAGCTCACCATGCCGCCCATGGCGACGAGGAGTTCGCGTTCGCCGCGGAAAGGGTTGCGGGCGTGGGCGGCGAGGATGTTGTCCAGCAGCATCACGTCACCGCGCTCCCAGGGGAAGGAGACCTCCAGCTCCTGGTAGACCCGCAGGATCTCGTGCATCGCCCCGTCGGGTATCGCGGTGCCGTCGCCGAACCGGCAGCCGCGCGGGAGTTCCTCCGGGGCCATGGTGGACAGCAGTGATTCCCGTGCCTCGGTGGAGAGGCACGCGGTGTGCCAGTGCTGCGCCTGGTTGAACCAGGACCACTCGCCGGTGCGCGGATGGCGCAGCACGGCGGGCCGTACGGCGGTGGTGCGCAGCCGGTCGCCGTACCACTCGTAGCGCAGTCCCTGCCGGGCGCAGCGGGCCTCGGCCTCGGCCCGGTCCCCGGTCCGGAAGACGTCCCGCCAGTCGAGCCCGAGCCCGGTGCCGTAGTTGCGGACGTACATGACCCCCTTGGCGGTGAACTCCTCGCGCAGCGCCGGGTCGAGCGCGCGGTGGACGGCGCGGCTGTCGACCACGGGTGTCTCGCCGCCGGAGTCGGCCGGGCGGGCGCAGCAGAACCAGATGCGGGTGGGGCCCTCGTCGTTGAAGGAGTTCTCGTTGTGCCAGAGCAGCTTCTCCTCCGGCGGGAAGAACACCGGCGTGTAGATGTTGCCGCCGAGTGCGGCGCGCGGGTGCTCGCCGTTCTCGCCGAAGAGGTCGTCGACGAAGACGGAGGCGAAGCGTTCCAGGGCGTCCGGGTCGGTGATGCCGAAGCCCCGGAACAGCAGGGCGCCGTGCCGTTCCAGATCGGCGTCGAGCCGGGTGCGGTGCGCGCGGGCCCAGGCCACCGGGTCGACGTCGGGGCGGGCCGGCCGCAGCACGAGCGGCAGGTCGGCTCCGTCCCGCAGCGGCTCCCGTACGACCACGTCGTCCGAGGCCACGGCGACCTTGGTGGGCTTGATCCCGCGCAGGGCACCGGGGCCTCGCCGCCCGGACCGTCCCGACGCGGAGCGGGCCGGGCGGGTCGGCCGGGCCGTCGTGGGCAGGGGTGCTTCGGCGATCGAGGCGTCCGGTCGGGCGGCCATGTCGGCGACCAGCGTGACGTACCGCTCGCGCAGTTCCTCCATGGTCGACGCGTCGAAGAGGTCGGGGTCGTAGTTGAGGAACCCGGCGATCCCGTCGTCGTCCTCTTCCAGGACGAGGGTGATGTCGAAGCGGCTGGTGTCGATGAGGTCCACCTGGAAGGGGCTCAGCCGCAGGCCGGCCATGGCGTCGGCGGCCCGCCGGTTGTTGTTGAGCACCAGCTTGATCTGGAACAGCGGGCTCTGGTTGCGGGTACGGGGCGGGCTGAGGGCCTTGACGACCTCCTCGAACGGCAGGTCCTGGTGCGCGTAGGCGTCCAGCGCCACTTCCTTGGTGCGGCCCAGCAGGTCGCGCCAGGTCGGGGCGCCGGTGAGATCGGCGCGCAGGACGATCTGGTTGACGAAGAAGCCGATCAGCGGTTCGGTCCTGCTGTCGGAGCGTCCTGCGACGTCCGAGCCCACCACGAGATCTGTCTCCCCCGTCTGCCGGTTCACCACGGCGAACAGCGCGGCGAGCAGCGCCATGAACAGGGTGCTGTCCTCCTCCCGGCACAGCGCGCGCACCCCGTCCGCGGCCGGGGCCGGGATGCGGAAGCGCAGGCTCTCGCCCCGGTGTTCGGGGTGCGCCGGGCGCGGCCGGTCCAGGGGCAGCCCCGGCAGGTCGAGGATGCCGCTCAGGCGTGCGGTCCAGTGCTCCACCAGCCGGTCGAAGTGGCCGGCCTCCGCGAGCCGGCGCTGCCAGACCGCGTAGTCCGCGTACTGCACGACCAGTTCGGCCAGTCGGGGCGAGCGCCGCTCACGGTCCGCCGCGTACAGCTCGGCCAGTTCGTCACGGAGGACGGCGGCCGACCAGCCGTCCACCGTCATGTGATGGGCCGTCAGCAGCAGTACGTGGTCCACCGGGCCGAGTCGGAGCAGCCCGGCCCGCAGTACGGGCCCGGTGGCCAGGTCGAAAGCCTCGGCGTACTGCTCCTTCGCCAGCCGCCGCGCCTCCGTCTCCCGCCGCTCCGGCGGGTACGACGTCAGGTCGGTGAGCGGCAGCGCGGGTGGCTCGGCGGGCAGTACGGTCTGGAACGGCTGCCCGTCACGGACGGTGATCACGGTCCTGAGCACCTCGTGCCGACGTACGATCTCCGCCACCGCCCGGCGCAGCGCGCCGATGTCGAGTTCGCCCGTCAGCCGGACGAAGACCGGGAAGTTGTACTGGGCGGTGTCCGGGTCCATCTGGTGGAGGAACCACAGGCGTTCCTGGGCGAAGGAGGCCGGTACGGCCCCGTCCCGTTCGGCGGGGACCAGGGCGGGCAGCACGGGCCCGTTCTTCTCGGCGGTCAGGCCGTCGACGAGGGCGGCCAGCGCACCGAGGGTCGAGGCGTCGAACGGCCCGCGGATCGGCACCTCCACCTCGAACTCCTCCCGCAGCCGGAACACGAGCCGGAAGGTGAGCAGGGAGTGCCCGCCGAGGTCGAAGAAGTCGTCCTCGGCGCGGATGCCGTCGCGGCCGAGCAGTTCGCTCCAGATGGCGGCCATCCGGTGTTGGGTGGGCGTGAGCGTGGCCTCCGGCCGCGCTTCGGGCGCCCCGGTGGCGTCCGTGTTCTCGGGGTTCTCGGTGGTCAGCGGCAGGTCGGTGAGCGCGGCGCGATCGACTTTGCCGTTGGCGTTGAGCGGGATCCGGCGCAGGACGACGTACCGGGAGGGAAGCAGGGGGCCGGGCAGCCGTTCGGCGAGCCGGGACTCGATCCCGGGCAGTGCGGCGAGCGCCGCGGGGCGCCAGAGCGGTGCGGTCGCGAGCCTGTGCGGTTCCGTGGTGGTGACCACCGGTGGCGGCACCGTCGGGGGCGTTCCGCGGCGGTGCAGCAGCAGGTCGTAGGAGCCGTCGGGCCGTCCCTCGGCCCAGCTCGGTTCGGCGTCGTACCCGTGGTGCCCGGCGAGGCGGCACAGCTCCTCCGGGTCGACGCCCGGTCGTACGGTGTCCGGCGCCGCGCCGGAGAGCCGGGCCAGCAGCCGCAGGTCTCCCGTCAGCCGGGCGTTGGGGATGCCGCGCAGCACAAGCCGGTCGGGGCGCTCGGCGCCGAGCAGCGTGCCCAGGGCGTCCGCGTCCAGGTGCTCCGCCTGCCAGTCCCGCTCCGGCGGTGACGCGGCCTCGGGGCCGTCGTGCGCCGTGCACTCGCCGGTGACCGTGAGGATGACGTCGTAGCGGTACCGGGTCAGTTCGTTGTCGGCCGTTCCCCGCTTGGGCAGGACCCTGACCGGGCCGACCCGCGGCCACCGTGCGGCCAGTTGGCCGAAGAGCCGGGGGTCGAGGCAGAGTTCGTTCTCGGTCTCCACGCCCCAGGTGGTCTCGCCGCGCAGGACGGCGTCGGGCGTGCCCGGCTTCGCCCGGTGGGCGGCGACGGAGGCGTGGAAGGCGTCCAGGAGGGCGAGGTTGCGCAGGTCGCCGAGGAACACATGGCCACCGGCGGGCAGCGCGTCGATCGCCCGCTCCAGGACCGCCAGCAAATAGTCCACGGACGGGAAGTACTGGACCACGGAGTTCAGGATCACGGTGTCGTACGTCTCGCCCGGGCGGATCGCGCGATGGGCGGGGTCGGCCCGCAGCCCGATCCGCTCGGGGGCGTCGACGGTGGCGGCGACCTCGCGCCGCAGCCGTTCGACGACCTGCTCGGACAGGTCGACGCCCTGGTAGAAGTCGCAGTCGGGGGCGGTCCTGGCGAGGATGAGGCCGGTGCCGCAGCCGATCTCCAGGGCGCGGCGCGGCCGCAGCGCGCGTATGCGGTCGACCGTGGCGTCGAGCCACTCGCGCATCCCGTCGGCCTCCATCGGCTCGCCGGTATAGCTGCTGTTCCAGCCGGTCAGATCAAACGACGGGTCGGCGGGGCGCTCCGCGCAGCCGTAGGTGTCCTCGTACAGCGTCCGCCAGTGGTCCACCCAGGCCGTCTCGGCCGCCGCGTCCGACGGTGCGACGGCGTCGGTGTCGGTGTCCGGGCTGACGAAGGCGACCAGTTGCCGGGACTCGGGGGTGGAGCCGTGTGCGATCACGGCGGCCTCCCGGACCGCCGGGTCCCGGGCCAGCGCGGCGGCCACCTCCTGCGGCTCGACCCGGTGACCGCGGATCTTCACCTGGTCGTCGAGGCGGCCGAGGTATTCGAGGTCCCCGTCGGCCGTCCGGCGCACCCGGTCACCGGTCCGGTACAGACGTCCGCCCGGCTCGCCGCCGAAGGGGTCGGGAACGAAACGCTCCGCCGTCGGGCCGGGGCGGTTCCAGTAGCCGTGGCAGACGCCATCCCCGCCGACGTACAGCTCTCCGGGCGCGCCCGGTGGCACCGGGTTCATCGCCTCGTCGAGCACGTACAGCCGCGTGTGGTGCACGGGCCTGCCGATCGGCACCCGGCCGAAGCCGCCGGACGGGTGCGCGCTGTCGTACGCGGCGCAGGCCACGGCGGTCTCGGTGGGGCCGTACTCGTTGACGATCCGGGGCGCTCCGGAACCGGTGCGCCAGGCCGCGAGCCGCTCCTCGTGCAGTTCCTCGCCGCCGACGACCAGGGTGCGGGTCCACGCCCCGGCACGCGCGGGGGCCGCGGAGCCCTCCAGCATCTTCAGGTGCGAGGGGGTGAGCTTGACGAACGCGAGGCCGGTGTCCGCCTCGGCCGAGGAGCGCAGGGCCTCACCGGGTACACCGGAGTCATCGGCGAGCAGCAGGCGCCGGCCGGCAAGGAGCGGGGCGAACAGGCTCGTGACGGTCAGGTCGAAGGAGAGCGAGGAGTGCAGGGGGACGGCGCCGTCCGCCTCGGGCGGCAGGTACGTCTCCACCGCCCACAGCAGGTAGTTGGCGACCTGGCGGTGGGAGAGCATGGCGCCCTTGGGCCCGCCGGTCGAGCCGGAGGTGTACATCAGGTACATCAGGTCGTCGGGCCCGCCGTCGCCTGTGGGCGGGGCCCCGGTCGCCTCCTCGGCCACCCGGTCCGGGTCCAGCGCGACGACCGGGACGTCCGGCACATCCAGGTCGCCCGGGTCGCCGGGCCCTGCTTCGGTGATCAGCAGTACGGCCCCGCTGTCGCGCAGCATGTGGCCGCGCCGGGCCGGCGGATAGGCCGGGTCGAGCGCCACGTACGCGGCGCCGCTCTTCAGTACGGCGAGCAGCGCGACCACCGCCTCGGGCGTGCGGGGCAACAGCACCGCGACGACGCGGCCGCGACCGGCGCCGAGGCCGCGCAGCCGGTGCGCGAGGCCGTTGGCACGGCGGTCGAGATCGAGGTACGTGAGGTCGGCGCGGCCCGGCGCCGACACCGCCACCGCGTCGGGAGTGGTGCGCGCCCGCTCGGCGAAGAGCCGGTCCACGCGTACGTCCTCGGGGCGGGCGGCGGTCGCGCCGTGGCCCTCGCGCAGGACCCGCTCGCGCTCCTCGTCCGTCAGCAGCGGCAGTTCACCGACCCGCGTGTCGGGGGCGGCGGCCACGGCGGCGAGCAGGACGCCCAGCGAACGGGCGAGCCGCTCACCGGTGGCCGTGTCGAACAGGTCCGTGGCGTGGATGAGCCGGCCCTCCAGTCCGGCGTCGGTCTCCCAGATGTTCAGGTCGAGGTCGAAGCGGGCGGCGTCGTGGTCCAGGTGGTCCAGCGGGGCGAGACCGATACCGCCGGGCAGGGTGCGGACCGGGCGCAGTGGCGTGTTGTGGAGGGTGAAGTTGACCTGGTAGATCGGGTTCCGGCCGGGGCCGCGCTCCGGGTGCAGCCGCCGGGCGACCAGGTCGAGGGGCACGTCCTGGTTCTCGTACGCCTCCAGGCACGTCGTGCGGACCTCGGCGAGGAACTCCTCGAAGGACGCCCGCGGTGCGACCCGTGAGCGCAGCGGGACCGAGTTGGCGAAGAAGCCGACCAGATCGTGGAAGCCGCGGTAGCGCCGGTTGGCGACGGGGGTGCCGACCACCACGTCGTCGTGGCCGCCGTACCGGGCGAGCACGATCTGGAACGCGGCGAGCAGTGCCATGAACAGGGTGCTGCCGGTGCGCGCCGCCACCTTGCGCAACTCGTCGGTCACGGGTGCGGGAACGGTGAACACGGTGGATCCGGCGCGCCCCCCGGGCCGCTCGGGGCGGGGACGGTCGGCGGGCAGCGGCATCGGGTCCGGGGCGCCGGCCAGCCTGCGCTCCCAGTAGTCCAACTGTCCTGCGGCCTCGTCGCCTTCGGCCCACTCGTGCTGCCAGCGCGCGTACTCGGCGTACTGCACCGTGGGGGCGGGCGGTTCGGGTGCCCGCCCGTCGAGGCGTGCCCCGTACGCGGTGCCCAGGTCGCTCAGGAGGACGCCCAGCGACCAGCCGTCGACGACCGCGTGGTGGAAGGTGAGCACCAGGACCGCGTCGTCGGCGGCGAGGCGCAGCAGCCGGAACCGCACCAGCGGTCCCTCGGCCAGGTCGAACCTCTCCTCGGCGTCCGCACGGGCGAGCCGCTCGGCCTCCGCCTGCCGGTCGTGGCCGGGCAGCGCGGTCAGGTCGACGACGGGCAGCGGCTGATGCCGGTGCGGCAGGACCCGCTGCACGGTGCGGCCGTCCCGGACCGGCAGGACGGTGCGCAGGACCGCGTGGTGGCGCAGCAGGTCGTTGAGGGCGGCTTCGAGGGCGGTGTCGTCCAGCGGTCCGGTGAGGCGGTGCACGACGGGACTGTGGTAGGCCGCGCTGTCCGGGTCGAGGCCGGAAAGGAACGCCATCCGGCGCTGGGTGAAGGACGCGGGGGCCTCGCCGTCGTCGTCCCATGCGGGCAGCCCGGTCGGGGCTCCCTTCTCCCACAGGCGCTGGCGCAGCAGGGCCCGCTGCCCGGCGGGGAGGCGTTCGATCCTGGCCCGCAGGTCCGCGTCGATCGCGTCGGCCGTCTTGGTAGTGCGCGTCATGCGGTTCCCCCCGCTCGTCCCTCGGCTCGCCGGGGCCCGGCGAGCCGCTCCAGTTCGGCCACCAGGCCGTCGAGTTGTTCCGGGTCGTCGTCCGCGCCCGCGGACGCTCGTACGGCCGCCGCCTCGTCGGTGGCCCGCTCGACCTCGACGGCGAGGCCGGCCAGGGTCGGCGCGTCGAACAGTGTCCGCAACGGCAGGGCCACGCCGAGCCGTTCGCGGATCGAGGCGCGCACCACCGAGGCCAGCAGCGAGTGACCGCCGATGAGGAAGAAACTGTCGTACACCCCGAAGGACCGCACGCGCAGGGCGTCCGCCCAGATCTCCCACAGGGCGCGCTCCGTCGCCGTCCTCGGTGGCACCGTGTCCGCGTCCGGCGGGCCGCCGTCGATCTCGGCGATGCCGGGCAGCGCCCGTCCGTCGATCTTCCCGCTGGGCGTCGTGGGCAGCGCGTCCAGCAGGACGACATGGCCGGGCACCATGTGCGACGGCAGCCGGTCCCGGAGCCGGCCGAGCAGCTCCGGCGGGGACGGCCTACGCCCCGGCGCGGGGACGACGTAGGCGACGAGCCGCCGGTCCTCGGCGACGTCGACGGCGCGCACGACGCACTCGCGCACGTCTTCGCGGGCCAGCAGGGCCGCCTCGACCTCCCCCGGCTCGATGCGGTAGCCGCGGATCTTCACCTGCTGGTCGGCCCGGCCGAGGAAGTCCAGCGCCCCGTCCGGGAGCCTTCGCACCAGGTCGCCGGTGCGGTACATCAGCGCACCCGGCCGGGGAGCGAACGGATCCGGCAGGAAGCGTTCCGCGGTCTGGCCCGGGCGGCCCAGATAGCCCCGGGCGACCCCGAGCCCGCCGACGTACAACTCGCCGGTCACGCCGATCGGCACGGGGCCCAGCTCTCGGTCGAGGACGTGCAGCGTGGTGTTGGTGAGGGCGCAGCCGATGGGCACGCTCCTGGCGTCCTCCGCCAGCCGGTCCGCCAGGTGGGTCGTGGAGAACGTCGCGTTCTCGCTCGGGCCGTAGCCGTTGTGCAGGTGCGCGGGCGGCGCGCCGCCGCGGAGCACCGCACGCGTGCGACGGGGGTCCATCACCTCTCCGACGACGAAGAGATGGCGCAGCCCGCCGAAGGCCGTCGGGTCGATGTCGGCCACCCGGTTGAAGAGCGTGCCGGTGAGGGCGACGATCGTGGGCCGCAGCTCACGCAGCGCGGCCAGCACCTCGTCGGGGCCGAGGGGTTCGTCGCCGGGCAGCACGTCCACCCGTGCGCCGTTGCACAGCGCCCCCCACACCTCGAAGGCGGTGATGTCGAAGGCCGGGTCACCGAGGTGCAGCAGGACGTCGCCGGGGCCGATGGACACGTAGTCGGTCGCGGTGATCAACCGCACGACGGCCCGATGGGGTATCCCGACGGCCTTGGGACGCCCGGTCGACCCGGAGGTGTGCACCACGGCGGCCAGCCCGACGGGGTGCGAGCGCGACCGCGGAAGCGGGCCGACGGCGCCGTCGTGTTCCGCGTCGGTGAGTCGCAGTACGGGTACGCCCGGACCGTGCAGCCAGGCGGGGGGTTCGGCGCGGCTGAGGACGGCCGAGATCTCGGCGTCGTCGGCCATGGACCGCAGTCGTTCCTCGGGGTGGCCGGGGTCGAGGACGAGAGGTGCGCCGCCGGCGAGGAGCACGCCGAGCATGCCCGTGACCAGGTCGGCGGAGCGTCGCATGTGCAGGGCGACGACGGAGTCCTGGGTGACCCCGGCCGCGATCAGGGTGCGTGCGACTCGGCCGGCCCGGTCCCGGAGCTGCGCGTACGTCCAGGTCCCGGTGCGGTCGGTGAGGGCGACGGCTTGTGGGGTGCGGTCCGCCCACACGCGGAACAGCCCGTCCACGGTGGCCGGTTCGGGCAGCGGACGGTCGGTCGCGTTCCAGGCGTCGATCCGGGCCCGGTCCTCGGGCGACAGTACGGGGATGTCCCCGATCCGCCGGTCGGGGTTCTCGGCGAGGACGGTGAGCAGCGTACGGAAGGCGGTCGTCATGCGGTCGGCCGACTCCGGCAGCCAGAGGTCGGACGCGAGGCGCAGCTCGGCCTCGACGTCGCCCCGCCCGTCGGCCTCGGTCACCGTGCACTGCAGATCGTAGGGAACGGTCGTGTCGTCCAGGGTGAGCGCGGACGTGGTGAGCCCCGCCGCGGTGAAGCCCGTACGCCGCGTGCCCGTCACGGCGAGGACCGCCTGGCAGAGGGGGGCTCCGGCGTGCGGCTCCGCCTCGTCCCGGGTGCGCGCGACACGACGGACCGCTTCCCGTAAAGAGGGGCGGCCCGTCAGATCGGCCCGCAGCGGGAGCACATCCTCGTACGGCCCGAACGCCGTCCGCTCGGACGCCGGCGGGCGACGGTCCACGGGGGTGCCGAACACGACGTCGTACCGGCCCGTCCAGCGCGCCAGCAGCACGGCGAAGGCGGCGGCCGGCACCGCCCACGCGGGTACGTCCTCCTCGCGGGCGAGCAGCCGTAGGGCCTCGGCGTGCCGGGCGTCGATGATCAGCCTGCGGACCGTCGCCCGGTGGGTCGGCCTCCTCGGCCGGGTCCGGTCGAGCGGCAGGTCGAGTGGTGGGGCGAGCGGCGGGATCGCCTCCGACTGCCGCTCCCCGTACGGCAGCCCTTCGTCCGTGCCCTCCCGCTCCAGGGCCACCCGGTCCGTGTACGAGGGCGGGGGCTGCGCCGGGCCCTCGCTCAACTCCGCGTAAGTGCGGGCGAGTTCACGCTCCAGCACGGTGAGCGAGGCCCGGTCGGCGACGATGCGGTGGGCCGTGAGCAGCAGCACGTGCCGCTGTTCGCCGGTGTGGACCAGGGTGGCGCGCATCGCGGGCCCGCGGTCGAGGGCGAAGGGCCGGGCGCTCTCCTCGGCGAGCACACCGCGCAGCTCCGCCTCGGGCACGGGCCCGCCCGCGAGGTCCAGTCGCCGCAGCGGCACCTCGGCCGTGGCGCGGACGGTACGGCGCGGCCCGTCCCCGCGCTCGTCGAAGGTGCTGCGGAGCAGTTCGTGGCGGAAGACACAGTCCCGCAGCGCGGACGCGAGCCGGCCTGCGTCCAGTGGGCCCTCGACGAGGGTGGCGGCGGACACGTGGTGGACGGGGGCGCCGACGGCGATCTGCTCCAGGTACCAGAGTCTTTCCTGGCCGTGGGAGAGCGGCAGCCGGGGCGTCTGTGGCGAGTGGGCCGTCGGTCGTATTTCCGGGTCGTCGTGCACGATGGCCTTCCCTGGTTCGCGGTGCGGCGGGCGCGGTGACGGATCGGGAGTCAGTCCGGCCGGAGGCTCTCCTCCCGTGGTGCCGGCGCGTCGGTAGGCCCTTCCAGCGGGGGCTGTACGGCGGTCTTCTCCGGGTGGCGCTGTCGGATGGGAGTGAAGGCGGCGGCCACGGCCACGGCCAGGAAGACGACGGCCACCGCGGTCAGCGGCCCACGTGTCCCGAGCCGGCCGACCAGCGCGGTGAGCAGGGCCGCACCGAGGGGCGCGAGGCTGCCGTGGATCGTCCAGAACGCGGAGGTGACCCGGCCGAGCAGATGGTCCGGCGTGACCTGTTGCCGCAGGGACATCGAGCAGACGCCCGCCAGCGCCATGCCGAAGGAGTACAGACAGATCGTCACGGCCGCCACGGACACCTGCCCGGTGCCGCCGAGGACCAGTATCGACACCGAGCACAGACTCATCGCGCCGAGCCAGCAGCGGCCGAACCCCCAGGAGCGGCGCAGCCTGGCGGTCGCGGCGGCGGCCACGCAGGTGCCGAGCCCGGCCAGCGCGAGGACGTAGCCCACCGTGCGTTCGTCCTGCTCCAGACCGTGCCGCAGGTGGTAGATGAACACGTCGGTCATGCCCAGGCTGAGGAAGGTGGTGACGGTCAGCAGCACGGTGAGCGACCGCAGCACCGGCGTACGCCACAGGAACGCGGCGCCGACCCGGAAGCCGGAGCGCAGGTCCCGCCCCCGCGCCGCCTTGCTCCCGGCGTCCTCGTCCGACGGCCGCGCGGTGGGCCTGAGCCTGATGAACGCCAGGCCCACGAGGGAGATCCCGAAGCTGCCCGCGTTGATGGCGACGGCGGCCGTCGGCCCGAAGAACCCGGCCACCACACCGGCCAGGGCCGGGCCGGCGATGTACGCGATCGCGTTCGTCGCCTCCAGCCGGCCGTTCGCCGCGACGATCTGCTCCTTGTCGACGAGGTTGGCCACGGCGGTGACATAGGTGATCCTGAACAGCATCTCGAAGACCGAGGCCAGCGCCATGACCACGTACAGCAGCCAGATCTGCGGGCTCAGAGCCCAGCAGAGCGGGATCACGCCGTACAGCACAAGACGGGCGGCGTCGCACAGCATCAGCAGACGCCGCCGGTCGAAGCGGTCGGCCCAGGCGCCGCCCACCAGACCGGTGAGCAGCGCGGCGACGCCCGCGACGGCCGTGAGCAACCCCATCTGCGCCGCCGACCCGGTGGTGTGCAGCACCAGCAGCGGGAGCGCCACCAGGGAGAAGGCGTTGCCGACCTCGGAGAGCGCCTGGACCGCCCAGAAGACGGAGAAGTCCCGGTTGGACCGGAGGGAACGCGCGGCGCACATGCGAGGTCTTCCGTCCTGGGGCTAGCGGTCGGGGGTGTACGGCTCCGCCATGGCGACCGCGATCCGGCGGGGCCCCGTGAACGGCTCGCGGCCGTGCGAGACCAGCATGTTGTCGATCACCAGGACGTCGTCCGCTCGGTAGTCGAAGCGGGTCGCCGCGGCTCGGTAGCAGGCCCTCAGATGGTCCATGACGTCGTCCGGGATCGGTGCGCCGTCGCCGTAGTAGGTCTGGCTGGGGAGGTTCTCCTCGCCCAGCATCTCCAGCAGCCCGAGGCGGACCGACTCCGGCAGCGTGGTGGCGTGGAAGACCGCCGTGTGGTTGAACCACACCGGCTCTCCGGTCACCGGGTGCCGGTGCACGGCCTCCCGTACCGCCCGGGTGCGCAGTCCGCCGCCGGGCAGCCACTGTGCCTCGATGCCCCGCTCCCGGCAGTACCCCTCGACCTCCGCGCGGTCCGCGGTGGCGAACGCCTCCTGCCACTCCAGGCCGACCAGGTCGCCGTAGTTGCGTACGACCGTCCAGCCGCGCCGCTCGAACTCCCGGCGCACCCCGTCGTCGACGGCGGCCAGCACCCGGCGGGTGTCGGCCAGCGGGGTGGCGCCCCGGGTGAGCGGCGGGCGCACACAGTGGAAGTACAGCGTCATGGGCCAACTGGCCTGGTACGAGTTCTCGTTGTGCAGGAAGATCTCTTCGCCGGGCGGGTAGTCGGTGGACGTGTAGATGTTCCCCTTGATCACGCTCCGCGGGGAGGAACGCTCGGTGTACGGCAGCGGCTCACCGGAGAGCGCGCGGACGATGTCCGCGAAACCGTCGGCGCCCTCCACGTCGAAGCCGCGCAGCAGCAGCGCGCCGCGTTCGCGCAGCGCGGCCCGGAGCTCTTCGCGGCCGGCGCGCAGCCGTTCGACGGCCGGCTCGCCGTGCCCCTCGACGACCAGCGGGAACATCGGGGTGCTCTCGACCGTCATGGCGGTGCCTCCGGCAGCAGCGGCAACAGCCGCCGGGCGCCGACCGCGGCGGGCTCCTCCCGGGCCGGCTCCTCGATCTCGCCGTCCGCTCCGGTCAGCACGAGGCTCATCACCCGGCCGTTCTCCGCGAAGAGGTACCGCTGCTCGGCGAGCGTGTCCAGGCGCCGCCGCAGGTCGTCCGGCCCCTCCGGCCAGTCCCGGGCCAGCTGCTCGGGCTTGGCCGGCGAGGACAGGCGGCGCAGCAGCCGGCCGGTGGCCGCGTCGACCGGACGCACCCGGAGAGTCCCGGAACGGGAGTCCCGGACCGCGAGCCGGCCGTCGTCATCGGTGACCAGCCGCAGCTCATGACGGGCCGCTCCGTCCTCCCCGTACCAGGCCGCACGCCACTGGGTGATCAGCGCGCTCAACTCGTCGTGCCACTCGACCGCGTCGAGCATGTACGGCGCCAGGTTCTGGTCGGCGAAGAAGTACGCGAGATCGGCCAGCGCCGACTCGTCGAAGGGATACGTGAGGGAGTAGTAGTCCACCGGCTTCAGGGCGAGCCCGTACTCGTCGCTCCGCTTGAAGTAGGGGCTGAAGCGGTCGAAGCGCACCATGTACACGCCGTGCGGCGGCACCAGGTGGACGAAGTCACGCATTTCCTCGACGTACTTGCGGTAAACGTCCGCTTCCTCGCCGGGGAATCCGATGAGCAGGTTCCACTCGGGCTTGATTCCGAACTCCTCGCAGTTCTTGAGGAACTGCAGGTTCTGGAAAGCGGTCGTGCCCTTGCCCATCAGTTTGAGCGTCGAGGAGGACAGCGCCTCGATGCCGGGCTGGACGACGGTGACGCCCGCGTCCGTCATGGCGCGCAGGTCCTGGCGGCTCAGCGGAAGCTTGACCTCGTAGAAGATCTCGGTCCCCGGCGGCGGGTCGAGCCGGGGGAAGACCTCGCGCGAGTAATTGCGTGGCATGACGTTGTCCGTGCAGAAAAGTGAGGTGTATTCGGGCGCGAAGCCGAACAGCCACTCGAACTGCCGGACGGCCAGGTCCGGGGCCATGGCCCGAAAGGCCATGCTTTCGCCGTTCAGTCCGCAGAAGGTGCAGTGTGAACGCTGTCCCCACCAGCAGCCGCGGGACGTCTCGAAGAACAGCATCGGTTTGCTGGTCCCCGTGCGCCGCAGTTCCGGATGACTCTCCAGCGCCTCGAAGAAACTGTCGTAGTCGGGCAGGAAGAAGTCGTCGATATCGCGTTCCGCGCCGATGGCCTTGCGGAAGCGCTGGTCCCGGCAGTTCCGCTCGGAAAGGATTCCCGGAACGGCGTCGGCGCGCTCCACGTCGTCGTCGAGCACACACCGCATGAACGCACCGAAGGTGTTCAGCGCGGGCCCGGAGAAGACGAAGTCGACGGCCGGCACATGCTCGGCGACCACCGAGCCCATGGGCGCCTCGCAGTTCGCCCCGCCGAGCACGACGAGCGTCCGCGGACTGCGCTCCTTGATCAGCCGCGCCAGAGCGATACACGGCACATGCTGGGCGAACATCGAGCTGAACCCCACGATGTCGGCCTCGGCAAGCCGGTAACGGTCGATCAGTTCCTCGCAGAAGTCCCGCAGTCCCTCCCGCGCCGACAGGATCCGCTCACGGAAGTCGGCCCATCGGGCACCCCGGTAGTAGCGCTGGAAGTACTCGGTGGCGGTGTCGGCCTCGTCGGGAAAGGCGATGTGCCGGAACAGCCAGTCCCCGATCCCTGTGTCAACATGATCGTGACTTACCGAGAGGGCCTCGTACAGACGTGTCCCGAAGAACTCGGCCATGTCCTGGTTGAGATAGCACACGCGCGCTTGCGCCTGGTCGTCGAACTCCCGGTGAACGAGAGTGGACAACTGCCCCAGGGCGAATGACGGACGATTCCAGTCGGCGAATGGCATGTTCACTAAAGCGACATGCAACAATTGCGGCCTCCCCGTGATCAATCATGGCGAGTCTAATGCGCCATGGCTTGAGTCGGCAGGGTTGTTCAGGCCAACGGGAGTTCCGACGGGCACGGGATGAGGCCCGGCCGGACCCGGGTTCTCCTCCTGCTGCCGCACAGGTGCGTTCGCCATGGTCGGACGTGTGTTCGCCGAAGATCTCGCGGGCGTGGCGGCCGGTCCTCGCGCGGGACGACGCGGTCGGGGCGGGGGATGATCCGGCCACGTGCGACAAACGCTTGAGCCGGCGGACGGAAGGGCAGTGGCCGAGCAGGCCGATACTGCCCATGACAACAGCACTCCCGCTCACCCGCGACCGACCGGGGCAGTCCGGCGGCCCACCTGCCGAGCCCACCAGGAGGTACCCGTGAAGATGCTGATCAACGTCGCCGAGACGGTCGTCGCCGACGCGCTGCGCGGCATGGCTGCCGCGCATCCCGAGTTGACGGTCGACGTCGAGAACCGCGTGATCGTCCGCAGGGACGCCCCCGTGGCGGGAAAGGTGGCCCTCGTCTCGGGCGGCGGGTCCGGGCACGAGCCTTTGCACGGAGGGTTCGTGGGGCCGGGGATGCTGTCGGCCGCCTGTCCCGGAGAGGTGTTCACCTCGCCCGTGCCGGACCAGATGGTGCGGGCCGCGGCCGCCGTGGACAGTGGTGCGGGCGTGCTGTTCGTCGTCAAGAACTACACGGGCGACGTGCTCAACTTCGACATGGCCGCGGAGCTCGCCGAGGACGAGGGCATCCAGGTCGCGAAGGTGCTCGTCGACGACGACGTGGCGGTCACCGACAGCCTCGGCACCGCCGGGCGCCGCGGCACCGGCGCCACACTCTTCGTGGAGAAGCTGGCGGGCGCCGCGGCCGACGCGGGCATGCCGCTGGAGCGGGTCGAGGCGATCGCCCGGCAGGTCAACGAGAGCGCGCGGAGTTTCGGGGTCGCGCTCGGCGCGTGCACCACGCCGGCCAAAGGCGGCCCCACCTTCGAGCTGCCCCCGGGCGAGCTGGAGTTGGGCATCGGCATCCACGGGGAGCCGGGCCGTGAGCGGCGCCCGATGATGACCTCCCGCGAGATCGCCGACTTCGCCGTGAACGCCGTACTGGAGGACCTGCGCCCGCGCAATCCCGTACTCCTGCTCGTCAACGGCATGGGGGCCACGCCCCTCCTGGAGCTCTACGGCTTCAACGCCGAGGTGCAGCGCGTACTCGTCGAGCGCGGTGTGCCCGTGGCGCGCACCCTCGTCGGCAACTACGTGACGTCGCTGGACATGGCCGGGGCGTCCGTGACGCTGTGCCAGGTCGACGAGGAGCTGCTGCGGCTGTGGGACGCGCCGGTCAGTACGGCCGCGCTGCGCTGGGGCGTCTGATAGTCCCCGTAAGTATGGGCACGCCGATCGCGCAAAGGAGAAACCCGTGCTCGACGCCGACTTCTTCCGCCACTGGCTGACGAACGCCGCCGCGGCCGTCGACCGTGAGGCGGCCCGGCTCACGGAGCTGGACTCGCCCATCGGCGACGCCGACCACGGCAGCAATCTGCGGCGCGGGTTCACCGCCGTCGCGGCCGCCCTGGAGAAGGAGGCCCCCGCCACTCCGGGCGCCGTCCTCACGCTGGCCGGGCGGCAGTTGATCTCCACCGTGGGCGGCGCGTCGGGGCCGCTCTACGGCACGCTGCTGCGCCGCACCGGCAAGGCGCTCGGTGACGCCACCGAGGTCGACGAGGCGGGGTTCGCCGAAGCGCTGCGTACCGGCGTCGACGCCGTGGCCGCGCTCGGCGGCGCCGCGCCCGGCGACAAGACGATGCTGGACGCGCTCCTCCCCGGGGTGGACGCCCTCGGCACCTCCTTCGGCGCCGCCCGGGACGCCGCGCGGGAGGGTGCTCTCGCGACGACGCCGTTGCGGGCGCGCAAGGGCCGGGCCAGCTATCTGGGCGAGCGCAGCGTCGGGCACCAGGACCCGGGCGCGACCTCCTCGGCACTGCTCTTCGAGGCGCTCGCGGAGACCGCGGGGGGCGTGGACGCGCAGCGGGACGATCATGGCTGACGGCCCGTCGGTCGACAGGCCCGGCATGGTCGGCATCGTCCTCGTGTCGCACAGCGGCCCCGTCGCCGAGGCGGTCGCCGCCCTCGCCACGGGGCTCGCCCAGGGCGGCGCCACCGCTCCCGTGGCCGCCGCCGGCGGGACGGAGGACGGGCGTCTCGGTACGAGCGCGGCGCTGATCTCGGCGGCCGCCGCGCGGGTCGACCGGGGCGTGGGCGTCGCCGTCCTGGCCGATCTCGGCAGCGCCGTCCTCACCGTGAAGGCGCTGCTGGCGGAAGGCGACGAACTTCCGGACGGCGCGTGCCTGGTGGACGCCCCGTTCGTGGAGGGCGCGGTGGCGGCCGTGGTGACCGCGTCGGCCGGCGCGGACCTCGCCGCGGTCGCGGCTGCGGCCACGGAGGCGTACGGCTACCGCAAGGCGTGACCCCTGACCCGTGAGCCACCGGTGCTTCCCGGCCCGCCGGAACCGACTCCGCACCGCCCACCCCTTGATGTGGCCCCGTCAGCTGTGTCAAATAGGTCCGGACCAATGCCGTCGAGTGGAAGGCAGCCCCGTGCGACGGACCCCCCAGCTGTCCACCCCCCTGACCTCCCTGTCCTCCCTGTCCTCCATGACCTCCATGACCCTGCTGACCGTCATCGCCGTGGCGGCGCTGAGCGGTTGCGCGTGGACCGGCCAGGACGACCGGCGGGACACCACGCCTCCCGCGGCACCCCGAGGCCTCACCGTGCAGGCGGGCAGCGCCACCACCGCCCACGTCATGTGGAACCAGGCCACCGACGACACCGAGGTCACCGGCTACGACGTGTACCGCGACGCCAAGAAGGTCAAGGCGGTGCCGGGCAGGAAGCACATGGTGGACATCGTGGGCCTGAAGCCGTCGACCACGTACGCCTTCACCGTGCGCGCCCGCGACGCCGAGGGGAACGTCAGCCCGGACAGCAGGAAGCTGTCCGTCACGACGCCCGCCGCGGCCGCCGCCGACCGCAAGCCTCCGACGAGGCCCGCACGGCTGCGGGGCGAGGCCGAGGGGAGCCGGTCGGCGATGCTGTCCTGGGGGAAGTCGTCGGACAACCGGGGCGTGGCCTCGTACGAGATCCATCAGGGCGCCTCGAAGATCCACAGCGTGGGCGGCGGGCAGACCGCGACGCTGGTCACGGGGTTGCGGCCCGGCACCGGCTACACGTTCACGGTCAAGGCGCGCGACGCCGCCGACAACTTCTCGCCCGCGAGCCGCGAGGTCCGTCTCACGACCGCCGCGGGCAAGGACTCGGGGCGCGGCACGGCGCCCACCGGGTTCCGTGCCGCGACGCACCGCGCCGACGGGGCGTACTACATCGATCTGTCCTGGGCGCCGCCACGGACGGGCGGCGCGGTGACGGAGTACCAGATCCGGCTGGACGGCCGCACCGCCACCTCTCTCGTCTTCGGCGGCACGCCGCCACGGGGCAGGGCCGAGCACAGCTTCTACATCGGCAGGAAGGCCGGGGAGCGGCACAAGGTGCGGATCCGCCCCAAGCTGCCGGACGGGACGTGGGGCGCCTACTCCCCCGAGCGGACCGTCACCACGGGCTGAGCCGGAGCGGCACCGGTCCGGCACGCAGGTGACGGCCGGTCAGCTGCGCCGGACGAAGGATTCCGTCACCTGCCCGGAGGCAGTCCGCATGCGGTCCTCGCCCGCTCCACGTTGGCTCTTCGTCAGATGGCACGGGCGTTCCCCGATCCCGCGGCGGCGCATGGGTTGTACCGCCTCCCGTGCCACCGGAGGGCAGACTCATGCGTACTACTCAGATATATGTCCGGGCCGGCCTGACTGTCGCCGCCGCCGCGCTGCCGTGGGGGCTTGCCGCTCCCTCGGCGTTCGCGGGCGGCGGGATCTCCGTCACCGCCTCCGGGTCCACCGTGCAGGTCACCACCGCCGCGTGCGCCACCGGCGGAACGGCCTCACTGATGGGCAACGGCAACGCGAGCTTCGCCGGAGGCCGGCAGGTGCAGCTGACGAACGGCAGCGGCACCTGGCGGAATGTCAGCGCCGGCACCTACACGGTCCTGGTCGCCTGCCAGGACGGCTCGCAGGCCGGGCCTCAGACCGTCACCGTCGGCGGCACGCCGACGGCCTCCTCGACCGCCGCGCCCTCGCGTGGCGTCCGGGGTGGACTCGGGGGCGGTTCTGAGGACCGGGGCACGCTCACGCTCGTCACCGGCGGGACCCTGGTCGCCGCGGTGGCCGCGGGCGGCGGCGTCTGGTACCTGCGCCGACGAGGCGCGGACCACCGGATCTGATCCCGGGTCCGGAGCAACAGGGGCATCAACGGCTGCCGCCCACCCGGCATCACTCCGGGTGGGCGGCTGCCGCCACGTGGCCCCCGCCAGATGGACGTCGATACATGCACATCGGCACATGGACGTCGACACATGGCTAAGGCGCTTCCAGCTCCTCGATCGTCCGTGTGAGCCACTGCGTCCAGAACGTCTCCAGGTCGATGCCCGCGCGCAGGACCACATGGCGCAGCCGGTCCTCCACGGCGTCCTTCTCCGGCGGGAAGTCCCGCCGCTCGATCTCCTCGTACTCCGCCAACTGCCGCCTGTGCAGGTCGAGATGGCGGTGCAGGTCCTCCTGGATGCCGTCCGTGCCGACGACCGCGGCGGCGCGCAGGCGCAGCAGCAGGATGTCGCGCATCGGCTTCGGGTCCTGGCTCGTCGCGGTCCAGCGGGCCAGTTCGGCGCGGCCCGCGGGCAGCACCTCGTACTCCTTCTTCTGCCCGCGTGTCGCCCCCTGCCGCGGCAGCGCGCGGATCGCCCCCTCGCGCTCCAGTCTGCCCAGCTCGCGGTAGATCTGCTGGTGCGTGGCCGACCAGAAGTAGCCGATCGACTTGTCGAACCTGCGGGTCAGTTCGAGCCCCGACGACGGCTTCTCCAGGAGGGCGGTGAGGATCGCGTGCGGGAGTGACATGGGGGCAATCCTAGGGAAGGGCGGGGAACGGGCTCACAGGGCCGCGGCCAGCTCCGTGCCCTGCTTGATGGCGCGCTTGGCGTCCAGCTCGGCGGCGACGTCCGCGCCTCCGATGAGGTGCACGCCGCGCCGGGCGGCGAGCAGCTCCTCGTACAGGCCGCGGCGCGGTTCCTGGCCGGTGCACAGGACGACGGTGTCGACGGGGATCACGGAGGAGACGCCGTCGACGGTGATGTGCAGGCCCGCGTCGTCGATGAGGTCGTAGCTCGCGCCCGCCACCATCGCGACGCCGCGGTGGCGCAGTTCGGTGCGGTGGATCCAGCCCGTGGTCTTGCCGAGGCCCTGGCCGACCTTGGACGTCTTGCGCTGGAGCAGGTGGACGGTGCGCGGCGGCGTGGGCCGCTCGGGCTCCGTCAGGCCGCCGCGCCCGCGGTAGTCCATGTCGACGCCCCACTGGCGGAAGTACGCCGCCGGGTCGAGGCTCGCCTTCTCGCCGCCGTCGGTGAGGTACTCGGCGACGTCGAAGCCGATGCCGCCCGCGCCGATGATCGCGACCCGCTCCCCCACGGGCGCGCCGTCGCGCAGCACGTCGAGGTAGCTGACGACGCTGGGGTGGTCGACGCCGGGGATCTCGGGGGTGCGGGGGGTGACGCCGGTGGCGACGACCACATCGTCGTACGCCGCCTCCTTCAGGTCGTCGGCGGTGACGACGGTGTTCAACTCGACGCGTACGCCGCGCAGTTCCAGCTGGGTGCGGAAGTAGCGCAGGGTCTCGTCGAACTCCTCCTTGCCGGGGACCTTGCGGGCGACGTTGAGCTGCCCGCCGATCTCGGAGGCGGCGTCGAAGAGCGTCACGTCGTGGCCGCGTTCGGCCGCCGAGACGGCGAAGGCGAGCCCGGCGGGGCCCGCGCCGACGACGGCGACGCTCTTCTTGGCGCGGGTCGGCGAGAGCACGAGTTCGGTCTCGTGGCAGGCGCGCGGGTTCACCAGGCAGGAGGTGATCTGGAGGTTGAAGGTGTGGTCCAGGCATGCCTGGTTGCAGCCGATGCAGGTGTTGATCGTGTCGGACCGCTCGGCCTTCGCCTTGGTGACGAAGTCGGGGTCGGCGAGGAGCGGGCGGGCCAGGGACACCATGTCGGCGGCGCCGTCAGCGAGCAGCTGCTCGGCGAGCTCGGGGGTGTTGATGCGGTTGGTGGTGACGAGCGGCACGGAGACCTCGCCCATCACCTTCTTCGTGACGAACGTGTACGCGCCGCGCGGCACCGACGTGGCGATGGTGGGGATGCGTGCCTCGTGCCAGCCGATGCCGGTGTTGATGATCGTGGCGCCCGCGGCCTCGATCTCCTTGGCGAGGTGGATGACCTCGTCGAGGGTGGAGCCGCCGGGGACCAGGTCGAGCATGGAGAGGCGGTAGATGATGATGAAGTCCGCGCCGACGCGCTCGCGGGTGCGGCGGACGATCTCGACGGGGAAGCGGATGCGGTTCTCGTAGGCGCCGCCCCAGCGGTCGGTGCGCCGGTTGGTGGGGGCCGCGACGAACTCGTTGATCAGATAGCCCTCGGAGCCCATGACCTCGACGCCGTCGTATCCGGCGAGCCTGGCCAGCTCGGCGGCGCGCACGAAGTCCTCGATGGTCTGCTCGACCTCGTCGTCGGTGAGTTCGCGGGGCACGAAGGGGCTGATGGGCGCCTGGAGGGCGCTCGGCGCGACGAGGTCCTGGTGGTAGGCGTACCGCCCGAAGTGCAGGATCTGCATCGCGATCCGGCCGCCCTCGGCGTGCACGGCGGCGGTGACGCCCGCGTGCTGCTCCGCCTCGGCCTCGGTGGTCATCCTGGCGCCGCCCTCGTAGGGGCGCCCCGCGTCGTTCGGGGCGATGCCGCCGGTGACGATGAGGCCGACGCCGCCGCGCGCGCGGGTCGCGTAGAACTCCGCCATGCGCTCGAACCCGTTCGGCGCCTCCTCCAGGCCCACGTGCATGGAGCCCATGAGGACCCGGTTGGGCAGGGTGGTGAAGCCCAGGTCAAGTGGGTTCAGCAGGTTCGGGTAACGGCTCATGCGGCCCCTCCGTACGCGGTGTCTACAGGACAGTTGTAGACGACGCGCGCAGCGTTGTGCAACTAGTTGCATAAAGCGTGAGCGGTGTCTCATGGCGGCCGGGTCCCGACCGGTGAGCGCGGTGTCCGAATCCCGCCAGCCGCACCCTCGCGCGGGACGCAGACTGGACTCCAGTCACAGAACGCCGGAGGAGAGTCCGATGACCGTCCACACGACGATCGACAGCCCGCTGGGCGAGCTGCTGCTGGTGGGCGAGGCGTCGCCCACCGCCAAGGGCGGCACCGCGCTCGCCTCGCTGTCCATGCCGGGCCAGAAGGGCGCGGCCGTCGTCCGCGACGGCTGGGCCCGCGACGACGAGGCGTTCACGGCGATCACCTCGCAGCTGCGTTCGTACTTCGCCGGGAGCCTGACCCACTTCGACATCGAGTACGCCGTCGGGGCGGGCACCCCCTTCCAGCGCAAGGTCTGGGAGGCCCTGGACACGCTGGCCTACGGCACCACGACCACCTATGGACGCCTCGCCGAACAGCTGGGCCTGTCCCGCGCCGCCGTCCGCGCCCTGGGTACGGCCATCGGCCGCAACCCACTGCTCGTCGTGCGCCCCTGCCACCGGGTGATCGGCGCCGACGGCTCCCTGACCGGGTACGCGGGCGGCCTGGAGCGCAAGCGACACCTCCTCGACCTGGAGGCGGCGTGACCACCGCGCCGCCGAGCTCCACGACGACGCGGCCCGCTTCCGCTCCACGGTCGACATGGCGCGGCACCGCTGCCGTGGCCCGGGACTGGGCCGCCCGCCTGGGCCGCCCGGCCCCCTGGCCCGACTCCCTGGAGAAGTGGCTGGCGCGGTGCCACGCGGCGGGCCCGCTCCAGGTCGTCATCGGCCTGGACGAGCAGGGCGCCGACTACACCGGCGGCGAGTTCCCGCTCGCGCAGGTCCCTGGGGCTGGTCTTCCACGAGGCGGCCCAGTGGTGCCGCGCCGGCTCTCACTCATGTGGATGACCTGACGGCTGGCCGGGCGGGGGACAGGGCACATATGGCCCGACCGCCGGACCTCGGCCACGTACAGGAGCACTCATGCAGACGTCGGCAACCTCGACCGCCTCGACCGCCTCGGCCACCGCTACCGCGACCGCGACCGCCAAGGGGCACATCTTCACCATGCTGGATGTGGACGGGGACGGAGTCATCTCCCGTCAGGAGTACCTCGCGCGTCCCCGTCGCGCGGCGACCGCCCTGGGACGCGACCAGGACGACCGGCTGGTCGTGGCCGCCCTCGCGGCGCACGAGCGCGTGTTCGCGTCGATGGACGCGGACGGTGACGGCCGGGTCACCTTCGAGGAGTACGCGACGTGGGCGGGCGGCGAAGCCTTCGACGACGTCTGCCGGCAGGCGCTCGGGTCACTGTTCGACCTCGCCGACACCGACGCCGACGGAAACCTGGACCGGGCCCGGTTCACCCGGCTCCGTGCGGCGCTGGGCAACCCGGCCGACAGCGCCGATTCGGCGTTCGACGCGCTGGACACCGACGGCGACGGACGCGTGAGCCGGGACGAGTATCTCGCGTCGATTCGCGCCTACGTCGTCGAGGGAGTCTCGCCCATGGCCGAAGCCCTGCACACGAGCGGCAGCCGCTAGCGGGCGGCGGAGGCCTGCGGCCACGTCCAGTCGGCGACCTCGGGCAGGTCCGTGCCGTGCTCGCGGATCCACGCGTGGTGGCGGGTGCGGGCGTCGGTCATCGCCTGGCGGACGGTCGTGGCGCGGACGGCGAGGCCGGGGACCCGGTCGATGACGTCCATGACCAGGCGGTAGCGGTCCAGGTCGTTGCGGACGACCATGTCGAAGGGCGTGGTCGTCGTACCGGCCTCCTTGTAGCCGCGCACGTGCAGGTTCGCGTGGCCGGCGCGGCGGTAGGCGAGGCGGTGGATCAGCCACGGGTAGCCGTGGTAGGCGAAGATCACCGGCCGGTCCCGGGTGAAGAGCGCGTCGTACTCGGAGGCGGGCATGCCGTGCGGGTGTTCCTCGCGGGGCATGAGGCGAGCGATGTCGACGACGTTCACGACGCGGACGGCGAGTTCGGGCAGCAGCTCCCGCAGCAGACCCGCCGCGGCGAGGACCTCCTGCGTCGGCACGTCCCCCGCGCAGGCCAGGACCACGTCGGGATCGCGCGAGCCGTCGTCCGTGCCCGCCCACTCCCAGACGCCGGCGCCGCGCGCGCAGTGGGCGCGGGCGTCGTCGAGGGAGAGCCAGTCGAAGCAGGGCTGCTTCCCGGCGACGACCACGTTGACGTAGTCGCGGCTGCCCAGGACGTGCTCGGTCACCGAGAGCAGGGTGTTGGCGTCCGGCGGCAGGTAGACGCGTACGACATCGGGGCTCTTGTTGAGCACGTGGTCCACGAAGCCCGGGTCCTGGTGCGAGAAGCCGTTGTGGTCCTGGCGCCACACGTGCGAGGTGAGCAGGTAGTTCAGGGACGGCACGGGCGCGCGCCAGGGCAGGGACCGTGAGGTCTTCAGCCACTTGATGTGCTGGTTGACCATGGAGTCGACGATGTGGACGAACGCTTCGTAGCAGGAGAACAGGCCGTGCCGGCCGGTGAGGGTGTAACCCTCCAGCCAGCCCTGGCAGAGGTGTTCGGAGAGGACCTCCATCACGCGGCCGTCGGGGGCGAGGTGCTCGTCGGTGTCGAGGGTCCGCTCCTGCCACGCCTTGCCGGTGGCGTCGTAGAGAGCCCCGAGGCGGTTGGACTCGGTCTCGTCGGGCCCCACGACCCGGAAGTCACGCCGCCGCGCGGTGTCGGCCATGACCCGGGCGAGCATGCCGCCCGCGACCCGGGTCGGCTCGTGCGAGGTCGCGCCGGGACGGTCGACGGGGACGGCGAAGTCCTCCAGCGGCGGCAGCGGCAGCGGACGGCTGAGCAGGCCGCCGTTGGCGTGCCGGGTCGCGCCCAGCCGGCGCTCGCCCTCGGGCACGCACGACAGGACCTCCGGAGCGGGGGTGCCGTCCGCGCCGAAGAGTTCCTGGGGGCCGTAGGAGCGCAGCCACTGCTCCAACTGCCGCAGGTGCTCCGGGTTCTCGCGGACCTTGGAGAGCGGCACCTGATGGGAGCGCCACGTGTTCTCGACGGGCTCTCCGTCCACGCTCTCCGGGCCCGTCCAGCCCTTGGGGGTGCGCAACACGATCACGGGCCAGCGGTGGCGGCTGTGCGTGCCGCCGCTGCGGGCGGCCCGCTGGAGGGCGGAGATGCGGTCCAGCGCCTGGTCCATGGCCTCGGCCATTGTCTGGTGGACCGTGAGCGGGTCGTCACCGGCGACGTACAGGGGCTCGTGGCCGTACCCCTTGAGCAGCGCGTCGAGTTCGGCGTCGGGGAGCCGGGCGAGCAGCGTCGGGTTGGCGATCTTGTAGCCGTTGAGGTGGAGGATCGGCAGGACGGCGCCGTCGTGCACGGGGTCGAGGAACTTGTTGGAGTGCCAGGAGCCGGCCAGCGGCCCGGTCTCCGCCTCGCCGTCGCCGATCACGCACGCCACGACCAGGTCCGGGTTGTCGAAGG
Source organism: Streptomyces sp. NPDC003379 (assembly GCF_053589195.1). NCBI lineage: Bacteria > Bacillati > Actinomycetota > Actinomycetes > Kitasatosporales > Streptomycetaceae > Streptomyces > Streptomyces sp. NPDC003379. The sequence goes on along the minus strand of NZ_JBSFRK010000011.1, from coordinate 108,401 downwards.
CCGCTCCGTAGGCGTGTGCGAGGGAGTAGCCCAGCTCGCCGCCCTCGTGGATCGAGCCGGGCGTCTCGGGCGCGACATGGCTCGGCACGCCGCCGGGGAACGAGAACTGGCGGAACAGCCGCGCCATGCCCTCCGCGTCCCGGGTCACGGCCGGATACGTCTGCGTGTAGCTGCCCTCCAGCCAGGAGTTGGCGAGCACGGCGGGCCCGCCGTGGCCGGGGCCCCACACGCACAGCGCGTCCAGATCGCGCTCCTTGATGACGCGGTTGAGGTGGGTGTGGACGAGGTTGAGGCCGGGCGAGGTGCCCCAGTGGCCGAGGAGGCGCGGCTTGATGTGCTCGGGCCGCAGCGGTTCGGTCAGCAGAGGGTTGCTCATCAGGTAGATCTGCCCGACGGACAGGTAGTTCGCGGCACGCCAGTGCGCGTCGAGTGCCGCCAGGTCTTCCTTCGCCATGGGCGCCATGAGGGTCTCCTCGCGAGGGTCGCGGGTGTGGCGGGATCCGGGGGTACGTGGCCTCCGGGGTACGTGGCTGGGGCGCGGGTTCCACAAGAGCGCCGGGTCAGTCGTCGGAACGGACCGGCCCGGCATTCTCCCCCAGACGCTGCCACCGCCCGGGGGCCACCGCGAGCGCGGGGAGAGCCGTTCGGCCCCGCCCCCGGAACGCGGGCGGGGTTCGACAGCGATCAGTGGCGCTCAGAGCCTGTTCTGAACCCCCGCCTGCTCAGCGGTGGCCCTTCACCGCCCGCAGCACCACGAACTTCGGATCGCTCGCCACGACGTCCGCGTTGCCGAAGAGCTTGCGGAGCTTCACGTGGTAGCCGAGGTGGCGGTTGCCGATGACCCACAGTTCGCCGCCGGGGCGCAGCGCGGCGCGCGCACCGCTGAACATGCGCCAGGCGGTCGCGCCCGTCGTGGCCTGGTGGCTGTGGAAGGGCGGGTTGTTCAGGACCAGGTCCACCGTCCCCGGCGGTACGGCGGTGAGCGCGTCGCCCGCCACGAACTCGGCCTTGGCGCCTTCGGCGGCGTTGGCCCGGAAGGTGGCCTCGGCGGAGGCGACGGCCTGGAACGACTCGTCGATGAAGGTGACCGTGGCGTCGGGGTCGGCGACGGACGCGGCGGTGCCGAGCACTCCATTGCCGCAGCCCAGGTCCACGACGTGGGCGCCGCCGCGGGCGCGCGGCAGATGCTTCAGGAAGAAGCGGGTGCCGATGTCGAGGCGGTCGGCGCAGAAGATGCCGGCGTGGTTGACGACGGTCAGGCCGGCGCCCGCCCCGGAGTCGGCGGGCAGCACATAACGGCCCGGCCAGGGCGTCGGCCCCGGGGCGCGTGCCGGGTCCGGGGTGCTGAAGACGAGCCGTGCCTTCTGCCGGGCGAGGGAGGTCCTGGTCGGGCCGACGAGCCGCTCGAAGAGCTCCAGCGTCGAGGTGTGGATCTCGGTGACCATGCCGGCGCCGACGACGACGGTGCCTTCGTGCAGGGCGGGCGCCAGCCGGTGGAGCTGGTCCTCCAGGAGCGCGAGGCTCTTCGGTACGCGAATCAGGAGTACGTCGATACGGGCGGGCGGAGTGTCCCTGGTGGTCAGGAGCCGCGCCGCGTCCGGCGCGTGGCCCGCCCGCGCCAGGTTGGCCCGTGTGGCCTCCTGTGCGAGGAAGGAGTCGGTGATCTGCACCGGCACGCGCGCGTGGCCCGCGAGCACGGTGGTCAGCGCCCCCCACCGGTCGCCGACGACGGCCACGGTGCCGGTGAGGTCGACGGCCGGCGTCTCTTCCTCCCCGGCTTCCCCGGCCAGGTGCCGCAGCAGATAGGCGTCGGCCGCCGACCAGGCGCGCAGCTGGTCGCGGGGGTCCTCCGGGAAGCGGGTGAGGTCGTACGCGCCCCATGACGTGCTCAAACGGTTCATCGTGCCCTCAGGCTAACGGAGGTCCCACGGGGCAAGGAGGTCAGCCCGCGAGCGGTACCGCGGGTGTCACCGCCGGCCGGACGGCTCGAACCACGTGGGGCCGTCCGCCTGCGCCTGCTTGATGCGGGAGAGCGAGAACTCGTGCAGGTCCGGCAGCGCGTCCACGTCGAACCACGCCACTTCGAGCGACTCGTCGTCGTTGACGCGCGCCTCGCCGCCGACGGCACGGCAGCGCAGGGTGATGTCCATGTACTGGCATGTGTCGCCGTTGGGGTAGGTGACCGGTTCGAGCGCCTGCACCAGAACGACGCGTTCGGGTACGCAGTGCACGGCCGTCTCCTCGTACACCTCGCGCACCGCGCACTCGGCGGGCTGCTCCCCCGGGTCGGGGATCCCGCCGATCACCGACCACCTGCCGTTGTCGGAGCGCCGTCCGAGCAGCACTCTTCCCTCGTCGTCGAAGACGATGGCGGTGACACCGGGGAGCCAGAGCAGCTGCTGGCCCGCGTCGGCCCGGATGGCGCGGATGAAATCAGGAGTAGCCATGGTCCGACCCTAGCGGCGTCCCGCCGCCGTCCTTGCCGCCCTTGCCGCCCAGCCGAGCCCGCCGACGGCGATCAGCACCAGGACGCCCTCGGGCAGCACGCCGAGGCGGGTGGCCGGGGTCTGCGACGAGCGCAGCGGCACCTCCTCGACGAGCGAGTCGGCGGTGAACCACTTCGTCTTCGCCTTCACCGTGCCGTCCGGCATGATCACCGCGCTGACGCCGCTGGTGACCGGGACGGCGACGGCGCGGCTGTGTTCGACCGCGCGGACGCGGGACATGGCGAGCTGCTGGTACGTCATCTCGCTGCGGTCGAACGTGGCGTTGTTGCTGGGCACCGAGATGATCTGGGCGCCGTTGGTCACGGTGTCGCGTACGGCCCAGTCGAACGCGGCCTCGTAGCAGGTCGCGAGGCCCACCTTGGTGCCCGCCATGGTGAAGACGCCGGGCCGGGAGCCGCGGCTGAAGTCCTGGCGGACCATGTCGACGTCGCTGCTGAAGACGCTGATGAGGCCCCGCAGCGGGATGTACTCGCCGAAGGGCTGGATCTGCCGCTTGTCGTAGGTGTCGGTGGGGCCCTTCTCCGGGTCCCAGAGGATCTGCTCGTTGTACAGCTTGCCGTCCCGCGTCTCGACGACGCCGCCCACGGAGAGCGGCACCCCGATCGCCTTGACGGCGCCCTCGATGACCCGCCGCGCGTCGGGGTTGGTGAACGGGTCGATGTCGGAGGAGTTCTCCGGCCACAGCACCAGGTCCGGGCGCTCGACCTTGCCCGCCTTCACCTCGGCGGCCAGGTGTTCGGTCTCCCGCACGTGGTGGTCGAGGACGGCGCGGCGCTGGGCGTTGAAGCCGAGGCCCGCGCGTGGGACGTTGCCCTGGATCGCGGCGATGGTCGCCGTGCCGTCCTGTGCCTCGTCGCTGACGAGCGGACGCGCGGCGAAGACCCCGAGGAGCGGGACGAGCACGCTGAGCACGGCCGCGGCCGCCGCACCGCGCCGCAGGACGCGCGTATCGCGTACGTAAAGGACCTGACGCACGATCTCGAACAGCCCGAAGCCGCACAGGACGACGGCGAAGCCGAGCACGGGGGTGCCGCCGAGCGCGGCGAGCGGCAGGAAGACGCCGTCCGCCTGGCCGAAGGCGATCTTCCCCCAGGGGAATCCGCTGAAGGGCACACGCGCGCGTGCCGCCTCGCCCGCGATCCACAGGGCCGCCGCCCAGAGCGGGTATCCGGGCAGCCGGGAGACGGCCGCGATGCCCGCGCCCACCAGGGCGACGAAGACGGCCTCGACGGCGGCGAGCGCCAGCCACGGGCCGGGGCCCACCTCGACGCCGGTCCACACCAGGAGCGGCAGCAGGAAGCCGAGGCCGAAGAGGTAGCCGAGGCCGAGGCCCGCCTTCCAGGTGCGGCCGTGCAGTGACCAGGCGAGGACGGCGAAGGCCGGGAGCGCCAGCCACCACAGCGTGCGGGGCGGGAAGCTGACGTAGAGCAGCACTCCGGAGAGGGCCGCCGCGGCGGCGGGCACGAGCCGTCGCAGGACGCGCTCGGCGCGGGAGGCCCGCACGGGCTGCGGATCGAGCTGGTCCGGCTCGTCTACGGGAGTGGTGGTGGCGGTCACCCGGGGAGTCTACGGCGCGTCACCTGGGCGCCGACAGCTCGGCCGGGGGGCGCCCCCGCCGTATCGTTCCCGCGCGACCGGTGCCATGGCGGGGCGTCGGCCGTTAGCGTGTGGCCGAGTCCCTGACGCACGCCCGGCGCACGCCACCGCGGGCCGGTCCGCGCCGTCCGGGGCCGGCGGATACCGGGGGGCGACGGGGTGGGGTCAACGGGTGCGGCCGCGACGGCCGGTCCGGCGGGGGCGCGCGATCGGCGGGGCGCCTCCGACGCGGCGGGCGCGGCGCTGCTCGGCGCGTGTGCCGCCTGGGCGCTGATCACCGCGACACTGCACGGCGGGAGCCCGGAGGGGCTGCTCCTCGCGGTCCTCGCCGTGGCCGCGGGGTACGCGGGCGGGCGCATCTGCGGGACGCTGCTGCCGGTGGCCGCCCCGTGTGCGGGGGCGCTCGCGGGGCTCTGGCTCGCGGCGTGGGCGCCCCGTCTCACGATCGGCCCTTCCTCACCCCTCGGCCACGCCGGTGCGACGGCGGGGCTGCTGGTCCTGTCGGCGGGCGCGGCCTGCTGTGCGGCGTGGGCGGCCCGGACGGCGGCGGCGCGCGTCGCCCTGCGGGTGCTCGCCGCGGGGATCGCCGGTGCCGCGGCGGCACTGGGTTCGCCCGCCGCCTTCGCCGGGTGCGCCGGGGTGCTGCTCTGCTCGCTGGCGGCGGCCCGGACCCGGTGCAGGGGCCTTGGCCTCGCGGGGCTCGCGGCCGCGACGGCGCTGATCACGGGCGCGTCCCTGGCGGTGGCCGACGACATGCTGCCGGACGGTCTGGCGGCTTCCCTGGAGGGCCGGCTCGGCCGGCAGCGCGTACTGCTGTGGCGGGACGCGCTCGGCCTCGCGGAGCGGGAGCCCGCCATGGGCGTGGGCCCCGGGCGCTTCGGCGAGGTCAGCCCGATCGTCACGCGGCATCTCCTGACGGACGGGAAGCCGCATTCGGCGCCGTTGCAGCAGGCGTCGGAGCAGGGACTGGTAGGGGTGGCGCTGCTGGCGGCGGTGTTCTGCTGGCTCCTCTACGCACTGTGGCGTTCGCCGCGCTCCACGCAGGTCGTGCTGTCGGCGGGCGCGGCGCTGACGGCGCTGACGGCCGTGGCGACGGTGGGCAACGCGCTCAGCGTGACGGCGGTGACGACGGGCGCGGGCCTGCTGGCGGGCATCGCGACGGCTCGCCCTCTCCACGACGAGCCTCCGGACGGCGCTCTTCCACAGCGCCGCCGATGAGGGCTGTGCCGGTGATGACGCCCCAGGCGAGTCAGAGCGCCTTGCCCCGGTGCTTCAGCCGGTACCGGATCGCGCGGACCGCGGACTCGGCGTCGTCCACGGTCACCGTGAACTTGTGGCCGTCGCCGAGGCTGATCACCACGCCCTCGCCGCGCCGGACCACGACGGCCGTGCCCTTCTCGGGCCGCCAGCGGTAGCCCCAGCCGCCCCACTGCCGGGGCGTGACGGTCGGGGCGAAATCCGCGCCGACGACGTGGGAGAGCGGGATGTGGCGGCGCGGCAGGCCCAGATGCCCGCAGCGCACCTCAAGGAAGTCCTTGTCGATCTTCACGGCCACATGGACGAAGGCGAGGGTCCCGAAGAGCATCAGGAGACCTACGGCGATGCAGCCCACGACGGACATCACCAAGGGCGCGATGCCCGAGGTCCACATGGAGCCGACCGCAAGCTCGATGCCCAGCGCCAGGCAGGCGGCGCCCGCGCAAGCCAGCAGCCACTGGACGCGGTTGGTCGCGCGGCCGGTCCAGACTTCGGGCTGCCCTTCGGCCGCGGCTCGCTCGCCGTGCTCGTCATGAGCGGCTGGGTCCCTCATGTCTCCGAGACTACTCACGTTCCGCCGCGAAGGCACGGCGTCACGAAGAGTGACCTTCCGGTCCGCGGAACCCCCTGGAACCCCCTGGAACCCCCTGGAACCCCCTGGAACCCCCCGGAAATCAGAGCGCGGGGCTGACCGCCGCGAGCATGCGCCCCTCCGCGTACGCGAGCGCCGCCCCCGGCAGCCGCTCCTCGCGCCCGCTGAGCAGCACGGTGAGAGTGGGCGCCACGGCGTCGTGGGCGGCGCCGGGACGTGCGCCGATCCTGCGCAGCGCCTGGGCGGCGACGGCACCGGCCGAGCCGTGCAGGACGAGGGGCGGCAGATGCGGCTGCTGAACGGCGGCGCGGATGCGTTCGGCCACCAGCTCGTAATGGGTGCAGCCAAGGACGACGGCCCTTACATCGGGCGGGGTGATGGCAGCGGCGGCGGCGATCGTCTCGTCGATGGCCTTCTCGTCCGCGTACTGCACGGCGTCGGCGAGGCCCGGACAGGGCACCTCGGTGACGGGGACGTCACCGGCGAACTGCTCGATGAGGCCGCGCTGGTAGGGGCTCCCGGTGGTGGCGGGCGTGGCCCAGATGGCGACGGGTCCGACGCCCGCGGCGGCGGGCTTGATGGCCGGCACGGTCCCGATGACCGGGATCTCGGGTTCCAGGGCGGCCCGCAGCGCGGGCAGGGCGTGCACGGAAGCGGTGTTGCAGGCCACGATCAGCGCGTCGGGCCGGTGCGCGGCGGCGGCCTCGGCGACGGCGAGGGCCCGCCCGGTGAGGTCCTCCGGAGTACGCGGCCCCCACGGCATCCCGTCCGGGTCCGAGGAGAGCACGAGATCGGCGTCGGGCCGCAGGCGACGCACCACGGCCGCCGCGGCGAGCAGTCCGATACCGGAGTCCATGAGGGCGATCTTCACCCGGTCACCATAGTCGATGCTCCCCACAGCGACCGTCCCGTGGGGCAGACTTCGACGGATGAGCGCCGTTGCGTGGATCGCCGCCGGATCGCTTGCCGCGTGGCTGTGGCTGCTGTTGGGGCAGGGCTTCTTCTGGCGTACGGACGTGCGTCTCCCACCGCGCACGGACCCCGAGCACTGGCCGTCGGTCTGCGTCGTCGTACCCGCCAGGGACGAGGCCGACATGCTGCCGAAGAGCCTTCCGTCGCTGCTCGCGCAGGACTATCCGGGGCGGGCCGAGGTCTTCCTTGTCGACGACGGCAGCTCGGACGGCACGGGCGAGCTGGCCCGCGCGCTGGCCGAGCGGCACGGCGGTCTGCCGCTGACCGTCGGCTCCCCCGGCGAACCGCCCCCCGGGTGGACGGGCAAGCTCTGGGCGATGCGCCATGGCATCGGCCTCGCCCGCGCGCGGGAGCCTCAGTATCTGCTCCTGACCGACGCGGACATCGCCCATGAACCGGACACCCTGCGGGATCTGGTGGCCGCCGCGCACGCGGGCGGCTTCGACCTCGTGTCCCAGATGGCCCGGCTGCGGGTGCGGAGCGCGTGGGAGCGCCTGGTGGTCCCGGCGTTCGTCTACTTCTTCGCGCAGCTCTACCCCTTCCGCCGGATCGCGCGGAAGGGGGCGCGGACGTCCGCCGCGGCGGGCGGCTGCGTCCTGCTGCGCGCCGACGCCGCCGAGCGGGCACGGATCCCCGACGCCATCCGGCACGCGGTGATCGACGATGTCGCGCTCGCGCGGGCCGTGCGGCGCTCCGGCGGCCACATCTGGCTCGGGCTCGCCGAGCGCGTCGACAGCGTGCGCCCCTACCCGCGCCTCGCGGACCTGTGGCGCATGGTCTCGCGCAGCGCGTACGCCCAGCTGCGGCACAACCCGCTCCTGCTCATCGGCACGGTCGCCGGACTGGTGCTCGTGTACCTCGCTCCGCCGGTCTGTCTGGTCGCGGGTCTCGCCATGGGCAGCCCGGCCGCCGTGGCGGTCGCGGGCCTGGCGTGGCTGGTGATGACCGGGACGTACCTGCCGATGCTCCGCTACTACCGGCAGCCGCTGTGGCTCGCCCCCCTGCTGCCCGGTACGGCCTTCCTGTACCTCCTGATGACCGTCGACTCGGCGGTCCAGCACTACAGGGGGCGGGGCGCGGCGTGGAAGGGACGTACGTACGCGCGTCCGGACACCGCTACGGAACCCGCCACCAAGCCCGCCACGGAGCCCGCGCCGGAGCAGCGGTGAGCGGTCACTTCCTGCCCGGCGTCCAGTTCATGCCCCAGCCGTAGGCGTGGTCGATGGTGCGCTGCGGGCTGACGCCGCGCTCGGGCACGAGGTAGCGGGCCTCCCGCTGGACGACGAGGTCGCCGCCGTTGTTGGTGAGGAGGGCCAGCGCGCACACCGTCGAAGGGACCGTGCACTCGTCGAGCGAGAAGTCGACCGCGGCGCCGTGCTGCGGCTGGAGCGTGACCGTGGCGTTGAGGTCGGCGAAGCTGCGCGCGCCCTCGTAGATGGTCACGAAGATGACGATGCGGCGGAAGTCCTTGATGTGGTCGAGGTTGATGGTGAGGTTCTCACCGCTGTCGACCGCGCCGGTACGGTCGTCGCCGTCGAGCAGCATGTACGGCGGCTGGTGCAGCGCCCCGAAGGCGTTGCCGAGGGCCTGGACGACTCCTTTGCGGCCGTCGGCGAGTTCGTAGAGCGCGCAGAGGTCCAGATCGAGGTCGGCGTGCAGGGCGACGGCTCTGCTGAGCTTCGCGCCCCATCCCTTGAACTGCTTGCGCATCTGCCAGTTGAGGTTCACGCGCATGCCGCCCGAGGTGCCGCCCTGTTTCGTCAGTGAGACCGACGGGGCATCCTTCGTCAGGGTGACCTTGGCCAGGCGCACGGGCTCGGCCGGGGCGGGGGCGGGAGGTGCGGAGGCAGGCGCGGGAGGCGTCGCGGCGGGCGCGGGCGAGGCCACTGAGGGTGCGGGCGAGGCCGCGGGGCGCGCCACCTGTTGTGGCTCGTCCACCGTGATCCCGTAATCCGTCGCGAGGCCTTCCAGCCCGGCGCCGTACCCCTGGCCGACGGCGCGGAACTTCCAGGCGCCCTGGCGCCGGTAGAGCTCCCCGAGGACGAAGGCCCTCTCCACGGTCGCGTCCGCGCTGTCGTAGCGCGCGAGTTCGGCGCCGCTCGACGCGTCAAGCACACGGATGTACAGGCCGGGGACCTGCCCGAACGTGCCGCCGTCGGCCGACGCCACGAGCACCACGGTCTCGATCGCGGGCTCCACGCGCGCGAGGTCGACCGTCAGCACATCGCGCACACCACCGTCAACACGCTGCTTGCCCTCGTACCGCACCGCTCCGGAGGAGTGCGCCGGCTGGTTGTAAAAGACGAAGTCCGCGTCCGAGCGCACCTTTCCGGAAGAGGCCAACAACAGCGCGGACGCGTCGGCGTCGGGCAGTCCCGCGCCGGAACGCCACCCCAATTCGACCCGTACCACGGGTGCCGGTACGGGAACATTCGATCCTTTAGGCATTGTCATGTCCGCCCCCATCGCAAGTCGCCGCGTCCGGCGGAGCCGCCGAAGAGCCGTCGATTCCGTTCGCGGCCAACCTATTACCCGGATCACCGGGAGGCCCACGCACCGCGCCCCACGGGCCTTCCGGCCCCTACCACGGCCGACCGGGGGTAACCCGCCGAGAGCTCGGCCTTTACACGATCCGTACGCCGTTCGACGACCGATTTTCCCAAGTTCGCTCGCATTGGGGATCGATCGCCACTGGCGACACGTAAAACAACCCTCTTATCGGTCTCCCCAACCAGCACATCAAGGGCTTAACTTATGGAGCATGACCTCCCCCCGCTCCACCTATGGCGGCGGTTACTACTCCGCGCCGTCCTTCACGGACACTCCGATCTACGACTCCCTCGTCGCAGAGCGGGGCACTCCTCAGATCGCCCCGATTCGGGTCCCTTCCGCGTACGACACGGGCAGCCATCTGCCCGCACTCCCGGCCGCGCTGCCCGCCCTGCCGGCCGCCCCTTCCCACCACAACCCGGTGTACGGCTACCCGCAGGCCCAGCAGCCCGCCCCGCTGCAGCAGCCGCACACGCCGTACATCCCGCAGCAGGCCGCGGGCCCGCGCGGGTACCCGGGCGCCCAGCCCCAGCGGCCGGCCACCGGCACGGGGTACGAGGCGATGCGCCCCGCGGCGCCCCGTCCCGCCCCCGCGCCGTACGAGGATCCGTACAACCGCCCCTATCGCGGGTACTGATCGCCTGGCGCGGACGCCGTTCGCCTGGGGGCATCACTGTCAGTGGCTGCTGGCAGGATGTCCTCATGTCGAATCCAGCACTGCGGTCGATCCACGTCCACCCGCTCAAGGCGGCCCGGGGGCTCGCTCCTCGTGAGGCCGCCGTGGAGCCCTGGGGACTCGCGGGTGACCGACGGTGGATGCTGGTCGACCAGGACGGCCGGTTCGTCTCCCAACGGCCGCATCCGCGCATGGCCCTGACCGCCGCCGAGCTTCTGCCCGGCGGCGGCCTTCGCGTGTCCGCGCCCGGCCGAAAGGCCCTGACGGTCGCGGTGCCCGAGCCCGTCGGGACGATGACGGCGGAGATCCGGCGGGACAAGGTCGAGGGAGTGCCCGCGAGCGCCGAAGCGCACGCCTGGTTCAGCGCCTACCTCGACACGGACGTGACCCTCCTTCACCTCGACGAGCCCGAGAAGAGCCGTCCCCTCGACCCCGCGTACGCCGAGGAGGGCGAGACGGTCAGCTTTGCGGACGGCTTTCCGCTGCTGCTCACCACGCTCTCCTCGCTCGACGCCCTCAACTCCCTGATCGCCCAGGGAGACCACGCGGACGAGGGCCCGCTGCCGATGGACCGCTTCCGGCCCAACGTCGTCGTGGACGGCACCCCGCCCTGGGCCGAGGACGGCTGGAAGCGCGTGGCCATAGGTGACGTCACCTTCCGCGTCGCCAAGAAGTGCGGGCGCTGCGTCGTGACGACCACCGACCAGAACACGGCGGAGCGCGGCAAGGAGCCGCTGCGCACGCTCGCCCGCCACCGCCGCTTCGGCGACCAGCTCGTCTTCGGGCAGAACCTGGTGCCTGAATCGACCGGGACCATCCGCCTCGGTGACGCGTTCAGGATCCTCGAATGATCGGCGTCCGGATGGGGAACCCGGTGGCGGAGCACGCACGTTGGGCTTCGTGGACGCGCCGGGAATCGCCACCCGCGTGTGGGCCGTGCCGTTCCTGGTCGTGACGGACGCGGAAAGGGGTGCAGGGCTGTGCGAGCAGTCGTCGGGCTCTGGCGCTGGCGGCACAATCCGCTGCGCCGCGGCACCGACGTCGTGGAGGCCTGGGTGGCCCTCGCCGCCCTGGTGCTGATCGTCGTCGCCGCCCCCGTCATCGGCACGCTCACCACCGGCCTGACGCGGGACGCCCTCCTGGCCTCGGTGCGGGAGCAGCGCGAGGACCGCCACGCGGTCGTCGGCACGGTCCTGCGGAAGGTCTCCTCTCCCCCGCTCGACCCGGACCCCGAGACCGCGTCTGCGCGCGACGCCCACAGCCGGGTCCTCGCGCGCTGGACGGCACCGGACGGCACCGACCGCTCCGGAGCCGTCGTGGCCAGGCTCGGCGCCCCGGGCCCCGGCGACCGCTTCAGGCTGTGGACAGACGAGGGCGGCCGGGTCGTCGGCCGCCCGCTGGACACCGCGACGGCGACCACGCACGCGGCGCTCGCCGGATTCGGCGCGGCCGCGGCGAGCGCCGCCCTCATCGAGGGCACCCGCAGGCTGATTCTCTGGCGCATCGTGCGCGGGCGTCACGCCCGGCTGGACCGGGCCTGGGCCAAGGCGGGCCCCGACTGGGGCAGGACCGGCACCGGCTCCTGACCCGGCCCCGTGGCCGGGCCGCGCGGCCGGGAGCCTGGCGATCGGGTCAACTCGCCCTGCCCACGCGCGCTACGGTGGACCGGCCGAACTCCTCGGCTCCTTGCGCAGCGAAGCGGCACATCGGCGCAGGGTCCCGCGTACGACCAGGTGGGGGCAGAGCAACTCCATGGCACAGGGCACGGTCCAGGTGACGCACACCGGCACGTCGCGGTGGCGGCGCCGCACCGGCGAATACGCATCGCTCGCCGCCGCCTTGGAGGCCGCGAGCGACGGCGACATACTGACCGTCGCCGCCGGCACCTACCGCGAGAACCTCGTCGTCGAGCGCGCGGTGACCCTGCGCGGCCCCGACGGCTCGGCGGGCTCCGTGCGCATCGCGCCGTCCGACGGAGTGCCGCTCACGGTGCGCGCCTCCGCCGTCGTCCAGGACCTGCACGTCGAGGGCCAGGACTCGTCCGCGCCCGCGCTGCTCGTCGAGGACGGCGCCCCCGAGCTGACCGGCATCCGTGTCGTGACCCGCTCCGCGGCCGGCATAGAGGTCCGCGGCGGCGCCCGTCCCACGGTGCGCCGCTGCACCGTCGACAACCCCGGCGGCATCGGTATCGCGGTGGTCGACGGCGGCGGCGGTGTCTTCGAGGAGTGCGAGATCGTCGCGGCGGGTCAGTCCGGCGTCGTGGTGCGCGGCGGCGCGCACCCCCGTCTGGAGCGCTGCCGGGTGCACCACGCCTCGGGCGCCGGGCTGTCGGTGACCGGCGAGCACACCGGCCTGGAGGCCATCGGCTGCGAGGTGTACGAGGTCAAGGGCTCGGGCGTGCAGGTCACCGGGCGGGCCGCGGCGCATCTGACCGACTGCGACGTGCACCGCACCACCTCCGACGGCGTCACGCTCGACACGGACGCCGTGCTGACCCTGGCGGACTGCCGCATCCACGACATCCCGGAGAACGCGATCGATCTGCGCTCGCGTTCCGTGCTCACGCTGACCCGCTCCACGGTCCGCCGGTTCGGGCGCAACGGCCTGTCGGTGTGGGACCCGGGCACGCGCGTGGACGCCAACCAGTGCGAGATCCAGGAGAGTACCGGCGACTATCCGGCGGTCTGGGTCAGTGACGGGGCGACGGTCGTCCTGGAGTCGTGCCGGGTGCGGGACGTGCCGGACGCGCTGTTCGTCCTGGACCGCGGCTCGCGCGCCGACGTCGTCGACAGCGACCTCACCCAAGTGCGCAACACGGCGGTGTCGGTGAGCGACGGCGCGACGGCGCAGCTCGACGACTGCCGCATCCGCGAGGCCGCCACGGGCGCGTGGTTCCGCGACCACGGCAGCGGCGGCACCCTCGCCAACTGCACGATCGACGCCGTCCAGACGGGCGTGATCGTCACCAAGGGCGCGGACCCCACCATCGAGCGCTGCACGGTCACCTCGCCCGCCGAGGCCGGTTTCTACGTCTCCGCGGGCGGCCGGGGCAGCTTCCACGGCTGCCGTGTCGGCGACAGCGACGGCTACGGCTTCCACGTCATCGACGGCTGCCGTACGACGCTGAAGAAGTGCCGCACGGAGCGGTGCGCGCGCGGCGGCTTCGAGTTCTCGGAGGAGGGCCCGCTGGTCGAGGAGTGCGCGAGCGACGAGAGCGGCGGCCCGCGCACCCCGGTGGCGGCGCCCGAGCCGCCCGCCGCGCAGACGGCCACGCAGAACGTCGGGCTGCTCGGCTCCGTCCCCGTCCAGCAGGCCCTGCGGCCGACGGGAGCCGAGAAGACCGCCCGCGCCTCCAAGGAGGTCCTCGGCGAACTGGACACCCTGGTCGGCCTCGACAGCGTCAAGCGCGAGGTGCGCGCTCTCACCGACATGATCGAGGTGGGCCGCCGCAGGCAGCAGGCCGGTCTGAAGGCCGCCTCCGTCCGCCGCCACCTGGTCTTCACCGGCTCGCCGGGCACGGGCAAGACGACCGTCGCGCGTCTCTACGGCGAGATCCTGGCCTCGCTCGGCGTCCTGGAGAGCGGCCACCTCGTCGAGGTCTCGCGCGTCGACCTGGTCGGCGAGCACATCGGTTCGACGGCGATCCGCACCCAGGAGGCCTTCGACCGGGCGCGCGGCGGTGTGCTGTTCATCGACGAGGCGTACGCGCTCTCCCCCGAGGACTCCGGGCGCGACTTCGGCCGTGAGGCCATCGACACGCTCGTGAAGCTGATGGAGGACCACCGCGAGGCCGTCGTGGTGATCGTCGCGGGCTATACGGCGGAGATGCGGCGCTTCCTCTCCGTCAACCCGGGTGTGGCGTCCCGCTTCTCGCGGACCATCACCTTCAGCGACTACGTTCCCGAGGAGTTGCTGCGGATCGTGGAGCAGCAGGCCGAGGAGCACGAGTACCGCCTGGGCACGGGGGCCGGCGAGGCGCTCCTGAAGTACTTCACGGCGCTCCCGAAGGGTCCCGCGTTCGGCAACGGCCGCACCGCGCGGCAGACGTTCGAGGCGATGGTGGAGCGGCACGCGGGCCGGGTCGCCCAGCTCCCCGAGCCGAGCACGGACGACCTCACCCTGCTGTATCCGGAGGATCTGCCGGAGCTGGTGTGACCGCTTCCGCCGCCGCGGGCCTCGGGGACGGCACGACCGCCTTGAGGCGCGCGAGGAGCCGTGCGCGCTCCTCGGCGAACGCGGGGTCCGCCTGGTAGTCGCTGTGGCCGTGGATCGGTGCCGGGAGCGGGTGGGCCTCCGTACGACCGTAGGCGAGGGGGTCCTTGAGGGCGGCGCGGTCGACCTGTGGGCCGCAGTCGCCGCGCAAGCTGATGGGACCCCCTATCGGGTCGGTGGGGCGGTGCAGATTGCGCCAGCAGTCGACCTCGCGGTGCAGGGAGGTGAGCGCCGTCGGGCCGAAGTGGGCGGGGAACCAGCGGCCGTAGAGGCGCTCCAGGGGCGAGCCGTAGGTCAGCAGGGCGACGCGCCTGCGGACCGAGGGGCGCAGCTGCCAGGCGGCCGCCGCCGCGAGGACGCTGCCCTGGGAGTGCCCGGAGATGACGAGGCGGCCGCCCGTGGCGCTGGTGGCGCGGGTCCAGGCGGCCATGCGCCAGGTCAGGTCGGGGACCGCGCGCTCGGCGTAGCAGGGCGGTGCGAAGGGGTGGGCGGCGCGCGGCCAGAACGTACCGACGTCCCAGAGGATGCCGATGGTGCGGCGGGCCGAGGCGTCCTTGTAGGCGCGTCGGCCCCAGGTGACGAACAGTATGAAGCCGAAGCCGATCAGCCAGGAGCCGAGCGCCTGGGACGTCTCCGCGGCGCCCTCCACGACGTCGGGCGCGCCCTGCGCGGCCTTGGCCGGGACCTTCTCCGTCAGCCACGCGCCGGCGAGGGCTCCCGTGCCGAGCAGCAGCGTGACGGCGGAGACGATGCCGACGAGCAGGGGCGCGCGGTCGGTGAGGGCGGCACACGCGCGTGTCCCCGCGATGCGGCGGGTGCGGGCGGTGTCCTCGGGCTCTCCGGGGTAGTCGGCCGCCACCTGCGCCATCTCGCGGCGCTTGCGTTGGAGCGTGCGTACGCCCAACCAGAGGCAGAGCACGGCGGCGACGGCCAGGAGCGGCGGGATGACGGACGCCTGCCAGGTGAGCAGCACGGGCGGTCCGTCGATGGAGCCCTGGGTGCCGTCCAGCCAGTCGGCCACCCGCTGCGCGCCGCCGCCGGACATGACGCCGCCCAGGGCGCAGGACAGCATGGCGACGGCGGGGCCGCCGAGGCCGCGGATGGCGGTGCGCATGTTCGGCGAGGTGCGGTACAGGGAGTGGGCCACCACCGCGAGGGCGATGACCAGGAGGCCCTGGACGAGGGCGATGCCGCCGAAGGTCGCGTCACCCGGCAGCCTGCCCTCGGACCGCCAGCCGGGGCGTGACCAGCCCGCGTACAGCAGGGTCAGGGCGAGCAGGGCCAGCGCGGCCAGGGGAAGCCCGCGCACGAGCGCCCGGTCCAGCTTGCGGTCGAGCCTGTTCTCGCTGCGTCCCCTGCGGCACACCACCCACACGACGAATCCCCCGCCGAGGACGAGCGTGGTGACGAGGGTCCAGCCGATGACGTGGAGGAGCGCGTGGCCTCCGGGGCGCCGGTCATGGCGTGCGGCCGACGCGCCGACCGCGGCGGCGACGGTGAGCAGCCCCGCTGCGGTGTGGGCGGCGCGCAGCCGGGCGACGAGGCGGCGGCCGTACCAGAAGCCGGGCCTGCCGAGCGCGGTGCGGCTCGTCTCCTCCTCCGGGTCCGGCTCGTGTGGCAGCGGCTGCTGGGACTCGTACGCGCTCCACGTGCGGTGGGAGAGGTACCAGAGCAGGCCGGTGAGCGCGGCGGGCAGCAGGCCGGCGAGGGCCAGGCGGCGGCCGGGCTGCGACCACCAGCCGCCGTGCCCCGCGTCGTCGGTGGCGAGGAAGCCGAGCCAGGCGCGGTCGGCGGCGCACTCGGGGGTGCCCGCGCACTGCCAGGCCGTGAGGTCCAGCGCGACCTCGCAGGCCGCGGCGGTGAGCAGCACGGTGAGGGTGAGGCCGATCAGCCGCACCAGGAGGCCGTAGGTGCGCGCGAGCCGTCGGCGGTGGCGCGAGGTGGGGCGCATCCAGTGGGCGAGGTTGACGACCATGAAGGGCAGCAGCAGGAGCCACAGGGCGCGGGAGCCGTTGCCGGAGGTCAGGTTGCACCAGACGTACGCCTCGGGCACCGGTTTGCCGCGGTAGTCGTCGGGGCGCCGCTCCGCGTCGGCGTCCTCGGCGCGGCGGAAGACGGCCGCCGTGTCGTCGCCGGAGATCCGCACGGTGCGCGGGTCGCCGAGCATCTGTTGCGGTGTGGTTCCCCCCACCCCATGGACTAAAAGTTCCAGGGCGGTCTCGTCCTGCGTCACACGCTCCACTGTTCCGCTTCCCCCGACATGTGCGTGGTGAGGTGAGGAACAAGGATCTCGGCTCTCTGCCGTCGGCGCACCCCTCGTCACGCAATCTCCCCTTCCGGGGGGCGTGGACCCGCGAGCGGGTGCCGGCACGGCTGTCGGTGGCACATGCGAGGATGAGGCTGTGCGCCGGTCGGGCGCGGCGGGTGTGACGGGGCAGAAGGGCCGGGCCTGGCGTGAGTGAGAATCAGAACCTTCTCGCCGAGCAGCGCCGTGCCCTGATCCTCGACGAGGTACGCCGCCGGGGCGGGGTCCGGGTCAATGAACTGACGCGGAAGCTCGGCGTCTCCGACATGACGGTCCGCCGCGATCTCGACGCGCTGGCCCGCCAGGGCGTCCTGGAGAAGGTCCACGGCGGCGCGGTGCCGGTCGTCGAGGCGAGCGCGCACGAGCCGGGGTTCGAGGCGAAGTCCGGCCTGGAGCCGACCGCCAAGGAGGACATCGCGCGGACCGCGGCGTCCCTGGTGGCGCCGGGCTCGGCGATCGCGCTGTCCGGCGGCACGACGACGTACGCGCTGGCGCACCGTCTCCTGGACGTGCCGGACCTGACGGTGGTGACGAACTCGGTGCGGGTCGCGGATGTCTTCCACTCCGCGCAGCGCACCTCGGGGCAGCGGCAGGGCTCGGCCACGGTCGTACTGACCGGTGGGGTGCGCACGCCGTCGGACTCGCTGGTCGGGCCGGTCGCGGACCAGGCGATCGCGTCGCTCCACTTCGATGTGCTCTTCCTGGGCGTGCACGGCATATCGCCGGAGGCGGGCCTGTCGACGCCGAATCTGGCGGAGGCGGAGACGAATCGGCGTCTGGTGCAGTCGGCGCGGCGCGTGGTGGTGGTCGCGGACCACACCAAGTGGGGCACGGTGGGCCTGAGTTCGTTCGCCACGCTGTCGCAGGTCGACACGCTGGTGACCGACGCGGGGCTGCCCGCGGAGGCGCGCGCGGAGATCTCCGAGCATCTGAACCGGCTCGTGGTGGCGGGCGAGCGCGAAAGCCGCGACGACGCGGACGCCGACGCTGACGAGGCAGAGGACATGGGGGACGCCGAGGGGACCCGAGTCCCTTAGCGGCCCCGCAGACATCTGACGGGCCGCCAGCTATGGTGACCGTGCCCGGTCAACTGCCGCACTTCGCTGGGGGGCCACGTTCGATGGCACGCCGACTGAGCCCCGTGGGGCTTGAGTTCATCGAGTCCGCCGCGCTGCGTCTGGTCTTCGCGCGCGAAGTGAACGCCCCGCCCGAGGCGGTCTACCGCGCCCTCGCCGACGACGTGGCGGGCTGGCCCACGTGGTTCACCGCGGTCACGCACTGCCGTCCGACGGACGGGGGCAAGGGCCGCGAGGTCCGGCTCAAGGGCGGTACGCGCTTTCGGGAGACGATACTCGCGGCCGACGAGCCGGGGCGGTACGCCTACCGCGTCGACGAGACGAACGCGCCCGGGCCGCGCGCCCTCGCGGAGGAGTGGCGGCTCACCCCGGCCGGGACCGGCACCCGCGTCCAGTGGACGTTCGCCGCGGACGGCGCCGCGCCCTTCCGCCTCACGCTGAGGCTCGCCCGCGCGGGCCTGGACCGGGCCTTCCGCGACGCGGTCACGACCCTGGACCGGCGACTGGCGGCGGCCTCCGCGTAGGGCGGGACTGTTGTGCGGGCCTGGTGGGGCTTGCGCTACCGAGGCCACCGCCCGGTCGTGAGCAGCGTGTCGATCGCCTCCGCGTAGGGCCTGATGTCCATGCCCTGTTCGGCCAGCCACGCGTCGGAGTAGTACTTGTCCAGGTAGCGGTCGCCCGGGTCGCAGATCAGTGTGACGACGCTGCCCGTGCGGCCCGCGGCCACCATCCCGGCGACGATCTTCAGGGAGCTCCACAGGCCCGTGCCGGTGGAGCCGCCCGCCCTGCGGCCGATGGCCTGGTCCAGGGCGCGCACGGCGGCGACGGACGCCGCGTCCGGGACCTTCATCATGCGGTCGATCGCTCCGGGCACGAAGCTCGGTTCCATGCGGGGGCGGCCGATGCCCTCGATGCGGGAGCCGCAGTCGCTCGTGGCGTCCGGGTCGTTCTTCGTCCAGCCGTCGAAGAAGCAGGAGTTCTCCGGGTCGGCGACGCAGATGCGGGTGTCGTGCTGCATGTAGTGGACGTAGCGCGCGATGGTCGCCGAGGTGCCGCCGGTGCCCGCCGTGGCGACGATCCACGCGGGCTCGGGGTAGCGCTCCAGCCTCAGCTGCTGGTAGATCGATTCGGCGATGTTGTTGTTGCCGCGCCAGTCGGTGGCCCGCTCCGCGTACGTGAACTGGTCCATGTAGTGGCCGCCGGTCTCGACGGCGAGGGCGGCCGACTCGGCGTACATCGTGCGCGGGTCGTCCACGAAGTGGCACCGGCCGCCGTGGAATTCGATCAGTCGGATCTTCTCGGCGCTGGTCGTGCGCGGCATCACCGCGATGAAGGGGACCCCGATCAGCATGGCGAAGTACGCCTCGGAGACGGCCGTGGAGCCGCTGGATGCCTCGATGACCGGACGCCCTGGCCTGATCCAGCCGTTGCACAGGCCGTAGAGGAAGAGCGAGCGGGCGAGGCGGTGCTTGAGGCTGCCCGTCGGGTGCGTCGACTCGTCCTTGAGGTACAGGTCGATGCCCCAGTGTTCGGGCAGCGGGAAGCGCAGCAAGTGGGTGTCGGCCGAACGGTTGGCGTCGGCCTGGACCTTGCGGACCGCTTCTTTCAGCCAGGCGCGGTACTCCTCGTCGCTGTGGTCGACGTCGAGTGTGGGCATCGGCTCGTCGGCTCGATCCTGCTGTGGGGTGCTCACCGCGGGGCTCCTTCGCGTCGTGCCGGACGCGATTCGAACGCGGCCGTACCCCCCGATCTTAAACACCGTCCGCACGCTTCCCACCTGCATAAACACACCTTTGGGCACCTCAAAGGCACTGCTGGCGCAGCGCGTCGGCGGGCGTGCGCCGGAGGGGCGCACGAGGGGCGTCGACGGACTGCCGCGACGTCTCCATGCGCACTGGTGCTCGACGCCTGGTGCGTGCACACTGCACCGCGGGGCAACTGTCCCCATAGGAGCGATTCACCGAAGCGCACAAGGGGGCGGAGCGTCATGGCGGAGCCGGAGTTCACGGCCACGGGCGTGCGAATCGGGCGGCGCTTGCGCTCCCTCACCCGGGCCGGGCAGGTCCGAATCGCCGACGGCAGGCTGGAGTTGCTCACCAGCTACGGCAAGGAGATCGACAGCGCGCCGGTGCAGGCGGTACGCACGGGCAAGCCGTGGTTCGCCGCGGACGACCGCGCGCTGGCCGAAGTGAACGGCAGGCGTTACAAGCTCACCCTCGGCGGGCACGAACCGGGGCCCGGCCAGGGCGGACCCCCGACCGTACACAGGTTCATCGAGGCGGTACGCAGGGCCGGGGAGCGCCGTCGGCGGGGCTGAACGGTGGGACCCCGGCGCCATGGGCCGGTGAGGCCCCCGCACCGCACGCCGCGGTGGGGCCCGGCGCCGCACGCGAGTTGCACACCCGCACCCCCTGGGTCACTCTGGTCTCACATCACTCTGGGTTTACCGGCGATGACGCTGAAGAACCAGCCCGCCGCCGGCCACGTAGCAGGCGGCAGACCAAGCGGCCCCCTGCTCGATCCGAACGTCGTCTTCTTCCGGACCTCAATTCGGGGAGTCGCAGCCGTGATCAGCCAACCAAGCAGGCATTGCACGGTGGAGCTCCAGGCTCTGCCGTCGCGGATCCGCCAGGTCCGCAGAATCGTCTCTGCGCAGTTGCGCTACTGGCATCTCGATCCCTTGATAGACCAGGCCGCCCTCGGTGTGACCGAGTTGCTCAGCAACGTCCACCGGCATGCCGAGCCGGACAAGGACTGCACCGTGGAGATCGAGCTGCTGCTCGACCGTCTCACGGTCTCCGTCCACGACCACGACCCCCGACTGCCCGAGGTCCACGACGCCGAGCCGTTCGCCACCTGTGGCCGCGGCCTCGCGATGGTGGCGGCGGTGAGCGAGAGCTGGGGCGTGTGCCCCCAGGGCGACGCCGGAAAGACCGTGTGGTTCACGCTCCCCGCGTCCGCCCCTTCGGCGACCGTGCCGTCGTACCCCGTGTACGGGTCGGCCGCGAAGACTCCCGCCCGGTCGGCCGTTGCCGGCTGACCGGGCGGTGACCGTACATGCTGTCCGGGCGGTGACCGTACGCGCTGACCGGGCGGTGACCGTACGCCGCGGCCCCGCCCACTGGCGCCACGGCCTCACTCGGTGGCGATGGCCCGCAGCACATCGAGACGTGCCGCCCGCCGAGCGGGGCGCAGGCCCGCCAAGGCTCCCGCGGCCAGGCCCACCAGTGCGACCACCGCGAGCCGCGCCGGCGGCACGGCGAACGCGAAGTCACTGTCGCTCGCGCCGTCGGACACCTTGACCAGCACCCAGCCGAGGAAGCCGCCGAGCGCGAGCCCGCCCGCCGTGCCGAAGGCGGCGACGAGCAACGACTCCCAGCGGACCATGGCGCGGAGCTGCGCCCTGGTCTGGCCGACGGCACGCAACAGGCCCAGCTCGCGGGTGCGTTCATGGATCGCGAGGGTGAGCGTGTTGGCGATGCCGAGCAGCGCGATGAGCACCGCGAGGGCGAGCAGCGCGTAGACGAGGGTGAGCATCATATCGATGCCGCTCGCGGAGGACCGGGCGTACTCGCTCCGCGTCTCTACGCCCGGGTTGCCGTGGTCGCGCGCGGTCTCGGTGACCGCGGCCTTGCCCTCGGCCGTGCTCACGCCGTCCTTGAAGGTGACGGAGACCAGGCTGTCCGCGTCCTGCGCGCGGTGGGGCGCCCAGGCCTCGCGGGTGATGACGTAGTCTCCGGCGAGTTCGGAGCGGCCGTAGACGGCGCGGACCGTGAAGGTCTCCTTCTCCCCGTCGGCGAAGGCCAGTTCGGCCTCGGACCCGACCTTCAGGTCCTGTTTCTCCGCCTCCGCGCGGGTGATCGCGATGCCGTCGTCGCCGAGCGCGTCGAGCGATCCTTCGACCCGGCCGAGGTCGAAGGAGTCGGCGAACGGGCCCGGGTCGGTGACGGTCAGGGCGCGTCCCTCGCCGTCCACCTTCGCGGCGCCTCTGCCGAGGCCGACGGCCGTCTCCACCTCCGGGCGCTCGGCGAGGGCCGGGGCCAGCTTCGGGCTGAGGCCGCTGCCGCCCGCGCCGAAGCCGGGGGTGCTCACCGCGACGTCGCCCGCGAAGGAGCGGTTCACCGTCTGGTCCATGGTCGCCTTCAGCGAGGCGCCGAAGACGGTGAAGAGGGAGACGACGGCGACGCCGATCATCAGCGCGCTCGCGGTGGCGGCGGTCCGGCCGGGGCTGCGCAGGGCATTGCGCCGGGCGAGCCCGCCCGTGACACCGCGCAGCCGGTCCAGGGGCCCGCCGAGAATGCGTACGGCACGGGAGGACGCGACGGGCCCGAGCACCACGAAGGCGGCGAGGGCGAGGACGGCGCCCGTCCCCGCCGGCCAGATGGACGGGGTGACCAGTACGCCCGTCAGGGCCAGGCCCACGGCGGCCAGCGCGAGGCCGAGGCCCGCGACGGCGCGGCTCCGTGAGGTCCCCGAGTGGTCGACCGCGCTCTCGCGGAGCGCGGCCAGTGGTGCGGTGCGCCCGGCCCGTACGGCGGGCAGCAGCGCGGAGCCCAGGCAGACCACGACGCCGACGGCTAGCGGCAGCAGCATGGACAGCGCGCTGATCGCCAAATCGCCCTCGGGGAAGGGGAAACCGATGGCCGGGAAGAGCGCCTGCAGGCCCACCGCGACGCCGATGCCGCCCGCGAGACCCGCGGCCGAGGCGACCACGGCGACGACGCCCACCTCGACGAGGGTCGACACGGTGACCTGGCGTCGCGAGGCGCCGAGCGCGCGAAGGAGCGCGTTCTCGCGGGTGCGCTGGGCGACGACGATGGCGAAGGTGTTGTGGATGCTGAAGGTGGCGACGAGCAGGGCGACGCCGGAGAAGACGAGCAGGAAGCTGGTGAAGAGCGTCAGGAACTGGCCGGAGACGTCGTCCGTGTTCTCCGCGGCCGACGCCTCACCGGTGATGGCCTCGACTCCCTTGGGCAGTACGGGTGTCAGCGCGTCGACGAGTTCCCGCTCGCTCACGCCGGGCCCGGCCCGCACCTGGATGGTCGCGGCCTCGCCGGGCTTCGGCGTCAGGTACTTCTCGGCGTCGGCCTGCGTCATGCCGGTGAAGGTCGTCTGCGCCATGCCGTCCTCGCCGCCGAACGTCGCGAGGCCGACGATCCTGACCTCGACGGGGTCCGGGGTGCGCAGCGTCGTCGTATCGCCGACCTTGAGGTCTCCTGCCTCGGCGGCGCCGCGGTTGACGACGACCTCGCCGGACTTCGACGGGGCGCGTCCTTCGGCGAGACGGTACGCGTTGAGGTCGGCGTCGTCGATCCAGTTGCCGGCGAGCGTGGGCGGGCCCTCGCCGCCGATGGGTCCGCCGTCCTTGGCGAGGAGCTGGCCGGCGCCCTGGATGCTGGGCGAGGCGGCGGCCACGCCGTCGGTCTGCTCGATCTTCTCCGCCAGGGAGGTCTTGACGGGCCTGCGGGTGCCCTGGCTGTCGTCGGGCGTGGTGATCGTGTCGGCGCTGCGGACGACGGCGTCGGTGCCGCTGGTCGCGTTGCCGAACATCGTGTCGAAGCCGGCGCGCAGGGTGTCGCCCATGACGAGGGTGCCCGCCAGGAAGGCGACACCGAGCATGACGGCGAGGAACGTACCGGCGAAGCGGCGCTTGTGGCCACGCAGCGAGGACAGGCTGATGCGGGCGGAGGCGCGCAGTGAACTCCGGGCGCTCATGACGGTGCTCCCTCCGTGCCCGCGCATGCGCCCGCGCGCGTGTCCGCGCCTGTGCGCGTCTCGGCGCCCGCGCCTGCGCCCGGGGCGGGGCCCGAGGCGGGGCTGCTGTCGGTGTCGAAGGACTTCAGCCGGTCCAGGACCGTGTCCGCGGTCGGCGACTCCAGCCGGTCCACGAGGCGGCCGTCGGCGAGGAAGACCACCTCGTCGGCGTGGGCGGCGGCGACCGGGTCATGAGTGACCATGACGACGGTGCGGCCCATCTGGCGCACCGCGCGGCCCAGCAGGTTCAGCACCTCTTCACCGGAGCGCGAGTCGAGGTTGCCGGTCGGCTCGTCGGCGAAGACGACGTCGGGCCGGCCCGCGAACGCCCGCGCCAGGGCGACGCGTTGCTGCTGCCCGCCGGAGAGCTCGGCGGGCCGGTGGTGCAGCCGGTCCCGCAGTCCGAGGACGTCGATGAGCGCGTCGGCCCACTCGTGGTCGCCACGGACGCCCGCGAGGTCCATGGGCAGGGTGATGTTCTCGGCGACGGTCAGCGTCGGCACCAGGTTGAACGCCTGGAAGACGAAGCCGACGCGGTCGCGGCGCAGCAGCGTGAGGCGCCGGTCGTCGAGGGAGCCCAGTTCCGTGTCGCCGATGAAGGCGGCGCCCGAGGTGAGCGTGTCAAGCCCCGCCGCGCAGTGCATGAGCGTGGACTTGCCCGAGCCCGACGGGCCCATGATCGCGGTGAAACGCCCGGCGGGGAAGCCGACGCTCACCCCGTCCAGGGCCCGCACGGCGGTGTCGCCGTCGCCGTAGACCTTCACGGCGTCGGTGACGCGGGCGGCGGCCTCCACGGTGCCGGTGCTGGTGGCCCCGCCGGTTGCGGTGTTCATGCCGCACCGCCCTTGGAGGCCCGGCCGAACTCCTCGTCGAGGATGGAGAGCCGACGCCAGTACTCGTCCTCGTCGATCTCGCCGGAGGCGAAGCGACGGCCGAGGACGGCGATGGGCGAGTTCGCATCGACGCCGGTGGGCCCGCCGGGTGCCCTCAGCGGTCCGCGGCGCCCGCGCCACACGGTGCGGCGGAGCAGGGTGACGGCGCCGATCACGACGGCCGCCCAGATCAGCGGGAAGAACAGGATCCACGGGCCGGGCCCGCCGTCCCAGTGCGCCAGGGTCTGCATCTGAACTCAGCTCCTCAGGGAGTGTTTCTCGTGGTTCCTTCTCGTGGTTTCCGTGCTGCGTCGAGACTCGCTCCCTGAGGGGCCGCACGTCGTCGTACGGCCAGCGGCACCGCGCGTACCACGGCGGGAGTATCCGGCCGGGCCCAGCCTGCTCCCGCCGCCGTGCCGGGGTCGCGCCGCCGTCGCGCCGTCAGTGGATCTCTGTACCTACTGGTATGTACAGTGGTTTCATGAGCACTCCCGAGCGTCTGATCGAGTCCACGCGCGAGCTGCTGTGGGAGCGGGGCTATGTGGGTACGAGCCCCAAGGCGATCCAGCAGCACGCGGGCGCGGGGCAAGGCAGTATGTACCACCACTTCACCGGCAAACCCGACCTCGCGCTCGCCGCGATCCGGCGTACGGCAGAGGAGATGCGCGCCACCGCCGATGCCGCCCTCGCCGGTCCGGGGACGGCGTACGCGCGTATCGAGGCGTATCTACTCCGGGAGCGCGACGTATTGAGGGGCTGTCCGGTCGGGCGGCTCACGATGGACCCGGACGTCATCGCGAGCGACGAGCTGCGCGCGCCGGTCGCCGAGACTCTCGACTGGCTGCGCGACCGGCTCGCGGCAATCCTCGAAGAGGGGCGCGCCCAGGGCGAGTTCACGTCCGCGCTCGATCCTCGGGAGATCGCCTCTGCGGTCGTCGCGACGGTGCAGGGCGGCTATGTCCTGGCCCGCTCGTCCGGTGCACCGACCGCGTTCGACGCGGCGGTACGCGGCCTGCTCGCGCTGCTCGGAGCCTGCGCCGCCCCTCTCCGCACCACCACCGACTCCCACCCCAACTGACCCCGCCGCCAAGGAAGTACGCGATGCACGCCATGCAGTACGAGATCACTCTGCCCGCCGACTACGACATGGGCGTCATCCGCCACCGCGTCGAGTCGAAGGGCCATCTCCTCGACGCGTTCGCCGGACTCGGCTTCAAGGCCTATCTGATGCGCGAGCGCGGCAAGGACGGCTCGCCCGTCAACCAGTACGCGCCGTTCTACTGCTGGAACACCGCCGAGGGCATGAACTCCTTTCTCTGGGGGCCCGGCTTCCAGGGACTCGTCGACGACTTCGGCCGGCCCGCGGTGCAGCACGGGTCGGTCCTCGCGTACGAGGACGCACTCGCGCCCGGGATCACCCCGAAGGTGGCGGTACGCCGCCGCCGACGCATCCCCGAGCCGTCACGCCTCCCCGAGCCGGCGCATGAACTCGCGGAAGACACACGCCGTTTGGTCCGGCAGGCCGGTGCCGTGAGCGCGCTGACGGCCGTCGACCCGCGGACCTGGGAAGCGGTGCACTTCTCACTCTGGGAGCACGAGGCGCCCCAGGGCCTCGGGGACGTCTTCCGGGTGCTGCACCTGTCGGCACCGGAGCACGAGAAGCCCGCGAACGGGCCGCAGTGGTGACGGCGTCCCCGGGCGCCGTCCGTACGGTTCTCGGCGACATCGCCCCGGCGGACCTCGGGGTCTGCGACGCCCATGACCATCTCTTCCTGCGCAGCCCGCGACTCCCGGGCCAGGAACTGGACTCGGCCGGGGCGGCGGCCGACGAGCTGGCGGCGTTCCGCGCGGCGGGCGGGCAGAGCGTCGTGCAGTGGACGCCGCACGGGATGGGACGGCACGCGGGGCGGCTGCCGGAGCTGTCCAGGGCGACGGGCGTACGGATCGTCGCGGCGACGGGACTGCACCAAGCCGCCCATTACACGCCGGAGCTACTGAAGCGGCTCCGCACGGAGGGCCTCACGGAGCTGTTCGTGCGCGAACTCACGGAAGGCATCGGGCACTTCGGAGTACGGGCCGGGCTGATCAAGGTCGCGGGCGGCTTCCACGGGCTCGACGCCCACGCGCGGTGGACGATGACCGCGGCGGCCGAGGCTCATCACGCGACCGGCGCCCCGATCGCCGTGCACCTGGAGCTGGGCACGGCCGCGCTGGACGTACTCGACCTGCTCTGCGACGAGTTGGCGGTCCCGCCGCACCGAGTGATCCTCGGCCACCTCAACCGCTCCCCCGATCTCGCCCTCCACCACAAGGCCGCCGAGACGGGCGCCCATCTCGCCTTCGACGGTCCCTCCCGCGCCCATCACGCCACGGACTGGCGCATGCCGGAAGCGGTACGGTCCCTGGCCGACGCGGGCTTCGGCGACCGCCTGCTCCTGGGCGGCGACACGACCACGGCGGGGGCACGGTCGGTGAGCGGCGGTCCGGGCATGCCGCATCTGCTGCGCGGAGTGCGGCGCCGACTGGAGCTCGCCGTGGGCGAGGAGCTGACGGAGCTGATGCTCACGGTCAACGCGGGGCGGGCGTTCGGAGCGGAGTGGGCCCAGCTGTGAGGTGGGCTCAGTCGTGGAGTGAGCAGCGGAGTGGACCCAGCTTATTGCACCGAGCGTTCCAAAACCGGTACGGTCTCCCCATGGCCCGACCGAGGACTTTCGACGAGGAGCGGGCCCTGGACGCGGCCATGCACGCGTTCTGGGTGAACGGCTACGAGGCCACCTCGACCCAGGACCTGTGTGACGCCACCGGCCTGGGCCGCAGCAGCATCTACAACACGTTCAACAGCAAGCACGATCTCTTCCGGCGCGCCCTGGCCCGCTACATGGACATGATGAACACCGCCCAGATCGAGATCCTGGAGGACGTGGGCCGATCGGCCACGGAGCGCCTCCGCACACTGTTCGCCCGGGTCATCGAGGGGGAGTTCGAGCACCGGGAGGACGGGCACAGCATCGGCTGCCTCACCGTCAACACGACCGTCGAGCTCGCCGCGCGCGACCCGGAGGCGGCCGCAATGCTGGAGCGCGACCTCGCGACGCGGCTCACCGCACTGCGGGCCGCGATCCGCTCCGGACAGCGGGACGGCGACATCACGAAGGGGCGGGACGCGGACACCCTCGCCCGCTATGTCAACGCCGTCATCGGCGGCATGCGGGTCTCCGCGCAGGGCGGCGCCGACCGGGCCGCCCTGGAGGCCATCGCCGACACCGCGCTCGACGCGCTGACGGTGCGCTAGCCGGTACACACCGGACGCCGGTGGGCGGCCCTTCCCCGTACACCGCCTCCGTACACCGCCCCCGCGCGCCACCACCCCGCGCGCCGCTCCCACGCGCGCCGCTCCCACGCCGCCACCCGGCGCGCCTCTTCATGCCCTTGTTTTGTACTGAACTATCTAAAATAACCCGACCCGACAGGAGCACACCGCCATGCCCCGCGCCGTATACGTACTCGCCCTTGGTATCTTCGCCATGGTGACCAGCGAATTCGTGGTCGCAGGACTGATGCCGCAGATGGCCGAGGGACTGGACGCCACGATTCCCGAGATCGGCTATCTCATCACCGCCTTCGCCGCCGCGATGGCCCTCGGCGGACCCTTCCTGACGGTCGCCCTCCTGAGGATGCGACAGAAGGCTGCCCTGCTGCTGCTGTTCGGCATCTTCCTCGGGGGCAACGTGCTCGCCGCCCTCGCTCCCGACTACCGCACCATGCTGGTGGCCCGCGTACTCACCGGCATCGCCTCGCAGGCCTTCTTCGGCGTCTCCATCTCCCTGGCCTCCCGCATGACCCGGCCCGAAGTGCGCGGGCGCGCCGTCGCCGTGGCTCTCAACGGGCTGATGCTGGGCACGCTGCTCGGTCTGCCGCTCTCCACCGTCATCGGTGAACACCTGGGCTGGCGCGCCGCGTTCTGGGCCATCACCGTCCTGACCGTGCTCGCGGCCCTCGCCACGCTCGCCGGAGTGCCGGACGCCGACGGCGGGACCGAGGAGCGCAGCGGCCTGCGCGAAGAGCTGGGCGCCTTCCGCAATCCGCGGCTGTGGCTCACCCTGACCACCAGCACCTTCGTCATCGGCGCCACCTTCTCCGCCTTCAGCTACCTCAATCCGATCCTCACCGAGATCACCGGGTTCTCCAACGGAACCGTCCCGCTGCTGCTCATCGCGTACGGCGCCGCCACCGTCGTCGGCAACACGGTCGTCGGACGGCTCGCCGACCGCCGCGCCATCCCGGTCCTCGTCGTCGGCCTCGCGCTGAACCTGGCCTTCCTCACCGGGTTCGCGCTCCTCGCCCAACTGACCGTGCCCGCCGCGGTGTTGATGATGGGAATCGGCCTGGTCGGGGTCACCATGAACCCGGCGCTCGTGACCCGTGTCCAGCGCACCGGCAACGCACGGCCGCTGGTGAACACGGTCCACTCCTCCTTCATCACGCTCGGCATCATCATCGCCACGTCCGTCGGCGGGCCCGCCATCGAAACCTTCGGTCTGCGGGCGCCGCTGTGGATCGGCGCGGGGCTCGCCCTGCTCGGGCTCGGCACGCTGGTGCCCGACCTGCTGCGCCGCCGGACCGAGGCGCGGACGACCCCGGCGGCGGTGCCGGTCGAGGACGGGCGACCCGCCGGGCGGGATGTGGTCGAGACGGTCTAGCCCAGCGCCCCGAGGGGGTCGTCGAGCACCGGCTGCCAGGCCAGTTCGGCGGCCCCCACCAGGCTGTTGTGGTCCAGCGTGCAGGCGAGGATCGGTACGCTGCCGCTGCGCCCCCACAGGCTCCGGTCCGCGACGACGGCGCGCAGCCGCTCCGGGTCAGCCTCCAGGAGGGCGCGGTGCAGACCGCCGAGGATGATCCGGTCCGGGTTGAGGATGTTGACAAGGCCCGCGAGGCCGAGACCCAGCCGGTCGATCAGCACCTCGGCCGCGCGACGCACGGACGGCTCTCCGTAGCCGTCACGGAGCAGGGCGCGGGCCTGTACGAGCAGCCCCTCGGGGCCGGGCTCGCGGCCCGCCTCCGTCAGGAACGCGAGGGGGTCCGTCTCGACGTCCAGGCAGCCACGGCTGCCGCAGTGACACGGCCGTCCCTCGGGGGTCACCGTGAGGTGGCCGACCTCCAGCGCGAGGCCCGAACTCCCCGTGTGCAGGCGGCCGTCGAGGACGAGGGCGCCGCCCACACCGCGGTGGCCGGTCGCCACGCACAGCAGGTCCCGGGCGCCGCGCCCCGCGCCGTGGCGGTGCTCGGCGAGCGCGGCGAGGTTCACGTCGTTGCCGGCGAAGGCCGGGCCCTCGATGCCCGCGGCGCGCACGCAGTCGGTGAAGATCTCCCGGACCTGCGCGCCCGCGGGCCACGCCAGGTGCAGCGGATTGAGGGCGGTGCCCTCCGGCTCGGCCACCGCGGACGGCACCGCGAGTCCCGCCCCCACACAGCGTCTGCCGGTCTCCCGGAGCAGCCGCGCGCCCGCGTCGACCACGGAACCGAGGACCTGTGCGGGGTCCGCGTCGATGGTCTCGCAGCCGGGCGCGGTCGCGACGGTGCGCCCGCCGAGCCCGACCAGCGCGGCCCGGAACCCGTCCGCGTGCACCTGCGCCGCCAGCACGACGGGCCCCTCGTCCGCGACGGCGAGGCGGTGCGACGGCCTGCCCTGCGACCCCGCGGCCGCGCTCGGCTTCGCGTCGATCCGGATCAGGCCGAGCGCCTCCAGCTCGGCGGCGACGGCGCCCGCCGTGGCGCGCGTGACGCCCAGCTCCGCGGTGAGCACGGCACGGGTCGGGGCGCGCCCGGTGTGGACCAGTTCGAGCGCGGGGCCCAGCGCGCCGCGCCCTCGCTCCAGGCGGGTACGCGTGGTCACTTCCCCCTCGGCGCGAGGGTCAGCCTTGCCGTTCATGAGGGCGAGTCTCCCATGATCCGTACACGGGCTCGCCGTCCGTGCGTCATCCGCTCGTTCCTCCCCTGAAGCGTCTTGTACGTCGCCTGAGACGTCTCGTACATCGCCTGAGACGTCTCGTACGCCGCCTGAAACGTCTTGTACGTCGCCGGCGCGCACCCCTACCCTGACTTTGTGCCGCTACTAAACAAAACCGGGACCGCAGCGCCGCGGCCCGCCGCCCCCGACCTCCGCCGCCTGCGCGCGGCGCTCACCGTCTTCTTCGCCCTCGACGGCTTCGTCTTCGCCGGCTGGGTCGTCCGCGTCCCCGCCATCAAGGAGCAGACCGGCGCGTCGGCGAGCCGGCTGGGCCTCGCGCTGCTCGCCGTGTCCGCCGGTGCGGTCGTCACGATGACACTGACCGGGCGGCTGTGCGCGCGCTACGGCAGCCTCCCTGTGACAGTCGCCTGCGGAGTGCTGCTTCCCCTGAGCGTCGCGCTGCCGCCGCTGACGGATTCGGTCCTCGTGCTCGGAGTCGTCCTGCTGTTCTTCGGAGCCGCGTACGGCGGCATCAGCGTGGCGATGAACAGCGCGGCCGTCGACCTCGTGACCGCGCTGCGGCGGCCCGTGATGCCCAGCTTCCACGCGGCGTTCAGCCTGGGCGGCATGCTCGGCTCGGGGCTCGGCGGCCTGGTCGCGGGGCACCTGTCCCCCACGCCTCATCTGCTCGGCATCACCGTCCTCGGCCTCGCGGTCACCGCGGCGACCGCGCCCGCGCTGCTGCGGCACGGGGCGGCGGATCGCATCCGGGCGCACTCCCCCGCCCGCCCCAAGAGCCCGTCCACCACGCCGGAGGGCGGCACTTCGCGCCGCATGGACCGCCGCACCCGTGGCCTGGTCCTCGTCTTCGGGCTCATCGCGCTGTGCACGGCGTACGGCGAGGGCGCCATCGCCGACTGGGGCCCGCTGCATCTGGAGCAGGACCTCCACGCGCACCCGGGCATCGCCGCCGCCGGCTACGCGTGCTTCGCCTTCGCGATGACCATCGGCCGCCTCCTCGGCACCACGCTCCTGGAACGGCTCGGCCGCACCCGCACGGTGGTCGGCGGCGGCGCCCTCGCGTGCGCCGGGATGCTGCTCGGCGCGCTCGCGCCCTCCGCGGGCCTCGCCCTGGCGGGCTTCGCCGTCACCGGGCTGGGGCTCGCCAACATCTTTCCCGTGGCGGTCGAACGCGCGGGTGCGCTGGCCGGTCCGGGCGGCGTCGCCGCCGCGTCGACGCTCGGCTACGGCGGCATGCTCGTGGGGCCGCCCCTCATCGGTTTCATGGCGGACTGGTACTCCCTGCCCACGGCCCTGACGAGCGTGGCCGTGCTGGCCGGGGTCGCCGCGTGCGTCGGCTTCGCGACCCGGCGCACGGAGCGCGAGCCGTCTACGGAAACGGTCTGACATCTACCGGAGCCTCCCGTTCGAGCGCGCTCCATCCGACACAATCCCCGCATGGACATTTCCCGGCACATTCAAGTAGTCAGCGACGAGGGGCGGTTGCTGGCCCGGGCCGCCGAGGAGGCAGGGCCCGACGCCAAGGTGCCCACCTGCCCGGACTGGGAGGTGCGGGACCTGCTGCGGCACACGGGGATGGTGCATCGCTGGGCGGCGGCGTTCATCGCCGAGCGGCGCACCGAGTTCCGGCTCGGCGGGGAGCTGCCGGACCTGGACGGCGCGGCACTCCTCGACTGGTTCCGCGAGGGGCACGCCGCGCTGGTCGACACGCTCACCACCGCGCCGCCCGACGTCCAGTGCTGGGCGTTCCTGCCCGCCCCTTCGCCGCTCGCCTTCTGGGCGCGGCGGCAGGCGAACGAGACGACCGTCCACCGGGTCGACGCCGAGTCCGCGCGCGGGGGCACGCCGTCACCGGTGGGCGCCGACTTCGCCGTGGACGGGATCGAGGAACTGCTGCTCGGCTTCCACGCGCGCGAGAAGAGCCAGGTGCGCACCGACGTACCGCGCGTGCTGCGGGTGCGGGCCACGGACACGCCCGACGAGCGGAGCTGGACCGTACGCCTTTCCGAGGCGCCGCCGGTCGCGGAGCGCGGCGCGACGGCTCCCGCCGACTGCGAGGTGTCCGGGCCCGCGGCCCATCTCTACCTGGCGCTGTGGAACCGGCTGCCGTTCCCCGAGGTGAGCGGGGATCGCTCGCTCGCGGCGCTGTGGCGGGAGAAGTCGGCCATCGTCATGCGCTGACGGCAGGCGCCGGGGCCGCGTGTCTCCATAGGCGCACCATAGGTGCCCGCCCGGTCGGCCGGGCAACCGCTCAGTCGGCTGGATGCCCGCTCAGTCGTTGAGCATCCGCTTGAGGACAGCCCGCTGCAACGGCCGCACCTCGCGGTGCAGTTCACGCCCCTTGTCGGTGAGGGAGACCCGCACCCCTCGTCGGTCCTCGCTGCACATGCCGCGCTCCACGAGTCCGTCCTTCTCCAGGCGGCCGATGAGGCGGGAGAGCGCGCTCTGGCTCAGATGGATCCGCGCCGAGATCTCCTGCACGCGGAACGCGCAGCCGCCGTCATCCGACGGCCCCTCGGCCAGCACGTCGAGGACCTCGAAGTCGCTCGCCCCCAGGCCGTGCGGATGCAGCTCACGGTCGAGTTCGCACAGTGTGCGCGCATGCACCGCGAGGATGTCCCGCCATTGATCCACGAGCCCCTGCTCGGCCGTTTTCGCCGCCATGACATCGCACGTTAGCAGAGAACGCCCCGTTTGTTGCATCGTAATTAAATGCACTTGCACTCAATGCATCTGCATGTACCTTACTCCGCATGACTTCTCCGCTCACAGCTGTCTCCGCGTCCCCGGAGCGCTGGACCCCGCGCCTGTGGGGCACTCTGCTGGTGCTCTGCGCCGCGATGTTCCTCGACGCGCTCGACGTATCGATGGTCGGCGTCGCCCTGCCCTCCATCGGCTCCGAACTGAACCTTTCCACCTCGACCCTCCAGTGGGTCGTCAGCGGCTACATCCTCGGCTACGGAGGACTGCTGCTCCTCGGCGGACGCGCCGCCGACCTCCTCGGCCGCCGCCGGGTCTTCCTCATCGCGCTCGCCGTCTTCGCGCTCGCCTCACTGCTCGGCGGCTTCGTCGACTCGGGGCCGCTGCTGATCGCCAGCCGCTTCATCAAGGGCCTGAGCGCCGCGTTCACCGCGCCCGCGGGCCTGTCCATCATCACCACCACGTTCGCCGAGGGCCCGGTCCGCAACCGCGCGCTCACCATCTACACCACCTGCGCCGCCACCGGCTTCTCCATGGGCCTGGTCCTCTCCGGCCTGCTCACCGAGGCCAGCTGGCGCCTGACCATGCTGCTGCCCGCGCCCATCGCACTGCTCGCGCTGGTCGCCGGCATCAAGCTGATCCCGCGCAGCGCCCGCGAGCAGAACAAGGGCGGTTACGACATTCCCGGCGCCGTCACCGGCACGGCCGCGATGCTGCTGCTCGTCTTCACCGTCGTGGAGGCCCCCGAGGCCGGCTGGGCGTCGGCCCGCACGCTCCTGTCGTTCCTCGTCGCGGCCGCCCTGCTCGCCGTCTTCATACGCGTCGAGCTGCGCTCCGCCAGCCCACTGGTCCGCCTCGGCGTCCTGCGCTCCGGGCCGCAGCTGCGGGCGCAGCTCGGCGCGATGACGTTCTTCGGCGGCTATGTGTCCTTCCAGTTCCTCGCCACGCAGTACTTCCAGTCGCTGCTCGGCTGGTCCGCGCTGGAGACCGCGCTCGCCTTCCTGCCCGCGGGCGCGCTGGTCGCGCTGTCGTCGACGAAGGTCGGCTCGGTGATCGACCGGTTCGGCACGCCGCGCGTCATCGTGGCCGGGTTCGTGCTGCTCGTCGCCTCGTACGTGCTGTTCCTGCGGATCAGCCTCACTCCGGCGTACGCGGCCGTGGTCCTGCCGTCCATGATCCTGCTCGGCCTCGCGTGCGCCCTGGTCTTCCCCTCGCTCAACATCCAGGCCACCAACGGCGTGGACGACGACGAGCAGGGCATGGTCTCCGGGCTGCTCAACACCTCGATCCAAGTGGGCGGCGCGATCTTCCTCGCGATCGTCACGGCCGTGGTCACCGCGTCGTCCCACGCCGGTGACTCCTCGCCGCAGGCCGTCCTGGACAGCTTCCGGCCGGGCCTGATCGTGGTGACCGTCATCGCGGTCGCCGGGCTTCTGATCACGCTCACCGGGGTGCGGACACGGCGTACGCCGGAGACGGTCGTCGTTACGAAGTCAGTGCCGCTGTCGGACGCCGACCGGGAGCGTGTGGCCGTCCGCGACTGATCCGTCCCGAAGGTGTGAGCCGGGTGCCCGGCGGCGGCCCCTTGCCCGCCGGGCACCCGGCTCCTTGCCCGCGGGGGCCCTGGCTGTGACACTTCCGGGCATGGCACAAACGGGGTGTTCGAGGCGGCGTTCGTCCGCCGAGCGGGACGCGATCACGATCGAGATCGGGTACGCGCTCGTCAGCGGGGCCGTCGTGGCCCTCGCCGTGATCGGTGTGGTGACCGCCGGTCCTCTCCTGGCGTTCGACCCGCCGCGCGCCGTCGCGAGCGCGCTCCGCGTGGTGGGGCCCACGCTCGGCGCGGCGGCGTTCGCCGTGCGGGTGGCCACCGTGCTGTGGAGGTTCCACAGCCGCGGGCGGGGGACGGTTCAGCCCAGCCAGCCGGGGCGGACCAGGCCCGACTCATAGGCCAGTACGACCAGTTGGGCGCGGTCGCGGGCGCCCAGTTTCACCATCGTCCGGCTCACGTGCGTCTTGGCGGTGAGCGGGCTGACGACCAGACGGCGGGCGATCTCGTCGTTCGAGAGGCCGATGCCGACGAGCGCCATCACCTCCCGTTCCCGCTCCGTGAGTCCGGCGAGGACGTCGGCGGCGGTCGGCTCCTTGGAACGGGCCGCGAACTCGGCGATGAGCCGACGGGTCACGCCCGGCGAGAGCAGCCCGTCGCCCTCGACCACCGCCCTGAGCGCGCGCACCAGTTCGTCCGGCTCGGTGTCCTTGACGAGGAAGCCGGAGGCTCCGGCGCGGATCGC
Organism: Streptomyces sp. NPDC003379; assembly: GCF_053589195.1. Taxonomy (NCBI): domain Bacteria; kingdom Bacillati; phylum Actinomycetota; class Actinomycetes; order Kitasatosporales; family Streptomycetaceae; genus Streptomyces; species Streptomyces sp. NPDC003379. The sequence continues at coordinate 73,070 of NZ_JBSFRK010000011.1, read as the reverse complement.
CTCGAAGACGTACTCGTCGAGTTCGAAGGTGGTGAGCATGACCACCTTCACGCCGCCCGACTCCGGCTGCTCCGTGATCCCGCGGGTCGCCGCGAGCCCATCCAGCCGTGGCATGCGGATGTCCATGAGGACGACGTCGGGGCGCAGTTCGCGCACCAGCCGCACCGCTTCCTCGCCGTCCGCGGCCTCCCCGGCGACCTCGATGTCCGGCTGGGCGTCGAGGAGCGCCTTGAAGCCCGCCCTGACCAGGGACTGGTCGTCGGCGAGCAGTACGCGGATCACTGAGCCTCCCGGGGTGCCGTGCGGGCCTTGGGGTCCCGGCCCGCCGCCAGGGGCAGCGCGGCCGTCACGCGGAAGCCGCCGTCCGGGCGCGGGCCCGCCTCGATCGTGCCACCCAGGGCGGCGGCGCGCTCCCGCATCCCGGCAAGTCCGTTGCCGCTGCCGCCCGCGTCGGCGCCGGTGGCGGGCCCGTCGTCGTCGACGCGCAGGGTGAGTGCCGCCTCGTCGTGGCGCACCAGCACGCGCGCGTGGCGCGAGCCGGAGTGGCGTACGACGTTCGTCAGCGCCTCCTGGACGATGCGGAACGCGGCGAGGTCCGTGCCCGGCGGCAGCTTCGCGCGGGCGCCCTCTGTGGTGACGTCGACGGTCAGCCCCGTACTCCCGGCCTGCTCGACGAGTTCGGGGAGCCGGTCGAGCCCGGGGGCGGGGGCGCGGGGCGCCTCGCCGGGGGCGCGCAGGGTGTCCAGGACGTGGCGTACCTCGCCCAGCGCCTCCTTGCTGGCGGCCTTGATGGTGGTCAGGGCGGTGCGGGCCTGTTCGGGGTCGGAGTCGAGGAGGGCGAGGCCCATGCCGGCCTGGACGTTGATGACGGAGATGCTGTGCGCGAGGACGTCATGCAGTTCGCGCGCCATCCGCAGGCGTTCCTCGTCCGCGCGCCGCTTGGCGGCCTGCGCGCGCTCGGCACGCTCCTTGGCCCACTGTTCACGGCGTACGCGGCCGAGCTCGGAGACGGCGACGATCGCGACGACCCAGACGGCGACCACGGCCTCCTCGCCCCAGGGGCGGGCCCCGTCGTCGCCGGGCGGCAGCCACCGGTAGAGCCAGTGCGCGATGAGCAGATGCCCGGCCCAGAGCGCGCCGACGGCACCCCATGCGGCACGCCGGCGCCCCGCGACGACTGCGGCGAAGCAGGCCACGGCGACGGCGAGGAGGACCGGTCCGTACGGGTATCCGGCGCCGATGTAGACCAGCGTCACCCCGGCGGTAGTGTACGCCACGGTGACCGGACAGCGGTGGCGCAGCAGGAGCGCGGCCGTGGCCAGGAGGAGCAGCGCCCTGGCGAAGGGGTCGAGTGTCTCGCGGTCGAGCTGGCCGTGCCCGGCGAAACCGGAACCGACCTGTACGAACGCGGTGAGCGCGAGCGTCGTCAGCCAGGGCAGCCGGTGTCCTGTCCTCCCGTCCCGTGTCGCCGGGTTCCACCAGGGCGGGCCGCCGGGCCCGCGTTCGCGCCGCTCGTCCATGACGTCACGCTAGACCGCGCGGGCTACCGCGGGCGTCCGCCAGGCGTGGCGGACGCGCGTACTCCCGCGGGAGTACGCGTGGCCGCTCAGCCCAGGGTGAGCAGGACGACGGCCGCGGCCGCGCCCACCAGGCCGGTCACCTGCGCCCGCGTGACCCTCTCGCCCAGCACCGCGAGCCCCAGGGCCGTCGGGACGGCCGGGTACAGGGAGGCGAGGACGACGGCGACGGCCAGCATCTGCTGCCGGGTGGCCCAGAAGTAGAGGATGAGACCGAGGGCGGCCCCCGCGCCGATCAGCAGGGCGAGACCGGACAGCTTCAGGGGCTGCCGGAACTCGGCCGTGATCCGGCAGGCGCCCGGCAACAGCAGCGCGACCGCCGCGAGGCGCCCGGCGGCGACGGGCCACACGCCGCCGCCCGGGTCGGCCTGGGCGAGGCCGATGTACTGCACGGCCGCTCCCACGCTGGCGATCAGACCGTCCACCGGCAGCCGCTCGGACGGCTTCCCGCCGCCGGAACCGGCGCCCCCGGCGGAGACGAGCCAGAGCGCGGGCACGGTGACGCAGATGCCGAGCCAGGACAGCGCGGTGGGCCGGTCGCCGAGGAACATCACGCCGCACAGCACGGAGAGCGCCACGCCCGTGACGGCGCTCACCGGTACGACCACGCTCATGGCGCCACGGCTGAGCCCACGGTTCAGGAAGTGCATGGCGGCGGCGCTCCCGACACCGGAGACCGCACCCCACGCCATGTCCACGGCCCGAACCTGTTCCGCGGGAACGGCAAGAGCCACGATCAGAGCGAGGACCAGCCCGCCGACCTGCCCGAGAAAGGTGACCACGGCGAAGTGCACGCGACGGGACAGCAGCCCCCCGGCGAAGTCGACGACGCCGTAGCAGCCCGCGGAGGCCAACGCGAAAAGAGCACCCATCCCTTGCAGGTGCCCCGCAGATCACTCCTGACCCGCCGGGCGCCTAGCGGTCTATCGCGCTGAGCGCCCGCCTCGCCAGGGGATGCGTGCGGACCAGTTCCGCCAGCGTCGTCGAGCCTCGGGTGATCTTCGCGAAGGCGTTCCACGCGGGGCGGAAGCCCGTGATCGCCGTGTGCAGTACGCCGGGGCGGCGTTCGAAGATCTGGAGCATGCGGCGGCCCACACTCATCTCCACGCCGAGGCCCGCCTTGATGGCGAAGGCGTAGTTCAGGGCCTGGCGGCGGGCGTCCACCGCGTCGTGCGACTCCGCGATCCGGACCGCCCACTCCCCCGCGAGCCGCCCGGAGCGCAGCGCGAACGAGATGCCCTCGCGGGTCCACGGTTCGAGGAGGCCCGCCGCGTCGCCGCACACCAGCACCCGGCCACGGGAGAGCGGCGAGTCGTCGCTGCGGCAGCGGGTGAGGTGCCCCGAGGAGATGCTGGGCTCGAAGCCCGCGAGGCCGAGCCGGGCGATGAAGTCCTCCAAGTACCGCTTGGTGGCGGCGCCTTCGCCGCGCGCGGAGATCACGCCGACGGTGAGCGTGTCGCCCTTGGGGAAGACCCAGCCGTAACTGCCCGGCATGGGGCCCCAGTCGATGAGGGCCCGCCCCGCCCAGTCCTCGGCGACGGTCGCCGGAACCGGGATCTCCGCCTCCAGGCCGAGGTCGACCTGGTCGAGCTTGACCCCGACATGCGCCCCTATGCGGCTGGCGCTGCCGTCGGCGCCGACCACGGCGCGGGCGAGGACGCTCTCACCGCCCTGGAGCACCACGGCGACGGTCCGCCGGTCGGGCACCTCGGGGCCGTGCTGCTCCACGCGCGCGACGGTGACGCCGGTGCGCAGCTCGGCGCCCGCCTTCTGCGCGTGCTCGACGAGCTGCTGGTCGAACTCGGGGCGGTTGATCAGCCCGAAGAGCGTCTGCCGACTGCGGCGGGTGCGCGTGAACTTGCCGTCCAGCGTGAACGTCACCGCGTGCACCCGGTCCCGCAACGGCAGCTCGAAGCCGGGCGGCAGGGCATCGCGCGTGGGACCGATGATGCCGCCGCCACACGTCTTGTAGCGAGGCAGTTCGGCTTTCTCCAGGAGCAGCACGCTGCGTCCCGCGACGGCTGCCGCATAGGCCGCCGAGGCCCCCGCGGGGCCGGCCCCGACCACGACGACGTCCCACACATACCGGGCGTCGTCCGCTGAGTTCTCGCTGCTCACGTTGGTCTACCGCTCCTGATCCCGCTGTTGGCCGCGCTTTCCCCAGGCATCCTACGGCGGAGCCCTCCGGGCCCCTCCTGTGGGAGGATCGCATGCACCCACATGTACAACGTCGCACCTACGAGGAGCGTGCCCATGTCGCCGAATCCGATCGCCGAGACCGTCGCCTCGCTCATGCCGAAGGCGAAGGCGGAGCTCACCGAACTGGTGGCCTTCAACTCGGTGGCGGACTTCGAGCAGTTCCCGAGGAGCGAGAGCGAGGCCGCCGCGAACTGGGTGGCGGACGCGCTGCGCGCCGAGGGCTTCCAGGACGTCGCGCTGCTCGACACTCCGGACGGGACGCAGTCGGTGTACGGCTTCCTGCCGGGCCCCGAGGGCGCGCCGACCGTCCTGCTGTACGCGCACTACGACGTGCAGCCGCCGCTGGACGAGGCCGCGTGGACCACCCCGCCGTTCGAGCTGACCGAGCGGGACGGCCGCTGGTACGGCCGGGGCAGCGCCGACTGCAAGGGCGGCGTCATCATGCACCTGCTCGCGCTGCGCGCCCTGAAGGCGAACGGCGGCGTCCCGGTGAACGTGAAGCTGATAGCGGAGGGCTCGGAGGAGCAGGGCACGGGCGGCCTGGAGCGGTACGCGGAGGGCCACCCCGAGCTGCTCGCGGCCGACACGATCGTCATCGGCGACGCGGGCAACTTCCGCGTCGGCCTGCCGACGGTGACGTCGACGCTCCGTGGCATGACCCTCGTACGCGTCAGTGTCGACACCCTTGAGGGGAACCTGCACTCGGGGCAGTTCGGCGGCGCCGCCCCGGACGCGCTCGCGGCTCTGGTGCGCGTGCTCGACTCGCTGCGCGCCGAGGACGGCTCGACGACGGTCGACGGTCTGACGGCCGACGCCGTCTGGGACGGACTTCAGTACGAAGAGGACACCTTCCGCAAGGACGCCAAGGTCCTCGACGGTGTCCGGCTGATCGGTGAGGGCACGGTCGCCGACCGGGTCTGGGCGCGCCCCGCCGTCACCGTCCTCGGCATCGACTGCCCGCCGGTGGTCGGCGCGACGCCGTCCGTGCAGGCGGGCGCGCGGGCGCTGATCAGCCTGCGGGTGCCGCCGGGCGTGGACGCCACGGAGGCCACGAAGCTGCTCCAGGCGCATCTGGAGGCGCACACCCCGTGGGGTGCGCGGGTGCACACGGAGCAGATCGGGCAGGGCCAGGCGTTCCGCGCGGACACCACGAGCCCGGCGTACGCGGCGATGGCCGCGGCGATGGCCGAGGCCTACCCGGGCGAGGAGATGCAGTACGCGGGCCACGGCGGCTCGATCCCGCTGTGCAACACCCTGGCTGCGCTGTACCCGCGCGCGGAGATCCTGCTGATCGGCCTGAGCGAGCCCGAGGCGCAGATCCACGCGGTCAACGAGAGCGTGTCGCCCGAGGAGCTGGAGCGTCTCTCGGTCGCCGAGGCGCTGTTCCTGCGGAAGTACGCGGCGAGCTGATCGACTGCGGTCGGACCGGTTCGTGTCAGTCGGGCTGTCCATCGATGGGGACGCCCGCCTCCAGGTAGAGCGCGGCGCCGCGCTCGCGTGCCCGCAGCGCCCAGCGCAGCCGTTCGTAGCGCACCGAGGGCAGCAGATCGGCGGCTTCCCGTTCGGTGACGAAGCGCCAGTCGCGCAGCTCGGGGCCGGGCAGCAGCATGCGGGCCGCCTCTGAGCTGTCGAGCCGGCCGCCGTCGAAGAGGAACCGCATTCCTCCGTAGCCGGGCGGTTTCGGCGGCTCCCAGTCGGCGACCAGCAGGCGGAGGCCGTCGGAGAGGTGGAGGCCGGTCTCCTCGGCGACCTCGCGCACGCCCGCGCGCGCGGGGGCCTCGCCGGGTTCGACGACGCCGCCGGGAAACTCCCAGCCCGCCTTGTACGTGGGGTCGACGAGCAGCACCCGCTCCTGTTCGTCGAAGAGCAGCACCCCGGCGGCGAGGGTCTCCGAGGTGGGCTCCGGCGTCTGCACGATGTCGCAGACGGACGCGGCGCCGGTGCGTACCGCGTCGGCGAGGTGTACGGCGGTCTCGTACGGGGTCAGCGCGCTGGTGTCGACGCGGTGGGCGTCGGCGCCGAGCCAGCCGGCGAGGGCGGCGCGGTACGGCTCGATGTGGTCGAACGCCCACTGGCGCAGGCGCAGATCGCCGTCGGGCAGGTCCGGCGGCACCTCGCGGCCGGATATTCGCTCGCGCAGGATCGTTTCGTCCGGGGCGAGCAGGATGTGACGTACGGAAATCCTGCGCGAGGCGAGGCCGCCGAAGATCTCGTCGCGGTACTCCTGGCGCAGCAGTGTCATCGGCACCACGAGGACGCCGCCGACCTCGGCGAGGAGCGCGGCCGCCGTGTCGACGACGAGGCGGCGCCAGACCGGCAGGTCCTGGTAGTCGCCCACCTCGGCGAGCCGCTTGGGCGGCAGCAGACAGGGCAGTGCGCCGCCGATGACTTCCGGGTCGAAGAGTGTGCTGTTCGGGATCAGCTCGATCAGTTCCCGTGCGGCGCTGGTCTTGCCCGCACCGAACGCGCCGTTGATCCAGACGATCACGGTTCCCCCCTCTGCCGTTGGCCCCCTGTGGCTTGCCCGCAACACCCTGTCATGGAAACCAGGCGCTGATGGATGCGGACGGGTGCCGATGAATGCCGATGGATGCTGGTGGATGCCGATGAGTGAGGAGCACGCCCCACCCAAGACCCCGTCAAGCGGTTCCCTTGATTTTCACCCGTTCGCATGGAGCTCGGTTTTCGTGAATCGTTCCCGCACTCCAGAGCGCGGCGGCCCCCGCTAGCGTGACCCTTCAGGCACCCCAGTCCCCGGTGCCCTGAAGAGGTGGCATTCCGGTGCGCCGCTCCCCGCGGGAGATCGGCGTCGGCGCTGGGGGATTGATTGATGCAGCAGGACGAAGTGAGTGAAGACGCGTGCGAGGACTTCGTCCTACCACGTGTGTACGGGCTCGACCGCGCGATCGTGGTCGAACTGCATGGCGAGATCGACCTCGTGACCTATCAGCGGATGGTCCCGTTGTTCGACGCGGTGGCGTCGGGGCCGGAACCCATCATGGTCGTCGACCTGAGCCAGGTCGGCTTCTTCGACTGCTCCGGCATCTCCCTGCTGATGCGGGCCCACCGGCGGGTGAGTGACAGAGGGGGCCTGCTCTGCATCGTCTGCGCACACCCGCTGACCCTGCGCATGCTGCGCCTCACGAACCTCACCGGGACCCTCTCCCCCGCGCCGACCGTGGGAGCGGCGTTGGCCGCCCTCGGCGATGTCACACAGCGCGACGCTTGAGCGAGCGCGCCGCGCCCCGCCGTCTTACGTTGGCCGGGTAAGCCCCCGGCGAAAGACAGAAGACAGAGGAGAGCAGCCATGGCTGGCAAGGGCAGCATGGACAAGATGAAGGGCAAGGCCAAGGAGATGGGCGGCAAGATCTCCGGCGACGATCGTCGCACCGCGGAAGGCCGGACGGACCAGGCCAAGGGCGGCGCCAAGAAGGCCATGGACTCCGCCCGCGACAAGGCCAAAGGCATGAAGGACTCGATGAAGCGGGACCAATCCTAGAACGGTCCTCGGCCTTGCGGCCCGCCGTGCCCCTCGCCCTGCGCGGGGGGCACGGCCGTTGTCGGCGACGCCGTGATCGGTAAATCTCCCCATGGCGGCGTTTTCGCGCATACGATCACCAACGGCTTCCAGGGGGGAGGCCGTTGCCATGAAGGAGGGGACCATGTCCGGAGTTTCCAGACGTGCCGTGTTGGGTTATTCGGGTTCGGCCGCGGCCGGCGCCGTCATCGCATCGACAGGCTCGGCACAGGCCGCCGAGAGCCAGGCGCCCGTCGCCCAGGCGCCCGTCGCCCAGGCGGCCGACGCGGAGCAGGCCTCAGCGATCGAGTGGGGGCCGGGGGCCGAGTTCAGGGGTTACAGCAGCATCGGCGACGTCGACGCATCGATGACGGTGACGTTCAGCCTGGACATCGAGCACGCGCCGTCGGGGAAGGCCGTCACGGCGCTGGACATCGCGGAGGCCATCAACAAGCTGGTCGAATCCCGCGGTTGGCCCCGGATCCAGTTCCACGGAATGGTGAGCGCCCCGCTGAACTGACGTACGTCCGAGTGCTCCCGCCCGGCGATTGGCACCGTGGGCACAGCCCGCCTGGCGCACTTCGTCAGGCGGTTGTGTCCCCAGCGCTCGCGGGGGTAAGAGGGCAGCAACGTCGGTTTGGCACTAGCCGACGGGGAGAGCCGACTTGCGCAGCCTGTTGGCCCGGTGGTCCTCGTCGGCGAGTCAGGGGTGTCCTCGGCCGATGGGTGCCATAGGCGGTGTGTCAACGTGGGCGGAGGTTCGGACCTTGTTCGAGGACTTCGAGGCCAGGCGAGTTGAGGTCGATGAAGCATCGATCTTCGTTCGCTACGGCGGAGAGGGGCCGCCGGTGGTGCTGTTGCACGGCCATCCCCGGACATCCGCGACCTGGCACCGCGTCGCTCCTCTCCTCGTCCGGCGCGGTTTCACCGTGGTCTGTCCCGACCTCCGGGGGTACGGCCGGTCCACCGGCCCGGCGCCTACCGCGGACCACGCCGGGTATTCCAAGCGGGCCGTCGCCGGTGACGTGGTCGAGGTGATGCGCTCTCTCGGCCATACCAGGTTCGCGCTCGCCGGGCACGACCGCGGAGGCAGTGTCGCGCTGCGTCTCGCGCTCGATCACCCCGATGCGGTCTCGCGGGTGGCGCTCATCGACTGTCTGCCCCTCACCGAGCACCTGTCCCGTATCACGACCGAGTTCGCCACGCAGTGGTGGCACTGGTTCTTCTTCGCCCAGCCGGACATCCCCGAGCGGGTCATCAACGCCGATCCGGACAGCTGGTACCGCGGCGATCCGCAGAGCATGGGACAGGAGAACCACGACGAGTGGCGCGCGGCCATGAGGAACCCCGACGTGGTGCGGGCGATGCTGGAGGACTACCGGGCCGGCCTCACCGTCGACCGGCGACACGAGGAGGACGACCGCGCCGCCGGAGTACGGGTCCGGTGCCCGGCATTGATTCTTTGGTCGCTCCGGGACGACCTCGAGGACCTGTACGGGGACCCGGTGAAGATCTGGCGGCAGTGGGCACCGGACATACGGGGCCACGGCATCGACTCCGGGCACCACGTGGCCGAAGAGGCTCCAGAAGCGCTCGCCTCCTCCCTGGCGGGCTTCTTCGCCGGGCGGCCCGAGTAAGGAAACCTCTCTGGGACCGCTTCCCGCTGGGCTTCCGGGAGCGCGTAATCGGCTGACTGAAGTGCTCAATGCTTGGCAGCCGCGTGTCCTCGAAGCGGATCGCATACCGGTCGAACCACTCAGTCCGATGATCTGCCGGGCGGTGATCTGCCGGGCGGCGGAACGACACCAACGCCTTCGCAAGCACTGGTTGAGCCCATCGACGGCGCATGGCAGGCTCACGGCTCATGATCGATGAATTCGCGAAAGAGCATCTGCACAACGACCTGCGTGAGATCCGCGAGACGATGCTGTGGAAGCTCGACGGGTTAGCCGAATACGACACCCGTCGCCCCCTGACCATGACCGGAACGAACCTGCTCGGACTGGTCAAGCACCTGTCGTTCTGGGAGTCCAGATACTTCGGCGAGGTCTTCGGTCGGCCGTTCCCCGAGCCTCTGCCCCGGTGGGACGACGCCGCCGGGCGCGGCGCCGACAGTTGGGCGACCGAGCACGAGACGCGCGAGGAGATCGTCGACCGCTACCGTCGCGTCTGGAAGCACTCCGACGCGACGATCGACGCCCTCGCCATCGACTCGCCCGGCCATGTGCCCTGGTGGCCGCGGGCTGACGTGAAGCTGTTCAACATCCTGGTCCACGTGCTCACCGAGACCGGCCGGCATGCCGGGCACGCCGACATCCTGCGCGAACAGCTCGACGGCTCCACAGGTACGGCAGCCACGTACGGAAACACGCAGGGCGACGCCGCGTTCTGGGCGGCCCGGCGCGCGACGATCGAACGGGCCGCCCGGCAGGCGAACGAATCCTGAGATGCGGTTGGCGGCGTACGCCGTCTGCGTCGAGGACGGGCACGTGCTGCTCGCCCACGCCGTGAGACCGGACGGGGAAAAGACCTGGACCCTCCCGGGAGGCAGGGTCGAGCACGCGGAAGATCCTGTCGACGCGGTGGTCCGGGAGGTCGCCGAGGAGACCGGCCTCGACGCCGTCGTCGAACGCCTGCTGGGCGTGGACTCAAGGGTGGTACCCGCCGCCGAGCGCCGCTCGCCGGGCAAGCCCGCGCTCCAGAACGTCGGCATCTTCTACCAGGTCCGCACCGTCGGCGGCCGACTCCGGCCCGAGCCGAACGGCGAGACCGCCGAGTCGGTCCGGGCTCCGATCCCCGCCGTCGCTCGCCTCGGCCGGTCGTCGCTGCTCGATATCGGCCTCGCCCTGGCAGAGACCGTTCCGGCGACCGGCCACGTCGCTCCCGTACCGGTCGGCGGCCTGCTCCGGCACTGAGCCATCGCCCGTCGGCCTTGTGTTCGTACCCCTGTTTCCGGAAGAGACTCTTGCGGTGGGAAACGGCCCACGGATAGTAGTGCAACCAGCAGCACGCCATCTTCCGCGAGTCCGGAGGAACGTCACCATGCGTCATCTCCCATCCCGCATCATCCGCCGGAGAGCGGTCGGGGCGCTCGCCGCCGCCCTGCTCTGCGCCGGTGGCCTCGTCGGCCCCGCCACCGCCTCCGCGCGTGACACGGCCGAGCGGCCCGCCACCGATCGCGCCACCGATCCCGTCGGCGATCCCGTCGGCGAACCTGCCGTGCGGCTTCCCGACGGCCTGGCGGACACTCCGCCCATGGGCTTCAACAACTGGAACTCCACGCACTGCAGAGCCGAGTTCGACGAAGCGATGATCAAGGGGATCGCGGACATCTTCGTCGAGAAGGGGCTGAAGGACGCCGGTTATCAGTACGTCAATCTCGACGACTGCTGGGCGCTTCCGGAGCGCGACGCCAACGGCAAGCTGGTGCCCGACCCCAAGCGCTTCCCGAACGGGATCAAGTCGGTTGCCGACTACGTCCACTCCAAGGGTCTCAAGCTCGGTATCTACACCAGCGCGGGCACGAAGACCTGCAACGTGGCCGGGTTCCCCGGCGCGCTCGGGCATGAGCGCAGCGACGCCCGGCAGTTCGCGGAGTGGGGCGTCGACTATCTCAAGTACGACAACTGCAACAACCAGGGCGTGGACGCCAAGAAGCGGTACATCGCGATGCGCGACGCGCTGAAGGCCGCCTCGGAGAGCACCGGCAGGCCCATCGTCTACAGCATCTGCGAGTGGGGTGAGAACAAGCCGTGGGAATGGGCCGCGGACGTCGGACATCTGTGGCGCACCACCGGTGACATCAGCGACAACTGGGCCTCCATGCTGTCGATCATGAAGCAGAACCTGCCGCTCGCGAAGTACGCGGGTCCCGGGCACTGGAACGACCCCGACATGCTTGAAGTCGGCAACGGCGGCATGACGGACACCGAGTACCGCACGCACTTCTCGATGTGGTCGGTCATGGCAGCGCCGCTGCTCATCGGATCCGACCTGCGCAAGGCCTCCCCGGAGACCTTCGAGATCCTCGGCAACAGGGAGGTCATCGCCGTCGACCAGGATCCGTTGGGCAAGCAGGGAGAGGTCATCTCCTCCCAGGACGGCCGCTGGGTCGTCGCCAAGGAGATGAAGGACGGCAGCCGTGCCGTCGCCCTCTTCAACGAGAGCGGCACCGCGCGGACCGTCTCCACCACGGCGAAGGCGGTCGGCCTGCCGGACGCCACCGCGTACACGCTGCGGGACCTGTGGCAGCACAGGAGCTACCACACCGCCGGCAAGATCTCGGCGACCGTCCCCGCGCACGGCACCGTACTGCTGCGCGTATCGGCCGACGGCAAGTGGGCCGAGCACCCGCCGGCCGTCGAACTGGGCCTCGACGGCGATGACCTCTTCGAGGCGGGGAAGAGCACGCCGCTCACCACGTCCGTCACCAACCTCGGGCGTGTACCGGCCCGCCACGTGAGCGCCTCGGTCGAAGCGCCCGGCGGCTGGCGGACCCGGGCGACCTCGCCGAGCACCGCCCGTTCGCTCGCACCCGGTAGGACCCTGCGCACGTCGTGGCAGGTCAGCGCGCCGCCGGGGGCCACCCCTGGGACGTACGACCTGAAGGTGGCGGCGAAGTACCGCTCCCCGTCCGGCACCCGCACCCAGAACGTCCTGCCGCTGACCGCGCGGGTGGTCGTCGCACCGCCCGCGGGCGCCTCGGCGCTCGGCGATCTGCCGTGGCTGTCGATGACCAACGGCTGGGGGCCCGTGGAGCGGAACACCAGCAACGGCGAGGGCGCCGCCGGTGACGGCAGGCCGATCACCATCGGCGGCAAGGTGTACGCCAAGGGGCTCGGCGCGCACGCCGCGAGCGACGTCGGCTTCTACGCCGGGCGTGCCTGCGAGAAGGTCACCGCGGACGTGGGAATCGACGACGAGACGCGTACCGACGGCACGGTCGCCTTCGAGATCTGGGCGGACGGCAAGAAGGCCGCGTCGACGGGCGTCCTCACCAACGCCATGCCCGCGCAGCCGCTCTCCGCGGACGTGAGCGGCGCCCAGGTCGTACGCCTGGTCGTCACCGACGGCGGCGACGGCATCTACGCCGACCACGGAGACTGGGCCGACGCGACGCTCAGCTGCTGACGCGCGCTCCGGTTCGGGGCACCGGCCGTACGCGTAGGCCGCGCGGCCACATCGTGCACAGACGGTACGCACAGGCCGCGCGGCCACATCGTGCACAGACGGTACGCACGGACCGCGCGGCCCACATCGCCCAGCCGAAGCCCCGGCCGACCGCGCCCGCGGTAGGCGGCCGAAGCCCCGGTCAGCCCGCCACACGGTGGGCGTTCGGAGTCCCTGGCCGCCCCGCCGCACGGTGGGCGGTCGAAGCCCCGGTCAGCCCGCCCCGCGGTAGGCGGCCGAAGCCCCGGTCAGCCCGCCCCGCGGTAGGCGGCCGAAGCCCCGGTCAGCCCGCCCCGCGGTAGGCGGCCGAAGCCCCGGTGAGCCCGCCCCGCGGTGGGCGGTCGAAGCCCCTGGCCGCCCCGCCGCACGGTGGGCGGTCGAAGCCGGGTCGGCTCGCCCCGCGGTAGGCGGTCGAAGCCCCGGTCAGCCCGCCACACGGTAGGCGGCCGAAGCCCCGGTCAGCCCGCCACGATGGCCAGCCCGAGGAAAGGCCGTCGAAACCCCGGCCGGCCCCTCCGGCGGCGACCCACCAAGCCCCCCGGGCCCAAGGGCGGGCACTGGAAGCCCCAGTCGGCCGCCGCACGGGTTGGCGGTGAAAACCCAGCCCGCCCCGCCGCATCGGCCACCCCCCGCCTCAGCCCCCCACCACGGACCCCACCCCCACCGCCGCGCCAGACGCCCCGCCGAGCGCCGTCGCCGCTGCTCCTATCAGGCCCGCGTCCGTGCCTGTCAGCGCGGGGGCCACCGTCAGCCGGTGGACGAAGGAGAGCGTGGCGTAGTCGCGCAGGGCCCGGCGCAAGGGGGTGAAGAGGATGTCGCCCGCCTTCGCCACTCCGCCGCCGATCACCGCGATGTCGATCTCGACGAGCGTGGCCGTGGCGGCGATGCCGGCGGCCAGCGCTTGGGCGGCACGTTCGAAGGAGGCCAGCGCGACGGGGTCCCCGGCGCGGGCCGCGCTCGCCACGGCGGCCGCCGAGGTGTCGCCGTCGGGGCCCGGGAGCCAGCCGCCCTCCACGGCACGGCGGGCGATGTTCGGGCCGCTGGCTATGCGCTCGACGCAGCCGCGCGCCCCGCACGGGCAGGGGTCGCCGTCGAGGTCCACGCTGATGTGCCCGATGTGGCCCGCGTTCCCGGTGGGGCCGGGGTGGAGCTTGCCGCCGAGGACGAGGCCGCCGCCGACGCCGGTCGAGACGACCATGCACAGCGCGTTGTCGTGGCCGCGGGCCGCGCCCTGCCAGTGCTCGGCGGCGGTCATCGCCACGCCGTCACCGACGAGGTGGACGGGCAGCCCGCCCGTCACCGCGCGGACCCGCTCCACCAGCGGATAGCCGCGCCAGCCGGGGACGTTGACGGGGCTGACCGTGCCCGCCGACGCGTCGACCGGGCCCGCGCTGCCGATGCCGACGGCGGTGGCCCCGCCCCACAGCTCGCCGGCGGTCAGCTCGCCCAGTACCGCCTCGACCGCCCGCATCACCGTGTCACCGTCCTCGCGCGCGGGCGTGGGCCGCTGGGCGCGCAGCAGGATGCGCCCGCGCCCGTCCACCAGAGCGCCGGCGATCTTGGTACCGCCGATGTCGAGTGCGGCGACGAGGTCCATGTGCATCTGTGTCTGGTCTCCTGGTGTAAGGGCAGGCCGGAGAGTGCGAAGGTCAGTCTCTCTCGCTTCTGACAACGTTGTCCAGGCCCTATGCTCGACGCCACATGCCCATACGCCCCGGGGCGGCCCCACGCCCCGGGAGAGTCCGTGGACGACGACGACAGGACAGGACTGCGCACCGTGGCCGAGACCGCCGCCCGACGACCCGACCACCGCTACGGCAACCGTCCGACCATGAAGGATGTCGCAGCCCGCGCCGGAGTCGGCCTGAAGACGGTGTCGCGCGTCGTGAACGGTGAGCCGGGGGTCACCCCCGACACCGAGCGCCGCGTCCAGGAGGCCATCGAGGCCCTTGGCTTCCGCCGCAACGACAGCGCCCGCGTGCTCCGCAAGGGCCGCACCGCCAGCATCGGCCTCGTCCTGGAGGATCTGGCGGACCCGTTCTACGGCCCGCTGAGCCGCGCCGTGGAGGAGGTGGCCCGCGCCCACGGGGCGCTGCTCATCAACGGGTCGAGCGCCGAGGACCCGGACCGCGAGCAGGAGTTGGTGCTGGCGCTGTGCGCGCGCCGGGTCGACGGGCTCGTCATCATCCCGGCCGGTGACGACCACCGCTATCTGGAACCGGAGATCGCCGCCGGGGTCGCGACCGTCTTCGTCGACCGCCCGGCCGGGAAGATCGACGCCGACGTGGTGCTCTCCGACAGCTTCGGCGGCGCGCGGGACGGCGTCGCGCATCTCATCGCGCACGGCCACCGCCGCATCGGCTTCATCGGTGACCAGCCGCGCATCCACACCGCCATAGAGCGGCTGCGCGGCTACCGTGCCGCGATGGAGGACGCGGACATCCCCGTCGACGAGGCGTGGGTGTCGCTGGGCGTCACCGGTCCGGAGCGGGTGCGGGCGGCGGCCGAGGCGATGCTCTCGGGTCCCGAGCCGGTCACGGCGGTCTTCGCGGGCAACAACCGCGTGACCGTCACGGTCGTCCGCGTCCTGGCCGCTCTCGACCGCCCCGTCGCCCTGGTGGGCTTCGACGACATCGAGCTGGCGGATCTCCTGAACCCCGGCGTGACCGTCGTCGCGCAGGACGCGGCGCGGCTGGGCAGGACGGCGGCGGAGCGGCTCTTCCGGCAGCTCGACGGCGCGTCCGGGGCTCCGGAGCGGGTCGAGCTGCCGACACGGCTCATCACGCGCGGGTCGGGGGAGCTGCCACCCGCGCACTGACGACCGCGGCCCTCAGCAGACGGGCAGGCCCGGCAGCGGCTTGTCGTTGTCGCCGCCCCGGATGTAGACATCACTGACGAAGACGTCGGTGTTGCCGCCTGCCCACGCGGCACATCACGCGCGGGTCAGCGGAACTGCCGCCCGCGCACTGACGACCGCGGCCCTCAGCAGACGGGCAGGCCCGGCAACGGCTTGTCGTTGTCGCCGCCCTTGATGTAGACGTCGCTGACGAAGACGTCGGTGTTGCCGCTGTCGTCGTCCGTCTTCGCCCACCAGACGTTGGTCCACTCGCCGTGCGTCTCACGGCGGCCCAGGTTCTGTTGGCAGTAGAAGTAGTTCGTGCCCGCGTTCAGGGTGCCCACCTCGGCGCCGGAGGCGGTGTACGACGCCGCGGTCCGCCACACCGAGCAGTTGTACTTGCCGCCGCCGGCGGGGTGGCAGACGGGGTCCTGCGCGGAGCCACCGTCGCCGCCCGGCTTGCTCGTGGAGCCGGTCGGCTTGGACGTGGGGTCGGGGCGGGAGGCGGGCTTGTCCCTGTCCTTGGCCTTGTCGTCGGCCTCGCCCTTGTCCCGGTCGGCCGTGTCGGCGCCGTCGTCCTTGCCGTCGTCGTTGGAGCGCTCGGCGTCCGGCTCGCGGGCCTTCTCGTCATCCTTCTTCGCCGGTTCGGGGCGTTCCGACTCACCGCCCAGGGAGCCTCGGCTGTCGTCGTCCTCGGTGGAACCGGGGCCTCCCGGCGTGGTGTCCTGCCGCGCCTGGCTGCCGCTGTCGTCCTTTGCGTTCAGGAAGGCCACGGTCGCTCCGGTCGCCGCGAGGACCACGGCCACGGCGACGGCGGCGAGCAACACCCTGCCCCGGCGCGGACGTTGCGTGGAGCGGGTCTCGCCGAGGGCGACGGGCGGCGTGGTGGTAAGCGGCGCCGAAAGCCTCATCGGGGAAGGCTGCGCGGCCGAAGGCGGCGGTCCGAAGCCCGGCGGTGGCGTGCTCGGGATGCTGCGCTCCGTGGCCTCGCGCGGCCCGGCCCCGCCACCCCCGAACGCGGCCGCGTCCCCGGGGCTCATGGCCGCCACCCCGGCGAGCAGCCGCCGTGCCGACTCCGCGTCGGGGCGCGCCTGGGGGTCCTTGTCCATGAGCTGCCGCAGTACGGGGGTCAGCGGGCCGGAGCGGAGCGGCTCGGGCAGCGGGTCGGCGACGATCGCGGTGAGCGTGGACCACGTCGACGTACGGCGGAAGGGCGAGGAGCCTTCGACCGCGGCGTACAGCGTGGCGCCGAGCGCCCAGACGTCCGAGGCGGGGCCCGGGTCGTGGCCCTGGGCGCGCTCGGGCGCCAAGTAGTCCAGGGAGCCGACCAGTTCGCCGCTGCGGGTGAGGTGTGTGGCCGAGCCGTCGCCGGGGTCGTCCATCGTGGCGATGCCGAAGTCGGTGAGGACGACGCGGCCGCCGGTCTCCAGGAGGATGTTGCCGGGCTTCACGTCGCGGTGCAGGACGCCCACGCGGTGCGCGGCGGCGAGTGCCTCCATGACCTTGGCGCCGATGGCCGCGGCCTCGCGCGGGTCGAGGGCGCCGCGCTCGCGCAGCACGTCGTCCAGGGAGGGGCCGTCGACGAGCTCCATGACGATGAGGGGCCGTCCGTCGACCTCCGCCACATCGTGCACGGCGACGACTCCGGGGTGGCGCACGCGGGCGGCCGCGCGGGCCTCGCGCTGCATCCGCAGACGCAGGTCGGCCAGTTCCGGACCGGCCGCGTCCGTGTACGTACGCAGTTCCTTCACCGCGACCTCGCGGTGCAGCACCTCGTCGAGCGCGCGCCATACGACGCCCATGCCGCCGCGGCCGAGCTGTGCCACCACGCGGTAGCGCCCGGCGAGGAGTCTGCCCGCCTCGCCCGTCTGTTCCTGATCCCCCGAAAACACCGCTGCCCCGTCCGTGTGACGCCACTTTCCGTGGCGTACAGACTACGGGGCAGCAGTGACAGTGGGGTGCCGGGTGCTACTTGCCCGAGGCCGTGAGGTCGCCGCGGCGCGGACCCGAGAAGCCCTGCAGACGGGCCAGGGTCAGACCGGTGAGCCGGGTGACCTCCCCCGCATCGAGGGCGCCGCAGTCCAGGCCGCGCAGCAGATAGCCGGCGAGGGCCTTGGCGGTGGCGGGCTCGTCGGCGACGCCGCCGCCC
Source organism: Streptomyces sp. NPDC003379 (assembly GCF_053589195.1). Taxonomy (NCBI): domain Bacteria; kingdom Bacillati; phylum Actinomycetota; class Actinomycetes; order Kitasatosporales; family Streptomycetaceae; genus Streptomyces; species Streptomyces sp. NPDC003379. The sequence continues at coordinate 55,623 of NZ_JBSFRK010000011.1, read as the reverse complement.
TCGCGGTGACCGGCGTACGCGGCCAGGCGCTTGGCGGCGGCCTCGAAGCCCTCGCGGTAGAAGGCGAAGACGGCGGCGTAGCGCGTGGGGATGTGGCCGGGGTGCATGTCCCAGCCCTGGTAGTAGGCGCGGGCCAGGGCGCGCCGGGTCAGGCCGTAGTGCAGCCGCCAGGCGTCGTGGACCTGCTCGGTGGTGCCGACGGGCAGGACGTTGGTGGAGCCGTCGGAGACGCGGACGCCCGTGCCGGCGGCGGCGACCTGCATGACGGCCTTGGCGTGGTCGGCGGCCGGGTGGTCGCTGGCCTGGTAGGCGGCGCTGACGCCGAGGCAGGCGCTGTAGTCGAAGGTGCCGTAGTGCAGGCCGGTGGCGCGGCCCTCGGCGGCCTGGATCATGCGGGCCACGGCGGCGGTTCCGTCGGTGGCGAGGATGGACTGGCTGGTCTCGATCTGGATCTCGAAGCCGATGCGGCCCCGCTCCAGGCCGCGCGCCTTCTCGAACTCCTCCAGGAGGCGCACCATCGCGGTGACCTGCTCGGGGTAGGTGACCTTGGGCAGCGTCAGGACGAGTCCGTCGGGGAGGCCGCCCGCCTCCATGAGGCCGGACAGGAAGACGTCGAGGGTGCGCATGCCGCGGTCGCGTACCGCCTCCTCCATGCACTTCATGCGGATGCCCATGTACGGGGCGGCGGTGCCGTTCCTGTACGCCTCGGCGATCAGTCGCGCCGCGCGGGCGGCGTCCTGGTCCTCGTCGGCGCCCTTGTAGCCGTCCTCGAAGTCGACGCGCAGGTCCTCGATCGGCTCGCGCTCCAGCTTGCTCCGTACGCGCGTGTAGACGGCCTCGGCCAGATCGTCGGCCAGGCCGAGGACCGCGGCGAAGGAGGCGGCGTCCGGGGCGTGCTCGTCGAGCATCGCCAGGGCCTTGCCGCCCCAGGTGCGGATGGTGTCGGCGGCGAACTGCTCACCGGGGACGTACACGGTGTGGACGGGCTGGCGCGTGCCGGGGTCTCCGGGGTAGCGGCGCTCCAGCTCCGCGTCCACGGGGGCGAGGGAAGCGCTGATGCCCTCGCTGACCGCGCCGGCGAGGCTCGTTGCCACCTTCTCTTGCTGACCCATTCCCGCATCCTCCACACAGTCGGTGCCGCGCCCGGCAATTCCGCTTCACGGAATCAACAATCCGTATAGCGAAGTTATCCGTGACCTTCACGCTGGTCAACACCCTCTCGCGTCCTGCATCCGTTGCCGACCCCGGCCGTTCACGCGTGTCCCGGGACCGGTGAGCGGCCTGTCGCCGGATACTGCCGCCACACCCGCGCGCCACGCTCAGGTTGCGCGAAACCGGATTCAAGGAGACCGTGTGCCGATCGTGCCGACCGACCCCCGCTTCACGCGCCGTGCCGGCCTGCGAACCGCGCTGGCCGCGACCGTGGCGCTCCCCCTGCTCGGCACGGCGCTGTCCGCCGGCCCCGCGCACGCCGCCGAGGCGCCGGACGCGCGTCTGAAGGTCATGTCGTACAACGTCCGCTTCGCGAGCAACAGACCGCCGCACACGTGGCCCGAACGCCGCCCGGCGACGAAGGAGATGCTCCTGCGCGCCAAGCCGCACATCATCGGCACCCAGGAGGGCCTCTACTACCAGCTGCAGGACATCGAGGGCGACCTCGGCGCGGACTACGACTGGGTCGGCACGGGGGTCGGGGGCGGCAGCCGCGACGAGTTCATGGCCGTCTTCTACGACAACCGCCGACTGTCCCCGCTCGAGTACGAACACTTCTGGCTCTCGGACACCCCGTACACCATCGCCTCCAACACCTGGGGCGCGAACTCCCCCCGCATGGCCACCTGGGTGCGCTTCCTCGACCTCGTCACGGGCAGCCAGCTGTATGTCCTCAACGCGCACTTCGACCACGTCAGCCAGAACGCACGCGCGCGTTCGGCGACCCTGATGGCCGAACGCATCGCCCAGCTCAAAGCGACCACGCCGCTCATCGTGACGGGCGACTTCAACGCGGTCGCCCACAAGAACCCCGTCTACACCACCATGCTGGCCGCCGGCCTCGTCGACACATGGGACACCGCGAAGGTGCGGGGCAAGGCGTACGGCACCTTCCACGGCTACCGGCCACCCATCCCGGGCGGCGGCCGGATCGACTGGGTCCTGACCAGGCCGACGGCGCAGGTCCACACGGCGTCGATGAACACGTTCTCGCTCGGCGGGCAGTACCCCAGCGACCATCTGCCGGTGCAGGCGACGCTGACGCTGTGACGCGCCGAGGCCCTCACCCCGCGCGCGGGGTGAGGGCCTCGTACAGGCGGCGGGGTCAGCCCTTGCGGGACTTGACCTCTTCGGTGAGGGCCGGGACGACCTCGAAGAGGTCGCCGACCACGCCGTAGTCGACCAGGTCGAAGATCGGGGCCTCGGCGTCCTTGTTGATGGCCACGATGGTCTTCGAGGTCTGCATGCCCGCGCGGTGCTGGATCGCGCCGGAGATGCCGGACGCGATGTACAGCTGCGGGGAGACCGACTTGCCGGTCTGGCCCACCTGGTTGGAGTGCGGGTACCAGCCGGCGTCGACCGCGGCGCGCGAGGCGCCGACGGCGGCACCGAGCGAGTCGGCGAGCGCCTCGATGACCGAGAAGTTCTCGGCGCCGTTGACGCCGCGGCCGCCGGAGACCACGATCGCGGCCTCGGTCAGCTCGGGGCGGCCCGTCGACTCGCGCGGGGTGCGCGAGACGACCTTGGTGCCGGTGGCCTTCTCGGAGAAGGAGACGGAGAGGGACTCGACGGCGCCCGCGGCCGGGGCGGCCTCCACGGCGACCGAGTTCGGCTTGACCGTGATGACCGGGGTGCCCTGGGTGATGCGGCACTTGGTGGTGTAGGACGCGGCGAACGCGGACTGCGTGGCCACCGGGCCCTCGTCGCCGGCCTCCAGGTCGACGGCGTCCGTGATGATGCCGGACTTGATGCGGACCGCGAGGCGGGCCGCGATCTCCTTGGCCTCGGCCGAGGAGGGCAGCAGCACGGCGGCCGGGGAGACGGCCTCGTACGCGGCCTGGAGCGCGTCCACCTTCGGTACGACGAGGTAGTCGGCGAACTCGGGGGCGTCGGCGGTGAGCACCTTGACCGCGCCGTGCTCGGCGAGCGTGGCGGCGGTGGCCTCGGCGCCGGAGCCGAGGGCGACGGCGACGGGCTCGCCGATGCGGCGGGCCAGGGTCAGCAGCTCGAGGGTGGGCTTGCGGACGGCGCCGTCCACGTGGTCGACATAGACGAGAACTTCAGCCATGGGACTTCAATCTCCTGCGATTACGAAGAAGTTGGGGCGGTTGAGGGGTCGGCTGAAGCTCAGATGAACTTCTGGCCCGCAAGGAACTCGGCCAGCTGCTTGCCGCCCTCGCCCTCGTCCTTGACGATCGTGCCGGCCGTGCGGGCCGGACGCTCGGCGGCGGAGTCGACCTTGGTCCAGGCACCCTCCAGGCCGACCTCTTCGGCGTCGATGTCCAGGTCGTCCAGGTCGAGCGACTCCACCGGCTTCTTCTTGGCGGCCATGATGCCCTTGAAGGACGGGTAGCGGGCCTCGCCCGACTGGTCCGTCACGGACACGACGGCCGGCAGGGAAGCCTCCAGCTGCTCGGAGGCGCTGTCGCCGTCGCGGCGGCCCTTGACGACACCGTCCTCGACGGAGACCTCGGAGAGCAGCGTGACCTGCGGGACGCCCAGACGCTCGGCGAGGATCGCCGGCAGGACACCCATGGTGCCGTCGGTCGAGGCCATACCGGCGATGACCAGGTCGTAGCCGGTCTTCTCGATGGCCTTGGCGAGCACCAGCGAGGTGCCCATGACGTCGGTGCCGTGCAGGTCGTCGTCCTCGACGTGGACGGCCTTGTCGGCGCCCATGGAGAGCGCCTTGCGCAGCGCGTCCTTGGCGTCCTCGGGGCCGACGGTCAGCACGGTGATCTCCGCGTCGTCCGCCTCGTCGGCGATCTGCAGCGCCTGCTCGACCGCGTACTCGTCGAGCTCCGACAGCAGGCCGTCGACGTCGTCGCGGTCGACGGTCAGGTCATCGGCGAAGTGCCGGTCGCCGGTGGCGTCGGGCACGTACTTCACACAGACAACGATCCTCAAGCTCACGCCGGCTCTCCTACTGCATCGTCTTTACTGGGCTGCTGCCTCGGCTATGGCTACTGCCTTCTTGCAGGCAGCATAGGCGCCTGAAGCGGCGGATCCCGGTCGGGGCGGCCCGCGCTCCGATCGAAATATTACTCATGAGTACACCCAGTTCATTCCCCCTGAGCAAGCGCTTTGAACTGTGACCTTCCCAACGCTCCGTAATCACGCGACGTGCCCGCTCACGGGAACTCTCAGTCGCGCAGCGCGTTGAAGCGCCCCTGGTGGTACAGGAGCGGGCGGCCCTCGCCCGCGGGGTCTCCGACGACGGCCTCCGCGAGCACGAGGCGGTGGTCGCCCGCGGGCACCCGCGCCACGGTCCGGCAGACCAGCCAGGCGAGCGCGCCGTCGAGCACGGGCACCCCCTCGGGCCCCCAGCGCCAGCCGGTGGGCTCCCCGAAGCGGTCGGCGCCGCTGCGCGCGAAGGTGGCGGCCAGCTCCTGCTGGTGCTCGCCGAGTATGTGCACGCCGACATGCGTGGCCTCGGAGACCGCGGGCCAGCTGGAGGCGCCGGTTCCGATGCCGAACGAGATGACCGGGGGCTCGGCGGAGACCGAGGTGAGCGAGGTGGCGGTGAAGCCGACGGGGCGGGAGCCGTGGGCCGCGGTGATCACGGCGACCCCCGCCGCGTGCTGCCGGAAGACCGAGCGCAGCAGATCGGGGGTGGCGGGCCGGTGGGTGGCGGGCCGGTGGGTGCCGAGAGCGGGCGAGGCCGTCATGGGGTTGTCCTTCTGCCGGAGGAGGTACGAGCGGAGACGTCGGTGCTCAGCAGTGCGGACAGCGCGCACTGGCATGGCGGGCGAGGTCCACATGGACGCGCTCGTACAGAAGGAGGTCCCGGGGCATGGAAGAAGGCTCGCGACAGGTGCCGCATACAGTCAAGTCCGTTCCGGGATGTGAAAGACATGTCACTGGCGTGCGCCCGATCGGGGAGCGGACGGTCACACGGCCTCCCCGAGGGCGGCGATCACGTCGGCCTTGCGGGGCTGCCCGGCGGCGCGTCGCACCACGCGGCCCCGCGCGTCCAGGACGAGCACGGTCGGCGTCTTCAGGACGCGCAGTTCTCGTACGAGATCGAGGTGGTCCTCGGCGTCGATCTCCACGTGGGTCACGCCCGGGACCATGGCGGCCACGTCCGCGAGGACTCTGCGGGTCGCGCGGCAGGGCTGGCAGAAGGCGCTGGAGAACTGTACGAGCGTCGCCCGCTCCCCCAGGCCCTCGCCGATGTCCGCCGCGCCGAGCCGCCGCTCGGTATCGCGTCCTGGCACTTGTTTCTCCCGCCCCTCGGCCTTGATCTCGTCGCTCCCCGGTTCAGCGTTCCCGTACCCGCGAAAGATTCCGGAGAAGATTTCCGACGTGATGAGAATCTCCCGGATTGAGGGCACCAAGACTGGTCACCCGTCCGTTCTTGGGGCACGATCTGCGCAACGCCGAAAAACCTACGGCTGCGTAACCTCCCGCCGGGCGCCCCCTCCCCAGGCAGAAACGAAGGGCCCACCCCACCCATGGCCGAGCTTGTCTACCGTCCCGTCATCGGTGCAGCGAAAACGCTGTTCAAGGCATGGGACCTGAAGATCGACTGCAAGGGGTCGGAGAACATCCCACGCTCCGGCGGCGCGGTCCTCGTCAGTAATCACATCAGCTATCTCGACTTCATCTTCGACGGCCTCGCCGCCCTGCCGCAGAAGCGGCTGGTGCGCTTCATGGCCAAGGAGTCGGTCTTCCGGCACAAGATCTCGGGGCCGCTGATGCGCGGGATGAAGCACATTCCCGTGGACCGCACACAGGGCGAGGCGGCCTATGCGCACGCGCTGGACTCGCTGCGCTCCGGGGAGATCATCGGCGTCTTCCCCGAGGCGACGATCTCGCAGTCCTTCACCCTCAAGACCTTCAAGTCGGGCGCCGCGCGGCTGGCCCAGGAGGCCGGGGTGCCGCTCATCCCGATGGCCCTGTGGGGCACGCAGCGGCTGTGGACCAAGGGCCACCCGCGCAACTTCAAGCGCAGCCACATCCCGATCACGATCCGCGTCGGCGAGCCGGTCGAGGCGCCCAAGGACCAGTACGCGGGCGCGATCACGCGGCGGCTGCGCGAGCGCTGCCAGGAGCTCCTGGAGGCCGCGCAGCGCGCCTACCCGGTGCGCCCCAAGGGTCCGGACGACACCTGGTGGATGCCGGCGCACCTCGGCGGGACGGCGCCGACCCCCGCCGAGGTGAAGGCCGCCGAGGCCGGCTGACCGGCCGCCGGGTCACCGCGGCGGGTGGACGGTGATCCGCGCGCCGGGGCTGAACTTCTCCAGGAGCTCGGCCAGCTCGGCGCCCGCCGCTTCGAGCCCGGCGTCCGGGCCCATGCCCTCCAGCAGGAAGATCGCGTTCACCGACTCCTCGGTGAGGCGGGTGCGCGGCCCCTGCCGCCAGTTCCAGCGGCGGCAGGTGACGCCCTCGTCGTCGCACCACACGACCTCGCCCGCGTCGGGGTGCTCGACGACCCGCTCCCCCGCCGCCGCGGTCACGAAGTCCTCGGCGCCGGTGGCCCGCACCAGGCGCATGCCGCCGTTGATCCGGTCCAGGTCCTCGCCGCCGACCGGGATCAGATGGGCCACGCTGATCGCGTTGTAGAGGTCGACGAGGGTGTTGATCCGGGGCAGTCCGCCGTCGGCGAGCGCCCGCTTGGCCAGGGCCTCGGCGGAGTTGCGGGTGCGCGAGGGCTTCACGCCGAAGGCCGTGTAGGCGGCGCGCCAGGCGACCATGTGCGGGTCCTCGTGCGGGGCGCGGCCGTCGAGCCGTACGGTCAGGCGCCGCGCGGCTTCGTCGAGCAGGACCGCACTGGCGTCGGTGCTGGGGCCGTTGACGAGGCCGTGCGCCTCGATGGCGACATGGGTGAAGCCGGGCGCGAGGGCGCGCACCTCGTCGGAGACGGTGAGCGTCAGGGGCGCGTTGGTCATGAGGCTGCCTTGCTGCGTCGGGGCTCGTCAGAGCGCGTCGGGAAGGTTCTCCCACAGGTGCGGTCGGTCCGGGGCGTTCCTCAGGAAGCTCAGGACGACCGGGTGCGGTGCAGAATAGAGTACCGGATAGTCCATCTCACTGGACTTGCCGTCCGGCGCGAAGGCCAGCCTCTCCCCGGCGAGTGAGAACCGCGCGTCGACACCCGGCTTGTTTCCGCGACAGTCCTGGCGGTGCCACGCCCCGTGGAAGCGCACGGCGACCAGACCGTGGACACAGTGGCCGGTCCCGGCGTCATGGGTGAGCCGCTGGTAGCAGAGCGCGGTCGGGATGTCCTCGGCACGCAGCAGCGCGGCCAGCGCGTGGGCCTTGGCGTGACAGATGCCGGTGCCCTGCTCCAGGACGTCCGAGGCGCGCCAGGTGACGCGCATGTCGCCGCTGTCGGCGGAGTGGGGGATGGTGTCGCGCACGAATTCGTAGGCGGCCTGCGCGTATACGTATGAATCCGTGACCTTCTCGGCGAGTCGCGCGGCGGTCTCGCGTACGAGGGGATGGTGATGGTCGATGGCCTCGTCCGCCGCCAAGTAGGCGGACAGGTCAGGGTTCTCCTGGATCAGCTGCATGCCACGGGAGCATAGGAATACGACCGACCGTACGTCAATGACTTTACGGGCGGTCGTATATCTATGCAGTCCGCTTCTATGCGGCCTCAGAGATGCCGGGTCGAGGCCGGGTTCAGCGCGCCATCTCTTCCTTCAGCGCCGCCAGGAACCCGTCGACGTCCTCCTCGCGGGTGTCGAACGCGCACATCCAGCGCACGTCGCCCGCCGCCTCGTCCCAGAAGTAGAAGCGGTACCGCTTCTGGAGGCGCTCGCTCACATCGTGCGGCAGGCGCGCGAAGACGGCGTTGGCCTGCACGGGGTGGAGGATCTCCACGCCGTGCACGGAGCGGACGCCCTCCGCGAGGCGCTGCGCCATCTCGTTGGCGTGCCGGGCGTTGCGCAGCCACAGGTCCTTGGCGAGCAGCGCCTCCAGCTGCACCGAGACGAAGCGCATCTTGGAGGCCAGCTGCATCGACATCTTGCGCAGGTGCTTCATGTGGCGGACGGCGTCCTGGTTGATGACGACGACGGCCTCGCCGAACAGCGCGCCGTTCTTGGTGCCGCCCAGCGAGAGGATGTCGACGCCGACCGCGTTCGTGAACGTGCGCATGGGCACGTCGAGCGCGGCGGCCGCGTTGGATATCCGCGAGCCGTCGAGGTGCACCTTCATGCCCAGCTGGTGCGCGTGGTCGCAGATCGCGCGGATCTCGTCGGGCGTGTAGAGCGTGCCCAGCTCGGTGTTCTGCGCGATCGAGACGGCCTGCGGCATCGCGCGGTGCTCGTCGTCCCAGCCGAACGCCTGCTTGTCGATCAGCTCGGGCGTCAGCTTGCCGTCGGGCGTCGCCACCGTGAGCAGCTTGATGCCGGCCATGCGCTCGGGCGCGCCGCCCTCGTCCACGTTGATGTGCGCGGACTCGGCGCAGATCACCGCGCCCCAGCGGTCGGTGATGGCCTGGAGCGCGACGACGTTGGCGCCCGTGCCGTTGAACACCGGGAACGCCTCGGCGGTCGGGCCGAAGTGGCCGCGGATCACCTGCTGGAGGCCGGCCGTGTAGTCGTCCTCGCCGTACGCGATCTGGTGGCCGCCGTTGGCGAGCGCCAGGGCGGCCATCACCTCCGGGTGGGCGCCCGCGTAGTTGTCGCTGGCGAAGCCGCGGACGTCCGGGTCGTGGCGGCGCCGGGCGTCGGTCTTCGGCGGGTTCACGGCCTCTCTGGCGGCGCCCACGGCGTCTCGGTCGGTCACGGCGTATCTGTCAGCCACAGGCGCTTTCCGTTCACTTCCCCGGCGGGCCGCTCCCAGACGCCGGCGATGGCCTCGGCCAGCTCCGTGACGTCCGTGAAACCCGCGAACTTCGCGCTCGGCCGCTCCGCGCGCATCGCGTCGTGCACCAGCGCCTTGACCACCAGGATGGCAGCCGCCGCGCGCGGCCCGGATTCGCCCCCCGCCTTGCGGAAGGCGTCGGCGAGGGCGAGCGTCCAGGCCTCGGCCGCCGCCTTGGAGGCCGCGTACGCCGCGTTGCCGGCGGTCGGCTTGGACGCGCCCGCCGCGCTGATCAGCAGATAGCGGCCGCGGTCGCTGCGCCGCAGACCGTCCTCGAAGGCGAGGGAGGTGTGCTGCACGGTGCGGATCAGGAGCTTTTCGAGGAAGTCCCAGTCGCCGAGGTCCGTCTCGGCGAAGCTCTTGCTGCCGCGCCAGCCGCCGACGAGGTGGACCAGGCCGTCGATCCGCCCGAACTCCTTCTCCGTGCGCGTCGCCCACTCGCGGGCGGCGGCCAGGTCCAGGAGATCGACCGTGTCCCCTATGACGGTGGCCCCGCCGTGCGCGTACCGCGCCGCGTCCACGGCCTCGGCCAGGCGCACGGGATCGGCGTCCGACGCCACGACCGTGGCGCCCGCCTCTGCCAGCCTCAGCAGCGTGGCGCGTCCGGCGGGTCCGGCGGCTCCGGCCACCGCGACCACCGCTCCATCGAGTGCGGACATGGTCCTCGCCTCCTCCTGGTGGCCGCTCACGCGGCGACCCTCTCGGCGCCCGAGGCGGTGATCCCCTTGGTGGAGGCGATCACGTTCTTCAGCTTCTTGGAGAGCGCCTCATAGAACATGCTGAGCGGAAACTCGTCGGGAAGCACCTCGTCCACCAGTTTGCGCGGCGGCAGCGAGGTGTCCAGGGCTTCCGGGCCCTTGGCCCAGCGCGATCCGGGGTGCGGGGCGAGGTAGGTGGAGACCAGGTCGTAGGCGGCGAACCAGTGGACCAGCTTCGGGCGGTCGATGCCCGCGCGGTAGAGGTCCTCGATCTCGCCGCACAGCTGGTTGGTGACCCGCGGCGCGCGCTCCCAGTCGATCCGGAGCGTGTTGTCGGTCCAGCGGACCACGTCGTGCTTGTGGAGGTAGGCGAAGAGGAGCTGGCCGCCGAGCCCGTCGTAGTTGCGTACGCGCTCACCGGTGACCGGGAAGCGGAACATCCGGTCGAAGAGCACCGCGTACTGCACGTCGCGGCCCTGCGGGAAGCCGTCGGCCTCCAGCTTCACGGCCTCCTTGAACGCGGTGAGGTCGCAGCGCAGCTCTTCCAGGCCGTACATCCAGAACGGCTGGCGCTGCTTGATCATGAAGGGGTCGAAGGGCAGGTCGCCGTGGCTGTGGGTGCGGTCGTGGACCATGTCCCACAGCACGAAAGCCTGCTGGCAGCGGTCCTGGTCGCCGACCATCTCGCGGATGTCTTCGGGCAGGTCGAGCCCGAGGAGGTCCACCGCGGCCTCGGTGACACGGCGGAAGCGGGCCGCCTCGCGGTCGCAGAAGATGCCGCCCCAGGAGAAGCGCTCGGGGGCCTCGCGCACCGCGATGGTCTCGGGGAAGAGGACGGCCGAGTTGGTGTCGTACCCGGCGGTGAAGTCCTCGAAGGTGATGCCGCAGAAGAGCGGGTTGTCGTAGCGCGTGCGCTCCAGCTCGGCCAGCCACTCGGGCCAGACCATGCGCAGCACGACCGCTTCGAGATTGCGGTCGGGGTTGCCGTTCTGGGTGTACATCGGGAAGACGACCAGGTGCTGCAGCCCGTCCCGGCGGTTCGCCGCGGGCTGGAAGGCGAGCAGCGAGTCCAGGAAGTCCGGCACCTCGAAGCCGCCCTCGGCCCAGCGGCGCAGGTCCGCGACGAGCGCCCGGTGGTACGCGGCGTCGTGCGGCAGCAGGGGGCTGAGCTGCTCGACCGCGGACATCACGCGGTCCACGGCGAGTTCGGCGACGGCCTTCGCCGGGGCGCCCTCCGCCGCGAAGTCGATGGAACCGTCCTGGGACTGCCAGGGCCTGATCTCTTCCACGGCCTCCTTGAGCACCGGCCACGCCGGGTGGTCCACCACCCGCCCTTCAGCGGACTGAACCGCACCGTCCGTACCCGCCTGCACAAGAATTTCCGTCATGTCCCACCTTCCACGGGAGAACCTCGCGTATGGACACCGTATGGGTGCAGGGTTCTCCGTGACAAGGGAAGACTCGGGAAATTATCCTGCGTCACCCCCTACTTCACCGCTGTTTTTCCCGTCCTTCACGGTTGAGGCAACCGCTTCTGCCACACCCGCCAGAGCCTCCTCGGCGTCGGGGAGCAGTTCGGGGAAGCCGAGTGGCCGCCGACGCGCCCCGTGGCTCAAGCCCTTCGCCGCGCGTCACAGCGCCGCCGCTTCCCGGCTGCGGAAGCAGGGGATGACCTTCTCGCCCCACTGGCGCAGCGTCTCCAGGCAGGCCTCCTGCGGGACCGTGCCCATCTGGATGAGGCACATGATCTCGTCGGCCCCGGCGTCACGCAGCCGTTCCACGTAGGCGATGGCGTCGTCCGCGGTGCCGTACGCGTGGTCGGCGTTGAAGGTGGCGGTCGATGTCGGGCGTACCGGAATGTTGTGTTCGTTGAGGCGGGCGACGACCTGTTCGGCGGCCTCCCGCATCCGGGCGGCCTCGTCGCCGCCCTCGACCACCGCCTCGTCGGGGACGCCGGCGCCGCCGTACCAGTGCCCGATGGACTGCGCGAAGAACCGCTGCCCACGGATGCCGACGCGCCGCGCCGTCTCGCGGTCGTCGAGGACGATCGTCGGACAGAGCACGGAGAAGTGGTCGTTGACGACGCCGGACACGAGGCGCGCGCCGGTGCGGGCCGCGAGCGCGGCGTCGTACGCCTGTCGCATCCCGGCGATCGACTCGGGCCCCGCGAAGCCCATCACCAGCGCGCCGATGCCGAGTTCGGCCGCCTGCGTCAGGGTCTCCGTCCTGCTGCAGGCGAGGAAGAGCGGCGGGTGCGGGGTCTGCTTCGGGCGCGGCAGGATCGGATGCGGGCCGATGTCGAGGAGTTCGCCATGGTGCTCCAGCTCCTCCTTCTCCCAGGCCTTGCCGATGATGCGAAGCGCTTCCTCGACCTCTTGGACCGTCCGCGCCTTGTCGACTCCGCACAGGGATGTCTCCTGCTCGGTGCCGCCCCGTCCCGCGCCGAGGTCGAGCCGTCCGCCGGAGAGCAGGTCCAGCATCGCGGCGCGCTCGGCGACCCGCGCCGGGTGGTTGAAGTTGAACGGCATGCAGACCACGCCGTGCCCGATCCTGATGGTGCTGGTGCGGGCGGCGACCCAGGTCAGGAAGATCTCCGGGGCGCTCATATGCGCGTACCACTTGAGGGAGTGGTGCTCGACCGCCCAGACGCGGTCGAACCCCATCTCCTCGGCGAGCACGGCCTGCTCGACGCTGTCGTGGATGACCTGGTGCTCGCGCTCGACGGTCGGGTCGGCGAGCTGCGCCTCGAAGATGACGGAGAACTTCACGTGCCCTCCAGGGAGATGTGCCGCTGCGGCATGGCTCACACTTCAATCAGCTATATGACTAACCGTCAGGTGCTGAAGTCGCAAGGCTTCGCGCAGGCTCTTCCCTGTCGGGCGGCTCGGGCGGCTCGGGCGGCTCGGGCCGCTCGGTCGGCCCGGATGGGCCGGGTCAGACTCGGGGCAGGTCCGCCCGGACCGTCTTGCCCTGGGACCCGGTGCTCACATCGACCGCCAGGGCCATGCTCTTGACCATGGGCCAGCCGAACCCGCCGGTCCCTCCCGCCAGATCGGGGGTCCGCTCGCGCGGTGGCCGGGGGTCGGCGTCGGTGACGGCGACCGTGACGGCGTCCCGGCGCGCCAGGAGGCGCAGCGAGCAGGCGAGGCCGCGGGCGTGCCGCACGGAGTTGGTGACGAGTTCGGAGACGGTGAGTTCGACGCTCGCGGCGGCTTGTCCGTCCATGGCCGGACTGAGGCCCTTCATGAAGGCGCGGGCGAAATCCCGCGCCTGTGCGACGACTTCCGGTCGTTTGTCGAAGACTGTCCGGTCCAACGGTTTGATGCGGTGCGGTAGGTGGTCCGTCCTCATACGCCCCTCCTCAATCAGGGGTGGACTGTACGAATGGGTCTCTTGCCCCCGAAGTCGGCTTCTTAACGCCCTCTCCCGGGCCGACGTGCCCCGCACACCGCCCCGTTCCGGCCGCACGGGTCCGCGTGAAGATCAGGCCGTGTGGTGGGTATCACGCAAGGCGTGTGGTGACAGGGGGACATGAAGCAATGGAGGAGGGGTAGTCGCTGCCTCACCAACCCACAGGGGACGAGGGGGGTTGGCGGACAGGGAGGTAGACATGACGATGGCCACTGGAACCCAGACGGACACCGGCATCACGGAACTGCCGGAGGTGGTGGATCCGCAGGCGGTGACGCCGCGGGACTCCCGTGCCTTGTCCCAGTTGTTCTTCGATCAGCTCGCCGTACTCGAAGAAGGCACGGCCGAATACCAATACGTACGCAATACTCTGATCGAATTGAACATGTCGCTGGTCCGCTATGCGGCGGGGAGATTCCGCAATCGCGGTGACGAGATGGAAGACATCGTCCAGGTCGGCATGATCGGTCTCATCAAGGCCATCGACCGTTTCGAGCTCTCCCGCGAAGTGCAGTTCGCCACTTTCGCGGTGCCTTATATCGTCGGGGAGATCAAGCGGTTCTTCCGCGACACGTCCTGGGCGGTGCACGTTCCGCGCCGCCTCCAGGAAGCGCGGGTCGAACTGGCCAAGGCCACCGAGGAGCTGAGCAGCCGTCTGGGGCGCGCTCCGACCGTGGACGAGCTGGCCGCGCTGATGAATCTGTCCGCCGACGAGGTCATCGAGGCGCGGCTCGCCTCCAACGGATACAACTCCGCCTCCCTGGACGCCGTCCTCCACGGCGACGCCAATGACGAGACTCCCCTGGCCGACTTCATCGGCGAGGAGGACCCCTCCCTGGAACTCGTGGAGGACTTCCACGCGCTCGCCCCGCTCGTCGCCGAACTGCCCGAGCGGGACCGGGAGATCCTGCATCTGCGCTTCGTGGAGGAGATGACCCAGTCGCAGATCGGCGAGCGTCTCGGAGTCTCGCAGATGCAGGTGTCCCGCCTGCTCTCGCGCACCATCGCGACCTTGCGCGCGGGCATGATGCCCGCCACCGGCTGAGGCCCGGCCCCGAAGGTCAGGGCCGGCCGTGCCAGTCGAGACAGACGATCATGGCGTCGTCGTCGGCGTCGATGGGCCCCCGGTGTCCCGCGAGCTCATGGAGCATGGCCCGCGGGACCTGCGAGGGAGGCAGCAGGCGCGTGCTGGCCATGGCGCGGGTGAGCGCTCGTTCGCTGTAGCGCTCACCCGCCGGGGAGGCCACGTTGTAGACGCCGTCGCTGACGAACAGCAGCCGGTCCCCGGGCTCCACCCGGAAGCGCTCCGTCACATACAGGGTGTCCTCGAACATGCCGAGCGGGAGCTGCGCGTCCAGTTCGATCGCCTCGGCCCTGCCCTGCCGCATGCGCCACATCTTGGGAGAGCCGGCGTCGATGACTTCCGCCTCCCCGGTCTCCAGGTCGAAGCGCAGCAGCAGCATCGAAAGGTGGACATCGCCGTGGTAATGGCCGTAGACGGCCTGGTCCGCCAGGCATGCCTGGTCGCCGAGCGACAGGCCGGCGCGGCGGGCGTTGCGCAGCGCGTTGATCGCGAGGTTGGTCAGGAGGGCGGCCTCGATGCCCTCCCCCATGCCGTTGGTGACCGTGAGAGTGAGATGGTGGGCCGAGGTCGACCAGTCGAAGTTGTCGCCGTAGATCGCGTAGGCGGGTTCGAGCTGGGCCCCGAGTTCGTACTCGGGACGCGAGCAGGCGCGTCCGGGCAGCAGCTGCCACTGCATCTCGGCGGCCAGGGTGAGGCGGTCGGCGCGGCGGGCCTGGAGGTATACGTCAGTGTCCCGTTCGGCGACGACGATCTCGTGGCCGAGGACTTCCGCGACGTCCTGGAGCTCGCGGGCGGTGGCGCTGTCGTAGGCGTCCGCCGGAAGGCGGACGGTGAGGATGCCGATGCGGTCGCCGCGCACGCTGACGGGCAGGTGCACGGTGACGAGGCCGGCCCCTTCGTCCGCCTCGACGTGGGGCTCCTGGGCCCCGAAGGCCCGGCCCGGGGCGCTGGTGTGGACGGAGATGGGGTCGGCGGTGTAAGGCAGCGCGTCGACGGGCTGCAGTATGGTCATCGCGTAATCCGCCACGAGCAGCTCCACGGAGAGCGCGTCGTAATGGGCGGTGAGCGTGGACCGCACCGCTTCGAGGAGAGCGTGCGGCGCGGCCCCGCGCAGCGCGCGTTCCACCACCCTGAATCTGTCCACCTGCCGGTTACCACCTATCTGGAATGACATGGCAAGAAGGAGCGAACAGCCCCTCATGTCTCAGCGACTGACAAGGTCATTGCGAAGTGTCACAGTTGAGGACATGAATCCCGACCTCTCCGGCAGCGGCGACCAGGACGCCGCCGCGCACGCGGTCCGGGACGTCACCGAGCTGCTCGAAGTGCTGTGGAACAAAGGCCGGGACATCACGTCGTCGGCTCCGGTGTCCTCGTCACAGCTCCGGGTGCTGTACGTCCTGGACGGCGCCCAGGGCATCAATCTGCGCACCCTCGGTGAGGTACTCGGGTCCGCGCCCTCGTCGGTCAGCCGTATGTGCGACCGCCTTCACGCGTTGGGCTTCATCGAGCGCTCCCTCAGTTCGGCCAGCCGCCGCGAGCTTGAGCTGCGCCTCTCGGGCCGGGGAGAAAGCTACCTCAAAGAACTGCGCGCACGTCGTGAGAGTGCCCTGCTCGGCGTCATCTCCGGCATGACAGGGACGGACCTGGCGGCGCTGGAGAAGGGCCTGAGCGGGTTCCGCACGGCCGTCGAGGAGACCGCTCCGAAGAGCGGGGCCGCGGCCGGCGACACGGTGGAAACCGCCTGACGGCTCCCCTGCCGGTCCCCTGGCCCCTGGCCCCTGAAGGCTCCGCCCGACCTCGTCACCGGCAGGACTTCCGATGATCGGGCTCTCTCGACTAACGTTTGCCGTGCGACAACAATTGCTAAGGTGGATGTAATGAACGCCAGTGAACCCGAGGCCCGGTTCAGCGTCAGTGCGGCACTGCGCGACCAGGGCGAGAAGGTGGCCGACCGGTGGGTGCAACTCCAGCTGGAGCGCGCTGTGCTGGGCACCGGCATCACCGAAGCCGAGCTGCGTGAGGAAGCCGACGCCTTCGTGGCCGCCCTGCGCGCGGGGCTCGACACCGGCCACCCGGTCGAGCGGGTGGCCACCGCCCACCCGGAGCTGCGCCAGGCGATCACCGACCTGTCCCTGCGCCGGGCGCGGGGCGGCGCCACGCCCACCGCGACCTCGCTGGCCGTACTGGCCCTCAAGGAAGCGCTGCTCGAAGCGGTGCAGCAGCAGGCGCGCGACACCCACGCGCTGTACCACGCCGCCGTGTTCGTCAATCGGCTCCTCGACACGGCGGGCGCCCTGTCCTTCGCCACCTACGTGGAGGGACGCGAGGAGATCATCCGTCGGCAGAGCCGGCAGCTCCTGGAGATCTCCACGCCGGTGGTGCGCCTGTGGGACCGGGTCCTGGCCGTCCCGCTGATCGGAACGCTCGACACCACCCGCACCCAGGTGGTGATGGAGAACCTGCTCCAGGCCATCGAGCGCGACGAGGCACAGGTGGCGATCATCGACATCACGGGCGTGCCCACCGTGGACACGGCTGTCGCCCATCACCTCATGCAGACCGTCAACGCCGTACGTCTGATGGGCACCGACTGTGTGATCAGCGGCATCCGCCCGCCGATCGCCCAGATCATCGCCCAACTCGGCATCGACCTGTCCGCCATTCCGACCCGGGCGACACTCGCCGACGCCCTGGCCGCCGCCATCTCCCTCACCGACCGGCCGGTCCGCTCGGCGGACCCCGCGGGCCTGCGATGACCGGCGGCCCCCGCGGCGGTGTGCCGATCCTGCGCCTGGGCGACGTACTCGTCACCGGGCTGCTCAACGAACTCGACGACAAGAGCGCGATCGCCTTCACCGAGGAACTCACCGAACGCATCGTCGCCGACCGCGCCCGCGGGGTGCTCATCGACATCTCGCGCCTTGAGCTCATCGACTCCTTCGTCGCCCGCACCCTGATGGAGCTCACCACGACGGCCCGCCTCCTGGGCGCCCGGGTCATCGTGGCGGGCATGCGTCCCGCCGTGGCCATCACCCTCGTCGAGCTGGGCCTGCAACTCTCCGGCGTGGAGACCACGTTGAACGCCGAGCAGGGACTGCGGGCGCTGGGCTGGGAGAAGGCGCCCGTCCCGCCGACCGGAGGGGGCTTGAGTTGACCCTCTACGGCGACCTCGAACAGATTCCCGCCATCCCGTCCCCCGCCATCCCGTCCCCCACCGGCGCGGCGCACCCCGCGGAGCGCCCGCGCGACAGCACCGGCGTGACCCACGAGATCCGCGCCGAGGAAGACCTCCTCTCCGCGCGCCATGCCGTCCGGGAGGCCACCCTGCGCGCGGGCTTCGGCCTGGTGGACCAGACCCGCATCGTCACCGCGGCGAGCGAACTCGCCCGCAACGCCTACGTCCACGGCGGTGGCGGCACGCTGGTCATCGAACGCGTCCAGGAGGGCGGCCGCCAGGGGCTGCGGCTCTCGGTCAGCGACGACGGCCCCGGCATCGCCGACCTCGACGCGGCGTTCCAGGACGGCTACACCACAGGTGCCGGACTGGGGCACGGTCTCGGCGGGGCGCGCCGCCTCATGGACGAGTTCGAGGTGACCAGCGCGCCCGGCCGGGGAACCACCGTCACCGCCGTCCGCTGGCTCGGACCGCGATGAACGCCCCGGCGACGCCCACCACGCTGCACGTGCCCATCGATCACCACAGCGCCGTGCAGACCGCGGCCGGCCGTGCCCGCGCCCTCGCCCACGCCTGCCGCATGCCCGGAGCGCTGCCGGAGCAGGCGGCCGTGCTGGCCAGTGAACTCGCCAGCAACATCAGCAAGCACGCCCGCAACGGCGCGCTCTTCCTTCAGCAGTCGCCCCTCGGGCAATCCCCCCTAACCACCGCGTTGGATACCGCGCCGGACGCCGCGCCGGACGCCGCGCTGGACATCGTGGCGGTGGACCACGGCCCCGGCATCCCCGACATCGGGCTCAGCCTCACCGACGGCTACAGCACCACGAAGACCATGGGCGCGGGGCTGGGGGCGGTGCGTCGTATAGCCACCGACTTCACGCTGCGTTCCGCGGCGGGGCGCGGCACCCTCGCCCATGCCCGGCTCGCGGTCCCGCACGGAAGGCGGCCCGCAGCCGACATCGGCGCCCTGTGTCTGCCCGCCAGTGGGGAGGAGATGTGCGGAGACGGATACGCCGTCGTCGAGGACGGCGGGAACTGGACGGGCCTGGTCATCGACGGGCTCGGCCACGGCCCGGACGCGGCGGCGGCCAGCCGGCGCGCCGTGCGCACCTTCCTGTCCTGCGCCGACGCCCCGCTGCGGGACGTGCTCGACGCCCTGCACAGCGCGCTGCGGCACACGCGCGGCGCCGCCGCGACGACGGTGCGGGTGGGTTCCGGCCGCGCCGAACTCTGCGGGGTGGGCAACATCCGCGTGGCGACGCTGTCCGCACGCGGCGTCCATCAGCAGCTCACCGGGCAGGCGGGCATCGTCGGCTACAACCTGCCCGTGCCGCGCAGCCGGTTCCTCGACCTGTCCGAGTGCACCGCCGTGGTCCTCCACACCGACGGCATCGACCATCGGTGGACACACGATCCGGCCCCCGACCGACTGACCCTGCCGCCGACCCTGCTGGCGGCCTCCCTGGCCCATACACACCGGCGACACCGTGACGACGCCACCGTTCTCGCCCTCGGCAGCTCTCTGGGAATCGGATGACCAGCGCCACCTTCCGCACGCCCGCCGCACTGCGGCGCGCCGTCCGCAGGCTCGCCCTCACCCATCGGCTGCCCGCCGAGGACAGGGCCCGGATCGTGCTGTCGCTCAGCGAGACGGCCGCCGCCGCGTTGCACGCCGGCCGACCTGTCACGCTGACCGCGACCGACGAGACGGGCGATGACGGAGCCGGTCGGCTCACGCTCTCGCTGAGCCTTCCCCCCGGCATGGGCGCTCAGGTGACGGCCGATCACCTTCCGCTGCCGGGCGAGGCGAGCGCCGACGGCACGGTGGTGTGGCGGGTGCCGCTGCCGCCGGTGGCCGTGCCGGTCGCCGCGGTCATACCTCGGCCCGCCGCGGAGCCCCTGGCGGCGCCCGCCACCCACGCCGCCCACAACGGCGACGCCGATCCGGCACTCATGGAGGAGGAACTGCGCGCCGCGCTGGCCCGGGCCGACCTCCTCGCCGACGAGCACCGCAAGCTCAAGCACGAGCTGGCCGAGACCAACAGCGGCGTACTGGCGCTCTACGTACAGCTGGAGGAGCGGGACGAAGAGCTGCGCAAGGCGCACGGCCGGACCCTGCGCGCCCTGGAGGACGCGCTGCGCCCCAGGCCGCTGCACGTCGACGGCCTCGAACTCGCCGTCCACTACGCTCCCGCCAGCGACGACATCCCCACCGGCGGGGACTTCTACGACTGGTTCACCCTCCCGGACGGGACGGTCCACATCACCATCGTCGACGCCCTGGGCCACGGCGTCACGAGCACGCGCACCGCGCTGACCGTCACCCACGCCGTGCGCACGCTGGCCCTCGAAGGCCACCCTCTGGAGACGATCGTGGCCCGCACGGACGAGATCCTGGCCCCCTTCGACCAGAGCGTCATGGCCACCCTGCTGCTGGCGCACCTCGACCCCGCGAGCGGGCGGCTGTCGCTGGCCAACGGAAGCCACCCGCCGGCTCTCCTCGTACGCGCCGACGGGGAGGCCGGTTTCCTCGAAGTGCGGGGCCGGGGCGTCGGCTTCCCCCTGCCGGGGAGCGAACGCGTCCTGACCACCACGCTGGGCTCCGACGACCTGCTGATCCTGTACACCGACGGCCTCACGGAGAGCCGCAGGGACCCCCGCGAGGGCGAGGAGCGCCTGCTGCGCACGGCCCGCCGCTATCGCGGCAGGCCCACGGAGGACCTTCCGGGCGCCATAGCCCGGGACATGCTCACCGACGTCCTCCACGAGGACGACACGCTCGCCATGGCCGTCCGCTTCCGTCCGCCGTACGCGACGGGCGGCCGGGCGGACGCGGTCTAGGGGGTGTCTCTTCGATCTTCGAGGGCTCGCGACGCCTGGCACCGCACCTCGCCGCGTTGTCACATCACCCGCGGACACCCAGTCCGCGGGCAGTGCTCCGCCTTGCGATGCACGGCGCCAGACGCCGCGGGCTGGTCCTCGAAGATCGAAGAGACACCCCCTAGTCCTCGCGTCGCAGCCGCGCCGAGAGGTGGTGCTGCAACGGCTCACCGACGGCCGCGAGGTCGTGGACGAAGGTGAGCGTGTCGGGGTCGCCGAGGGAGTAGCGGCGGCGGGTGGCGTCGACCTTCTTGGCGGTCGGCGCGAGGGCCACCTCGTGCGTGGAGAGGTCCACGGCGCCGTCGGCCGCGCGGCCCACGGCGATCTCCGCGATGCCGGTGGGCTGGGTGATCAGCGCCTCCACCCGGCCGTCGGGCTTGAGCCGCCACCAGCCGCTCTCCCGGGCCGACGGGCGCAGCGGCCGGCCGTCGGCGTCGATCAGCCAGGCGCGGGCCTCGTAGTGCAGGAAGGGGCGGCCGTCGTGGCTGAAGACGACCTCCTGGGCGTACGCGAACTCCCCGTCGAGCGTGGGGTACCCGCCGCGGCCCCGGCCGTGCCAGACGCCCAGGAGGCCGAGCACGGGCGTCAGCAGCTCGTGCGGGGCGGGCGCCGCGTCCGGGCGGAGGGCGTCGGGGTACGGGTGCTGCTGCGGTGCGGGGTCGAACACGGTTCGCGCTCCTGAAGTGTCGGGTCGGGTTGGATCGGCGGGTGCCGGGGTGCGGAGCGCGCCACCTCAGTCCTGCACGGGCGGCCAGACCGGCCGCTGCGGTTCCGGGAGTTCGGCCAGGGCGAGGCCGACCGTCCGGTGGCTGGGGAGCAGTTCGGCGCTGCCGGTCTGCGCGAGCAGCTCGGTCAGCCGGCGTCCGGCCCCCGCCAGGAGGAGCTTGCCCGCGCGGCGCTCCAGCAGCCACCGCATGGCGAGCAGGCAGTTGAGCCCCCGCGAGTCGCAGAACGACAGGGCGGTGGCGTCCAGGACCAGATGCCGGTGCCCCGCGTCCACATAGGCGCCGAGCGTGCCCAGGAAGTGGGCCTCGCCGGTCTGGTCGAGTTCACCGGTGACACGCAGCACCGCGCAGTCGTCACAGCTCGCCAGCTCCGTGATGATCAGACGACGGATCTGCGTGGACATCGGCGCCTCCCTCTCTACGCGGCGCCACCCTACGCCCGCGGCGACCGTTGATCGGCACTCTTTTCCGGAGTGCGCATACGCGTACCCGGCAGGACCGGGCACAGAATGTCGGGTCCTCAACGAGGCCCTGGTGACGGAGCCGTCGTGGATCGCCGTGACGTCCGAGTACCACTTCCGGCGGCTTTTCTCCGCGCCGGCGGGAAATTCTCTGTCGGAGTACATCCGACGCCGACGGCTCACCACGGGGCCACGGCTACGCTGGTCGGGTCACCACCTCGCGGACGGGTTCCGGCCGCGGGGGCGGAGCGGCAGAGGGAGGGTGCGTGGACGGGGGCACGGTAGGGCTGCGTATCGCGTCGGCGGTGATCGCGCCGCTGCTCAAGCGGCTGCTGCTGCCTCCCGCGAAGGCGCCCGGCGCACAGTTCGAGGACCGGCCGATCCCGGTGCGGCGCCTCATGGCCTTCTCCCGCGAGCACCGCACCCTCACCGAGGACGATCTGCACAGGATCGCCCGGGAGCTGGTGCGCCGCGCGGTGCGGGCGGCGGGGCCGTACGACCCGCCGGTCGGCGCCGACGAGAAGGACGCCGTGGGCCTTGCGCTGACCCGGACCCTGCACGCGCTCGGCGACCTCGACATGGACGACGTCCAGGCCTTCGCGCTGGGGCCCGAGAGGCTGGCCGCCGAGTTGTCGAGGCGGGCGGGGCCCGAGACGCGCAGGCTTCTCAGCGACGACGCCGCCCGTTTCCACGACCGGCTCCTGGAGACGGCCTGCGTCCACGTGGTGCGGTTCTTCAGCGAGCAGCCGGGGTTCGCGGCGCGCACGCAGGTCGAGCAGAGCCGTGAGGTGCGCGAGCAGAGCGAGCGGCTTGACCGGATCCTGGAGCGCCTTCCCGACATCTCCGCGCAGGACGCCCGGTTCGAGCAGGAGTACGCGCGCTACGTCGTCCAGTCCCACCGCAGGCTCACCATCCACGGCGTCGACCTGCGCGAGCCCGCGGGCCAGGAGTGGCCTCTTGAGACGGCGTACTTGAGCCTGGAGGCCGCCCCCTACCGCGGTCTGTCGGACGCGGTCCCGATCGCGGACGGCGAGTCGGCCGAGCGCGCGGCGGCGCCGGTCGAGACGACCCTCGCCACCCACGACCGGGTGCTGCTGCGCGGTGTCGCGGGGACCGGCAAGACGACGCTCGTCCAGTGGCTGGCCCTCACCACGGCGCGGCAGGACCGGGTGCCGGGCGCCCTCTCCCAGCTTCTGGGGCGCGTGCCGTTCGTCATGCCGCTGCGCGCCCTGGCCCGCAAGGGCGCCGAACTACCGATGCCGCAGGACTTCCTGCGCTGGATCGACTGCCCCCTGCTGGGCACCGAGCCCGAGGGGTGGGCCACGCGCGTGCTGCAGAACGGCCGGGCGGTGATGCTGATCGACGGCGCGGACGAGATCCCGAAGGGCGAGCGGGGCCGCGTCAAGACCTGGCTGCGCAAGCTCCTCGCGGTCTTCCCCGGCAATCTGTGGCTGCTCACCTCCCGCCCCTCCGCCCTTGAGCAGGGGTGGCTCCGGCACGAGGGGTTCCACGAGTTCGCGCTCAGCGGGATGCCGCCCGCCGACATGCGGCGGTTCATCGAACGCTGGCACGTGGCGGCGGGGGCGCCCGCCGACCTCGGTGAGTCGTTGACGCTCGCGTTGCGCAGCAGGCCGGAGCTGAGCCGCCTGGCGACCAACCCGCTGATGTGCGGGCTGATCTGCGCGCTGCACCGGGAGCGCCGCGGTTTCCTGCCGCGCGGCCGTACGTCGCTGTACGAGGCCGCGCTCGCCATGCTCCTGGAGCGGCGCGACGTGGAGCGCCGGGTCTACGGCGGCGCCGGCGGCACCCCGCAGCTGGACCAGAAGTCGGCCACCGAGCCGCTGCGGCGCCTCGCGTACTGGCTGATCCGCAACGAACGGACCGAGCTGGACCGGGCGGACGCCGTCGACGTCGTACGCCGTCTGATGCCCTCGGTGGAACGCCTGGCGGAGATCGGTGAGGCGGAGGACGTCCTCCAGCTCCTCCTTGAGCGGTCCGGGCTGCTGCGCGAACCCGCCCAGGGCGCCGTCGACTTCATCCACCGCACCTTCCAGGACTTCCTCGGCGCGCAGGCGGTGCTCGAAGAGCGGGACATGGGGATGCTGGTGAACAACGCGCACCTCGAGCAGTGGGAGGACGTGGTGCAGATGGTCGTGGCCCAGGCCCGGCACCACGAGCGCGGTGAGCTGCTCACCCGGCTGCGCGAGCGGGGCGAGCGGGAGAGGGACCCGGCCGTCCAGGCGCGGCTGCGGCTGCTCGCGCTCGCGTCCCTGGAGCAGGCCACCAGTGTCGCGCCGGTGGTGCGCGAGGCCATCGAGGCCCAGGCGGCGCGCATGGTGCCGCCGCGCAGCCTGCGCGAGGCCAGGTCGCTGGCGCAGACGGGGCCGCTGCTGCTCGGCCTGCTGCCGGGCGCCGACACCCTGACGGGCGACGAGGAGCTGGCCACCGTCCACGCGATCTGCCAGATCGGCGGGGACGCCGCCATCCCCCGCCTGCGGCCGTTCCTGCACACCGGCCAGAGCGCCGTCCGGGCGCAACTGCTGCACCACTGGGACCGGTTCGACCCCGAGGTGTACGCCGAGGAGATCGTCCGGCCGCTCCTGGAGCTCGCGCCCGACGAGATGGTCACCGTGCGCTCGCGAGCCGAGCTCGACGTGCTGCGCACCATGGCCGGGTACCGGCGCGTCAGCCTGCGGGGCGACTTCACGCCGGACGACATCCGCTCGGCGTTCGACGCACGCCATCTGCGGGAGCTTCAGCTGCGCGACATCCTGTCCCTGGACTCGCTCGACGTCCTGACCCACTACACCGAGCTGGAGTCGCTCGGGCTGCGCGGGTGCCGCAACGTCCAGGACCCCGGGCCGCTCACCCGGCTCCCGCGGCTTCGGCGGCTCGCGCTGCGGGACCTGCCCCGCTTCGAGCCGCTGCACGAACTGGCCGGCTGCACCCGGCTCGACACGCTTCTGATCGGCGCGGACGTCCCCTGGCGCGGCCTCGCCGACCTGCCGTGCCCCGAGCGGCTGCGGGTCCTGTCGCTGCCGCCGACCGCCACCCGCCTCGCGGACATCACCGCCTGCGTGAACCTCGCGGAGCTGCGTCTGCGGGAGGCGAGCGAGCGGCTGGCACCCGACTCCTGGGGCACGCTCCTCGGCGACCTGCCCGAACTGCGTACGCTCACGCTGACGTCGGCACAGCTGAGCATGCTGCTCTTCGCGCCGCGTACGCAGCTTCCGCGGGTCACCCGGCTGGACGTGCACGCCGGCGCCGGCGCCGGCACCGCGGTGCCGCTGCGCCGGATCGCCCTGCGCATGCCGGGCCTTGAGGAGATTCATCTGACGGAGGCCGCCGAGGTCGACCTCGCCTCACTGGCCGCGCTGCACCGGCTGCGCCGCGTCCGGCTCGCCTACCCCGGTGAAGTACGCGGTGTGGAGGCGCTCTCCGCGGACGTCGAGCTCTCCATCTACCCACAGCCGTGATCAACGGACTGGCACCGGCTGTGTGCTCAGGGTAAGTTCTCTGCCCCCGAGGAGGGTTGAGAACAGGACGGTACTACGGAAGCGGGATCCAGTCGCATGGACAGAGCGGAAGACGTGCCGCTGTACGGCAGGGATCCGCTCCTGCGCGCGCTCGTCCCTCGGCTGACCGGCCTCAAATACGACGAGCGCTCGCGGGCGGCGAGGGAGTTCCAGCACGACCTGCCCGTGGTCCTGGTGACGGGGCGTCACGGCATGGGGCGGACCGCCGTGCTGCGGGAGCTGGCGGCGCACTACCGCGGCAGGCTGCCCCTCGCCCACGTCCGGATCGCACCGGCCGGCGCCGCGGCCTTCGCACCGGCCGGGTCAGACGCCGACGGACACCTCGCCACCGATCTGGTCGGTGTCCTGATCGAGCTGGCGCGCCAGCTGGGACCTTCGTACCGGCGTGCCTTCCCCGTCCTGCTGCCCGGCCTGTTCGCCGTGTCCAGCTGGGAGCCGGGCGACGACGCCGAGCGGGACGCGGCCTGTCTGCGGCTGGCCCGTCTGCTGATCGCCTGCCACCTGGCCGACGAGCCCGAACAGGAGCTGCGCCAGGCGTGGGCCCTCGCGGTGGAGGCACGTGCCGAACCGGTGGCCCCGGGGGTGCCCGGCGCACCGAGGAGCGGGGCGGCGAGCATCTCCCGCGCCCTGCACGGCGAGTACGCGCACCGGTACCGGTCCGGGGCGGAGAGGGACTGGTACCGCGGCCGCTTCCCCCAACTAGCCGTCGGCGCCGATCCGTTGGAGTTGCTCGCCGACTGGTACCACCAGGGCGGTGACTACCGGCGGGCGGTCGAGCGGACGCTCGTGGCGGCGTTCCGGCACGATGTCGCCGGCGTGTACGGCCGTCTCCAGCGCTGGAACCGCGAGCCTTGGCCCCTGGTGCTCCTCGACGACGTGCATGTGCCGGCCGGGCGGCGCTTCCTCGACCTGCTGCTCGAACACCGGGCGATGGCCGAGTCCCCGGAGCGCGAGGAGCTGGTCGTCGTGGCCACCCGGCTCGGCGAGCCGCCGGGCAGCGACCCCGGCCCCGTCCGGCGCCAACTGGCCGACCTGGTCAGGGCGTCCGGCTGGCAGCGTCTCGGCACCGCGCCGTCCGCGGGCCTGCTCACCGTCCCGCTGACACCGCTGAGCCGCGACGACGTCCTGCCGCTCCTGGAGGCCGGTTCGATCGGCGCCCCGCTCCACCCCTACCTCGCCTCCGCCCTGCACACGCTGACCGGCGGCCATCCCGCGGCCACGACCATGCTGTGCACGGCGGTGCGGGACGCGACCCGCGCGGGCCGCGCCGTCGCCCCCAGGGACCTCCTCGAACTGTCCGCGAGGGACGGCCGCCCCATCGGCGAGGTGCTGCTGGAACGGCTGCTTCCGGACCGGCGCCAGCGGGACCGGCTCACCCTCCTCTCCCTGGCCAGGGACAGCACGGCGGCCGAGGCGCTCGCGACGCGGCTGCGCCTGGAGGGCCCGGAGCAGTTCCCCGCGAACGCGGTCACCGACTACCTCGAACAGCAGCACTGGCAGCACCTCACGCCGCCCGAGAGCCCGCTGGTGACCGATCCGCTGCTCCAGACGCTCCTGGTGCACGAGGCCCGCCGGCTCTCCCCGGGGCCCGACGACAGCCGGGGCTGGCAGGAGATCCACCGATTCCTCCAGAACCACCACACCCAGCGCGGCGACGAGGGCGAGGCGGACGCCCTGCGGCACATGCTCGCCGCGGGGAGCGTGGACACGGTGGTGGCGTCGCTGACGGAGGAGTTCCAGTCCGAACAGGTGGAGCGGGGAGCGGGCCACTGGCTGCGGTGCCTGCGGTACGCCGCGACCGCCCCCACACCGCCCGAGCGCGACTGGCAGGACGACCGTCTGCGGATCGCGCTCGGCGCGCACGACGGCCGCTACGTCCACCTCGACGACACGGAGCGCTGCGTCAACCGGCTGCTGCACGCCCTGTGGTACCTGTCCGAACCGCACACCGAGCCGGACCCCGACACCTGCACCGCCATCGAGCAGGAGCTCGCCTATCTCTCCCTGCGCCACCCCTCCTGGCGCGTCGCGCTCGGCCAGGCGGCCCGCAGATGGCCCGCCGCCGCCCGTGACAAGCGTCCCCTCCCCATACCAGGACAGTGAGGCAGCATGCTGTTCCGTCGCCATCCCCGCGAATGGGGACCGATCGAGTGGGCCGCCGTCCTGGGTCTCGCTCTGGTGGCCGGAGTGGTCGCCGCCCTGCTCACCCTCGGCGCGCGCGGGCCCGGCAGGTGCGGTGACGATCTGCGCGAGCTGGGCGGGGACTGCGTCGGGGTGACGGAGCACGCCTTCGACGCCGACCCGCGCGTCGAGAGCCTCATCGAGGCGGTGGCCGACGAGAACGCCGAGGTGAAGCGGGACGCGGAGTCCCCCGAGGGGAACGCGGCGCGGATCCCGTACGTACGGATCGCGCTCATGATGCCGTTCACCTCGGACGAGTCGAGCGCGATGACCACCGACATGATCCGCCGCGCGCTGGCCGGGTCGCTGGCCGCCCAGCAGGAGGCCAACAGCGGCAGCGGGCCGCACTACCAGCTGCTGCTGGCCCCCGACGGCCGCAACCTCGACCACTGGCCTCCCGTCGTCGACCGGCTGGCGGAGCTGGCCAGGGACAAGCGTGCCCCCTTGATCGGGGTGACCGGCATTCCCAGCAGCACCCCCGAGACACGGCGGACGATCACCGCGCTGAGCAAGCGCGGCATCCCCACCGTAGGCCCCGTCATCACCGCGGCCGACATGAACGCCGGCCACTTCTTCAAGACGTCCCCGAACAACGACCAGTTCGCCCGCGCCCTGAAGCAGTACCTCGTCAAGCGGCCCGGGCAGGAGCAGGGGTTCCTGGTCTGGGACAACCGCAGCGAGGACGTGTACTCGCGGAACCTGCGCCGGGTCTTCCAGAAGCACTTCGGCGAGAAGTACGACTTCAAGGGCCACAACTCCAACTTCACCGGCTCGTCCGGCACCGACAAGGGCATCCCCCAGCGGTTCACCGACGCCGTGCAGAAGATCTGCACCGCACGGTCCGACACCGTCTTCTTCGCCGGACGCGACCAGGACCTGCCGGCGTTCATCAAACGCCTCGCGCAGGAGGGCGACTGCGGCCGCGGCTCGCGGCTGCGCCTGCTCAAGGTGGGCATCGGGCTCGAACCGACCCTCACCACGCCGGAGACCACCCGCTGGCTGAAGGAGGCGCGGGCCATGATCGTCGACGCGTCGTCCGTGGACCCTGCCTGGTGGAACAGCAAGGACGACAAGAACGACCCGCCGAAGGCGCTCGGCCGCTTCCGGGACCGCTTCGACAAGCTGGACGGCAAGCACCACCTGGGCGACAAGCCCCTCAACGACGGATACGCCGTGATGTACCACGACGCGTTCACGCTGCTCGCCGACGCCGTCGACCGTACGTACAGCGACATCAACGACAGCGCCGGGAAGCCGGAGAAGAAGGGATCCCCGCTGATCCCGAACAAGGACGACGTCTACAACACCCTCATCAACCCCACCATTTCCGCGGACGGCTGCAGCAACTGCCTGCGCGGAGCCGCCGGTACGTACGGATTCGAGGGTCCCGGGGTCAACGACCAGTGGGCGGTCTGCAAGCCGGTCCCGATCGTCGAGCACCCGGCCGCGGAGGGTGGCCGGCCCGCGGGGGAACCTCTGCCGCTGTACCGGACGTTCAGAGGCGGTGACAAGAGCGCCTGCCCGGCGTGATCACTTTCGTACGACACCGCGAGGACCGCCGCGTGAACGCAATCGAAGAGCAGCAGATGATCGCCGTCCCGCCGGGGCAGGTGACGCTGTCCGACCGCCGCACGCGGCGCAGTTGGACGGTCGACCTCGCGCCGTACCGGCTCGCGGCGCGTCCGGTCACGCAGGCGCTGTACGCCGAGGTCACCGGCCTGCGGCCGAGCACCGCGCGCGGTGACCGGCTGCCCGTCGAGGGCGTCTCGTGGTGGGACGCCGTCCGTTTCTGCAATGCCCTGTCCGAGCGCGCCGGTCTCACGGCCGCCTACCGCGTCGACGCCGACGGCGAGGGCGTCGCGTGGGACGCGTCGGCGGACGGATACCGGCTGCCGACCGAGGCCGAATGGGAGTACGCCTGCCGCGCGGGCACGACGGGACCGCGGTACGGACCGCTCGACGACATCGCCTGGTACCGCGGGAATTCCGGGGAGCGCGTCCATGACGTGGGCGGCAGGCGGGCCAATGCCTGGGGGCTGTACGACATGCTCGGCAATGTGTGGGACTGGTGCTGGGACGTGTACGACGCCGAGGTCTACGGCAGTTACCGCGTGCTGCGCGGCGGGGGCTGGTTCGACGAGCACTGGAGCTGCCGGGCGTCCGCGCGGCGCCGCAGCCACCCGAGCTACCGCGTGGACGACGTGGGCTTCCGCGTCGCGCGTTCCTCACCGTGACGGCGGGGCGCCGATCCGCTTCTCGAACCCGGTGAGCCGGGCCTCTTCTTCGATCTGCGCCTGGCCCACCTCGTCCATTCCCATTCTCCGGCTTTGGTCAGGCAATGGACGAGGTTCAGGCGTGTCCCGGAGTGTGGGCGCCGTCAGGGCAGGGTGATGTAACCCGGCGCGGGCAGACGCGGGGCCGTGGCGGGCTCGTGGATGTCCGCCAGGGCCATGAAGAGGAGGGCCACGGCGAGGGCGCCGGGGTCCGGGACGCCGAGGGCGTGGTCGCCCACGTAGCTGGCGCGGCCGCGCCGGGGCCGCAGGGACGCGGTGGCAAGCGCCCCGCGGATCGCCGCCTGGGCCGCGTCGGTCAGCGGGGCCTCGGCGGCCTCGTCGCGCGCGGAGGCGGCCAGCGCCTCGGCGGCGGGGGCGAGGGCGTCGACCAGCGTGCAGTCGCCGGGGTTCGCGCCGCCGACGCGGTGGATGGCGGCGCGGCCCTCCTCGGCGGCCCGCGCCAGCGCGCCGACGGACGGCGCCCGGTCGTCCGTCGGGGTGGCGGAGGCCAGGTGCTGGAAGAGGAGGCCGAACAACGGGCCGCTGGTGCCGCCGACGTCGTTGAGGAAGGCCTCGGCGAGTGCGGCCGTGCCGCCCAGGCCGCGCTCGTCGGCGAGCTTCACCGCACGGCGTACGCCGCCCGCGAGGTTGTCGCCGAAGTCGCCGTCGCCGACGAGCTGATCCAGCTTGGTGAGGTTGTCGCGGACCTGGGTGACCGTCAGCGCGTAGCGGTCGAGAAGGGCGCGGTTCCCGCTGATGAGCGGGGCGGCGGCGGTGTCCGCCGGGGAGCTGACGGGCTCCTGCGCCGGCTTGACCGGGCCGTCCACCAGGCCGTCGCCCAGGCCGTCGACCGGGCCGTCGACCGGGCCGTCGACCGGGCCGTCGGGGGTGAGCGTGGGGCGCGGCAGGACGAGCGGCGTCCGGGTCGGCGCGGTCCACAGCTCGGCCCACCCTTCTTCGAGCCGCGTCAGGGTGAGGGAGAAGCCCGCCATGTCCAGGGCGGCCGTGAAGGTGCCGGGGACGAGGAGGACCGGCCGGACGCCGCGGGCGGTGAGCTCCTCGTTCAGCAGGACGCTGATGGCGTGCAGCTCCAGCTCGGTGGTGGCGCCGAGGCCGTTGACGAGGGCGAGCACCTCGCTGGGGCCTTCGGGAAGGGCGTCGAGCAGGTCGTCGGTCATCCGCCGGACGAGGTCACCGGTCGCGGGGCGGGCGATGGTGCGGGTGCCGCGTTCGCCGTGGATGCCGACGCCGTAGTCGAGGGTGCCCTCGTCCAGGGTGAAGGCCGGGCCCAGTGTGGTGGGCGAGGTCTGGGCGCGGGCGGCGACCGCGATGCTGCGGGACGCGGCGACGATCCGGCGGCCCAGCTCGGCGAGTTCCTCCAGTGTGGCGCCCCGGTCGGCCGCGGCGCCGAGGAGCTTCTCGACGACCACCGTGGCGGCGGTCCCCCTGCGGCCGGTGGCGCTGTCCGCGCTGTCCGTGGCCAGATCGTCGTCGACCAGGACCGTGGCGACCGGGATCCCGTCGTGCCGCAGGCGTTCCGCGGCGATCTGGAAGTTGATGACGTCGCCGGTGTAGTTCTTGACGATGTGCAGGACGCCGCCGCTCTTGGCGGCGTCCGCGCTGGCCTCGTAGATCTGCCGGTTGTGCGGGGAGGCGAAGATCTCCCCGGGGCAGACGGCGTCCAGGCCCCCGCGCCCCAGGAGCCCGGTGTGCAGGGGCTCGTGCCCGGAGCCGCCGCCCGAGACCAGCGCGACCGTGCGGTCCGGGTGCGGGTCGCGCGCCCGCAGGTACAGGGGGGCGCTGTTCACCTCGATCATCCCGGAGTGGGCGAGGGCCAGACCGCGGGCGGCGGTCAGCACGGGGTGGTTCTCCGGCAGGAAGTAGCTCATCGTTGAGTCTCTCCGTACGTGTGCGGAGCCTGCGGTGGTGTGCGTCGCCGCAGGGTGTGCGGGGTCTGCGGCGGCGTGAGGCGCAGGGTGTGCGGGACTGCGGGTCTGCGGTCTGCGGTCTGCGGTCTGCGGCAGCGTGCGTGGCGCAGGGTGTGCGGCCCGTGGTCGTTGCGGCGCTCACCATGGCCCTCCTCCCGCCGCCAAGAACGGCACGTCCCGCTACCGGCACTCTGGCGTTCCGGTCCCGGGGTCTCGTGTGCGACGCTGTCAACCTGCCCCGGCCCGGGCGAGCGAGCGCGCGGGCCACGCGGCGTTCCCCATCCGTCAACCGCACCTTTGCGAGGTCTTTACCTTTGCCGGACGTACGACGCGAGGACCTCGGGCGGATGCTGCGCGCCTGGCGGATGGCGCGGGACCCCGGACTGCTGCCGGGCCCCGTGCCGTTCCGCGGCCACCGCAGCTACCTCACGCAGCTCGACATGGCCCTGCTGCTCGGCGTCTCCGAGCGCTGGTACCGCGCGCTGGAGAGGGGCGAGGACCGCGGATACGCGCCGGAGATGATCGCCGGGGTGGTCCGGATCCTGGACCTCTCCCCCGCGCGGGCCGACGCCCTGTACCGCGGCACGGGCCTCCGGCCGCCGCGCCACCCGGCCGACGGCGCGCGGCCCGACGAGGCGATGCTCGATCTGCTGCACCAGCAGCGCCGCGTGAGCTGGATCTGCGACCAGGCCTGGGACGTGGTCGCGGCCAACGCCGTGGCCGCGCGCCACTGCCCCTGGCTGGTCCACCCGGACGCGAACGTCATGACCTGGGCGTTCTCGCCGCAGGCCCGCTATCAGCTGCGGGACTGGGACACCGAGTGGGCGGGCCCGCTGCTCGCCCGGCTGCGCCTGGCCTGGCAGCGCTGGCCGGGCAACGAGCGGCTGGACGAGGTGGTGCGGACCGTGCGGCGCGAGCCGGGCGTCGCGCAACTGTGGGACGCCACCGCCGACGTCCCCGGCCCTGACGACGCCAAGGCGCGTCCGATGTACTTCCCGCTGGTCGCGCCCGACCCCATCGACGTACGCGTCATGACGTACGCCCGCTTCGACGACACCTCGCTGCGCTGGCTCGTCCTGACGCCCGCGGACAGCGGCATCACATTCCCCTGACGCCCCCTTGACGCCCGGTCCGCGCGTCAGTCGGCCGTCGGGCGGTACACGGTGAGCGCTTCGGGGAGCTTGTCGATCAGGAGTGCGGCGGGGGCGTCCGTCACCTCACCGTCGTACGCCATCTGCGTCCCCTCGGGCAGCCCCGAGATGACGACCCGCTG
Organism: Streptomyces sp. NPDC003379; assembly: GCF_053589195.1. Taxonomy (NCBI): domain Bacteria; kingdom Bacillati; phylum Actinomycetota; class Actinomycetes; order Kitasatosporales; family Streptomycetaceae; genus Streptomyces; species Streptomyces sp. NPDC003379. The sequence goes on along the minus strand of NZ_JBSFRK010000011.1, from coordinate 22,971 downwards.
GGGCCGCGCGGCCGCGTAGGCGCGGGTCCTGGCCAGCTGGCCCGCGAGCGCCGCGGCCAGCAGCCTGCTGCGCGCGAAGCGTCCGGCGTGCGCGACGCGGACGTCCAGCAGACCGTCGGCCAGGTCGTGCCGGCGCACCGGGGCGATGCCCACGCTGCGGTAGGCGCCGTTGCCCGCGAAGAGCAGCCATATGGAGCGGCGGCGGCCGTTCACCACGGCCCGCAGCGGGCGCCCCGTGCGCAGGATGTGGACAACGCCGAGCAGCGTGGCGGGCGGGCCGCCGATCTTCGGGGACCAGTGTTCCCGGCTCCGGACGAGGTCGGGGTAGCTGCCGAGGCTGAAGGTGTTGAGGAAGTAGGACGGCTCGGTGGAGGTCCTGCCCGCCGGGCCGATCCCCGCCAGGGGCTTGATGCGGCCGACGTCGGCCCGTACCGCGCTGCCCTCGGACACGGCGGCGCAGGCGTCCGCGACCGTGTCGACGCCGAGGTCGGCGGCGAAGTGGTTGAACGTGCCGCCGGGCAGCACCATCAGCGGCACCTTGAACCGCAGGGCGGGCGCCACGGCGGCGTTGACCGTCCCGTCTCCCCCGCACACGCCGAGGACACCGCCGCGCCGGGCGGCGTCCCTCGCCGCCTCCTCCAGGACCTTGGGCAGGGCCCCGGCCTCCTCCTCGTAGAGCACCACCTCGGCACGCGGCAGGGCGGTCCTCAACTGCCTTACGGGGTCCGCCAGTTGTGGCTGGGCGCCGGAGGACGGGTTGACCACCACGACCAGGCCGTCGCCCTCCGGCAGGGCGGGCGCGTCGACGCGGGGCCGAGCGGGCGGCGGGAGTTGGGCCCGCGTGGGCACCATGCCGCGCACCGCGTAGGCGGCGCCCACGCCGAGGGCCGCGCCGACCAGGACGTCCCTGGGGCCGCCGGCGCCGCCGCGGACACGGGAGTACGCCACCGAAGCCGCCACCGGCGCCAGGACCGCGCCCCAGCCCGGCGACTCCAGGGCCGCGCCCGCCGCGAAGGCGGCCGCCGAGGCGGCGTGGCCCGAGGGGTAGGGGCCGGTGAGCGGCTCGCGGGGCAGGCGGCGCAGCAAGGGGGCCGCGTCCCGCGCCGGGCGCGACTGGCCCACCGCGTGTCTGCCCAGGGCGTTGACGGTGACCGAGGCCAGTGCCAGGGAGGTGACGCCGCGCACGGCCGCGCGCCGTCCCCGCACACCGCCGAACGCCCACATCCCGGCGGCGATCCCGCAGAACAGCAGTCGGTGGTCGGCGCCGGTCGGACGCTGGGCGCGGTGCCTCAGGAGATCTTTCATTCCCCCCGTATACCCCGGTTGCCGTCCGCGAGGCCAGAACGGGCGAGCCAGGTGGTCAGGAGGCCGTTGACCTCGGCGGGGCGTTCCTGTTGGACCCAGTGGCCGCAGCCGTCGAGGATGTGGGCGGCGCTCAGGCCCGGCAGGGTGTCGGGGAACGCCTTGATCGCGTCGGCCAGCCACAGGGTGGAGGCGTCCAGGGCGCCGCCGATGAACAGGGTCGGCTGGGGCAGGGGCGCGCCGCTGAAGCGCGCGAGGTCCTCCCAGTCCCGGTCCATGTTCCGGTAGCGGTTGAGCGCGCCGGTCAGTCCGGTGCGCTCGAACTCGCCCGCGTAGACGTCGAGTTCTGCCTCGCCGAGCCAGCCGGGCAGACGGTCGGCGGGGAAGCGGTCCCGGAGCGTTCCGCCGGGGCCGACGAAGTGCGGGTCCGGCGCGCCGGGGTCCGGCATCGTATCGCCGGAGAAGGCGGCGTAGAACCCCGCGAGCCAGCCTCGGACGTCGGGCTCGATCTCGGCCTCGGCGCGGCCCGGCTCCTGGAAGTAGGAGACGTAGAACTCCTCATCGCCGTCACGGCCGTTCATCTGTGCGAACATCGCGCTCGGGCGCGGCCCGCCCGGGGGCGTGTAGGGGACGCTCAGCAAAGCGGCCGCGCTGAAGACGTCCGGCCGGACGAGGGCGGAGTGAGCGGCGATGTTCGCGCCCCAGTCGTGCCCGACGATCGCCGCGGTCTCCTCGCCGAGCGCGCGCACCACGGCGACGCCGTCCTCGACGAGTTCGAGCATCCGGTACGCGGCCACGTCGCCGGGCCCGCTGGAACGGCCGTACCCGCGTACGTCCACGGCGACCGCCCGGTACCCGGCTGCCGCCAGGGCGGGCAGCTGGTACCGCCAGGAGTACCAGGACTCGGGGAAGCCGTGCACCAGCAGGACGAGCGGCCCCGAGCCCTGCTCCACCAGGTGGATCCGTCCCGCGGGCGCGGAGACCAGACGGTGGGTGCTGCGGTCCGCGGCGGGTGAGCTCTGGGACATGGATCCTCCTGGGGCTTCGGAACGGCCGGTGGCTCTGATCACCTCTGATCACGAGCATGCGGCGCGCGGGAGGACGCCCGCGAAGTCTTTTGCCACTTCGGCAAATCGAGACGCGCCTGCCGATACGCCGGTTCCGGCTACCGCACCGTCGCCGAAGACGCCGAGGTTGTTGATGAGGACGTCCGCGTGCGGCACGGAGCCGCCCGACCGGCCGTTCACCGCGACCCGGGCGCCCGCGCGGGCCAGGCCCACGGCGATCGCGGCGCCGATTCTTTCGAGCGGGGTACCTACCCCGCCTCGCGCCCGCCCCCCCCGTCCTACGTCAAGTCGGTTCCGTGCGCCGGGGGTTGACACGCCCGTTGGCCGGAATACGTTACATGCAATATGGAACATGCCATCGAGCAACCGGGGGTTCCGTGCCGCGGACCAGTGACCGACGACCTCAACCGTGCGATCTCCTGCTGTCGAACGCCCATGTCGTCACCGTCGACGACCGCCGCTCCGTCCACGAACCGGGGTCGGTCGCCGTCGTCGGCGGCCGTGTGGCCGCCGTGGGACCGGCGGCGGAGGTCGACGCGGCCTGGCGGGCGGCCAGGACCGTGGACTGCCGGGGCCGCGCCGTGCTGCCGGGGTTCACCGACGGGCACACCCATCTGTTCCAGTCGCTCGCCCGGGGCCTCGGCGAGGGCCTGCCGATCTGGCCGTGGCTGTGCGAGTTCATGTGGCCGTACGCGATCGCCGTGACCCCCGACGACGCCCGCGTCGCGGCGACGCTCGGCGCGGTGGAGGCGCTGCGCTCCGGCATCACGACCGTCGTCGACAACCACTACGCGCCCACGGACGCCGACACCGTCCTGGCCGTCGCCGACGCCGTCGAGGCGGCCGGGCTGCGCGGCGTGATCGCCCGCGGCATGCTCGGCGACCGGACGGCCGTGGCGGCGGCCCGCGGCCTGCCTGAGGAGCTGTTCCGCTACTCCACCGCCGAGGAACTGGAGCTGACCCGCGCCTGTCTGTCGGGGCGTCCGCCGGGGGCGAGGGTGGGCGTGTGGCCCGCCCCGCTGAACCTCAGTTACGTGGACCAGAAGCTGGTCACCGGTTCGGTCGCGCTGGCCGAGGAGTTCGGCACCCGCTGGCACACGCACTGCTGCGAGGGCGCGAAGGACCCGGCGAGCTATCTGGACGCGTACGGCGTGCGTCCCGTCGAGTGGCTCGAACGCGCGGGGCTGCTGGACGACCGGGCGACGCTCGCCCACGCCGTGTGGCTGGGCGACGACGAGATCGCGTGGCTCGGCGAGCGCCGGGCCGGGGTCGCACACAACCCTGCGTCCAACGCCTATCTCGCCTCCGGAGTCATGCGGCTTCGGGCGCTGCGGGAGGCCGGTGCGGTGGTGTCGCTCGGCACGGACGGGCCCGGCGCGGGGCACCGCCAGGACATGTTCGAAGTGATGAAGCAGACCCTGTTCGGTCAGCGTCAGCACACCCTGGACCCGGCGGTACTGCGGGCCGAGGACGCCCTGGAGCTGGCCACGCGCGAGGGCGGCCGGTACGCCGCCGCCGGCGCGGGCGCCATCCGCGTCGGCGCGCCCGCGGATCTCGTCGTGGTCGGCCTGGACCGGCCGCACCTGCGTCCGCTGCACCGCGCCGTGGCGACGCTCGTCTACTCGGCGCGCGGCTCGGACGTCGACATGACGATCGTGGACGGTCGGGTGGTCTTCGAGGACGGGCGCTGCCCGCTGGTCGACGAGGAAGCGCTGCTCGTCGAGGCCCAGGAGCGGGCCGAACGCCTGGTGGAACGAGCCTCCTTCGCCGCTCTGCGCGTCCCCTGGCGGCACTGAGCCCGCCCCCGCCCCGTCACCACCGCGACCTTCGGCCGCCTGTCCGCGGCCTCGCACGTGCGCACAAGTCACGCCCCGTAGGGCGGAGGGAGAACGCACATGCCCCACCGGAAAGCGCACCACGACGACGTTCACACATCCGTGGAGAAGGATCCCGTCGAGGCGGTGCCGTCCGTGTGGCGGCTCGCGGTGTACGGGTTGCAGCACGTCCTCGCCTTCTACGCCGGAGCGGTCGTCATGCCGCTGCTCGTGGCCGAGGGGATCGGCCTATCCGGCGACGACATCGGGCTCCTGGTCAACGCCTCGCTGCTGACGTGCGGCATCGCGACCCTGCTCCAGTCCGTGGGGCTGCCGGGTGTCGGCATCCGGCTGCCGGTCGTCCAGGGCACCTCCACGACCGCCGTGCCCTCGCTCGTCTCCATCGGCCTTGCGGCGGGCGGCGCGAAGGCGGGGCTGCCGACGGTGTTCGGGGCGGTGATCGCCGCCGGGCTCGCGCTGTTCGTCATCGCGCCCGTCTTCAGCAGGCTGGTGCGGTTCTTCCCGCCGCTGGTCACCGGCACCATCGTGACGATCGTGGGCATCACCCTGCTCGCGGTGGCCGCCCGTCAGGTGGGCGGCGGCGATCCGGCGGCGCGCTCCTTCGGCTCGCCCTCCCATCTGGGTCTGGCCGCCGTCACGCTGGTCGCCATCCTGCTCCTCAACAAGCTGTCGCGGGGGTTCCTCGCCACCGTCGCGGTCCTCGCCGGGCTGGCGATCGGCACGGGCGTCGCCGCGCTCGCGGGGCGTACGGACTTCTCCGGGATCGGGGACTCCGCCTGGCTGGGCGTGGCGGCACCCCTGCACTACGGCGCGCCGCGCCTGGACGCCGTGGCCGTGCTCTCCGTCTTCCTCGTCATGGTCATCATCGCGGTGGAGTCCATCGGGCAGTTCTTCGCCGTCGGGCGGATCGTGGGCCGGGAGGTCTCGGGCCGGCACGTCACCCGCGCCCTGCGGGCGGACGGCCTGGCGACGGCCGCGGCCGGCGCCCTCAACTCCTTTCCCAGCACGGTGTATTCGCAGAACATCGGCCTGATCCAGCTGACCCGGGTGAAGTCGCGCTGGATCGTCGCGGCGAGCGGCGTGATCATGATGGTGCTGGGTCTGGTGCCGAAGGTGGGTGCCGTGGTGGCGTCGATGCCGACGTCCGTGCTCGGCGGGGCGACGATCGTGCTGTTCTCGACCATCGCCGTGGTCGGCGTGCAGATCCTCGGCCAGGCGGATCTGACCGACCAGCGCAACACCGTCCTCGTCGCGGCCAGTGTCGGCGTCGGCTTCCTGCCGACCGCGTTCCCGCAGTTCGCCGAGCAGATGCCGGGGCGGCACCTGCACGCGCTCTTCGAGAGCGGCATCATCCTCGGCACTCTCACGGCGGTGCTGCTCAATCTCTTCTTCCACCATCTGAGGCTGCCGGGACAGCGGAAGCCGGGGCGGCAGAAGAAGGACGCGCGCTCCATTGACCGCTCAGAACATTACATGCAACATGAAGAACGAGCGGCCAAGCCCGAGATACCGGCCAAGGAAGCGCCATGACAAGGGAGTTGGGGATGTCCACGCAGAGGGCGGTGAATCCGGTGGCGGCGGGGAGCCTGCTGGCGGAGCGCGCGTACGAGGAGCTGAAGGGCGCCGTGCTGGCGGGGCGGCTGCGCCCCGGTGACGCCCTGTCGGTGCCCGCGCTCGCCGTGCAGATGGGCATCAGCCGCAGCCCCGTACGCGAGGCGGTGCAGCGGCTCATCCACGACGGCCTCGCCACGCACGCCGTACACCGGGGAGCAGTCGTCTCCACCGTCGACATCGAGGACGTACGACAGCTGTACGTCGTACGCGAGGTGATGGAGGGCCTGGCGGCGCGCCTCGCCACGGAGCGCCTGGACGCCGCCACGGTCGCCGAGCTGCGCCGCCTGCTGGAGCGCCACGAGGCCGTCGTGGCCGCGGAGCCCGACGAGCGGGCGCACATCGAGATGGACATGGCCTACCACCGGCTGATCCGCGAGGCGGCGGGCAACGACCATCTGACCGCCGCCCTCGACACGATCCAGGGCAAGGCGCATCTGGCGCTGCACTCGCTGTGGCGCAGCCCCGAGGCCCCGCGGCTCGCGGTGGACGAGCACCGGCGCATCTTCGAGGCGATGACGGCGGGTGACCCGGACGCCGCGGAGAAGGCGGCCCGCGACCACATCAGGCGGCTGCGGACCCGGCTCTCCCAGGCCGTCACGGCGGCCCCGGCACCGGATGCGGACCACCGGGCGGTGCGCCCGATCGCGTAGCCACCCGGCAGCCCCACCCCGGAAGGGAAGTGACGGAACGTGAGCACCGTAACCGGTGTACGCCATGGCATCGGCGAGAGCGTGCGGCGCCCCGACGGCAGGCTGAAGGTCCGCGGCGACTTCGCCTACGCCTCCGACCTGCGCTGGGACGGCATGGTGTGGGGCGCGACCCTGCGCAGCCCGCACCCCAGCGCCCGCGTCCGGCGCCTGGACGCCACCCGCGCGAGGCGGCTGCCGGGCGTGGTGGCGGTGCTCACCCACGAGGACGTGCCGGGGCGGCCGCTGTACGGGATGAAGGTCGCCGACCAGCCGGTGCTCGCCGCCGACCGGGTGCGCCACCAGGGCGAGCCGGTCGCCCTGGTGGCCGCCGACCACCCCGAGACGGCCCGCCGCGCGCTGCGCCTGATCGAGGTGGCGTACGAGGAGCTGCCCGCCCTCACCGACGCCGAGCAGGCACTCGCGGGCACCGGCCCGCTGGTCCACGAGCGGCGCGTGGACGGCGGTGCGGGCAACGTCGTACGGCATGTCCGCATCCGGCACGGGGACCTGCCCGCCGCGCGGGGATCGGCGGACGTGGTGGTGTCGGGGACGTACGAGGTCGGCATGCAGGACCAGGCGTTCCTCGGCCCGGAGGCGGGGCTCGCGATACCGGGCGAGGACGGCGGTGTGGACGTGTACGTGTCCACGCAGTGGCTCCATGACGACCGGCGCCAGATGTGCGCGGCGCTCGGGCTGCCACCGGAGAAGGTGCGGTTGACGCTCTCCGGTGTGGGCGGCGCGTTCGGCGGGCGCGAGGACGTGTCGGTGCAGATCCACGCGGCGCTCCTCGCGCTGCGCACCGGCCGCCCGGTGAAGATGAGCTACCACCGCGAGGAGTCCTTCTTCGGCCACGTGCACCGGCACCCGGCGAAGATGTGGTTCGAGCACGGCGCGACGCGCGAGGGAAAGCTCGTGTTCGTGAAGGCGCGGCTGCTCTTCGACGGCGGCGCCTACACCTCCACGTCGCAGGTCGTCATCGCCAACGGCTCGTACTTCGCGGCGGGCGCCTACGACGTGCCGCACGTCGAGATCGACGGCTACTCCGTCTTCACCAACAACCCTCCCTGTGGGGCGATGCGCGGGTTCGGCGCCGTCCAGTCCTGCTACGGCGTGGAGTCCAACGTCGATAAACTGGCGCGCGAACTGGGCCTTGACCCGGTGGAGTTGCGCGTCCGCAATGCCATGACGACGGGGACCGTGCTGCCGACCGGGCAGGCCGTGGACGGCCCCGCGCCCGCGGCCGAACTCCTCGAAAGGCTCCGCGCCCGCCCGCTGCCCGCCGCTCCACAGGGCCCCTTCGGTCTCCCCGGCGGCCTCAACAACACCTCGCACGGCGAGGGCGTCAAGCGGGGCGTCGGGTACGCGATCGGCGTCAAGGCGATCGGCTTCTCCGGTGGCGTCGACGACCGCGCGGTGGCCCGCGTACGGCTCTCCCTGGTGAACGGCGAGCCCGTCGCCGAGATCCACACGGCGTCGGCCGAGTGCGGCCAGGGCATCGTCACCGTCCAGGCGCAGATCGCCCGCACGGAGCTGGGCGTGGAGCGGGTCGTGGTCCTGCCCGCCGACACGCGGGTCGGCGACGCGGGCTCGGCGTCCGCGTCGCGGATCACCTGGATGAGCGGGGGCGCGGTCCGGGGCGCGTGCGAGGAGCTGCGGGAGCGGCTCGCCCGTCTCGGCGACCGGCCGCTCACCGAACTCCTCGCCGCGCACGGCCCCTTGGCGGCGGAGTACGAGTTCACGCACCGCCGCACCTATCCCGTCGACCCCGAGCACGGGCAGGGCGACGCGCACATCGCCTTCGCGTTCGCCGCGCACCGGGCGGTCGTCGACGTCGACACCGATCTCGGCCTGGTGAAGGTGGTGGAGCTGGCCACCGCACAGGATGTCGGCAGAGCGATGAATCCCCTGGCCGTGGAGGGCCAGATCGAGGGCGGCGGCGCGCAGGGACTCGGGCTCGCCCTCATGGAGGAGCTGCGCGTGACGGGCGGGCGGGTACGCAACCCGTCCTTCACCGACTACCTCATCCCCACCATCGCGGACATGCCCTCCCTCCCCATCGACCTGCTCGAACTGCCGCACCCCGACGCGCCCTACGGCCTGAACGGGGTGGGCGAGCCACCGACCCTCTCCTCGACGCCGGCCATCGCCAACGCCCTGCGCGCGGCGACGGGCCTGGCCCTCGCCAGGGTGCCCGTGCGGCCCACCGACTTCCTCGACCCGGAGAGGGGGTGAGGCGGGCCCTGCCCCGGGTCCCCCAACGGTCCACCACAGAGACACGGTCGGTACCAGCCGGGAAGGAACAAGCACTTGATCATCGACACCCATATGCATCCCACGAACGTCGTGGACCAGGCGTGGCGGCACGACGGTTCCCCGTTCACGGGCGAGCGCACCATCGAGATGATGGACGGCCCGTACATGATCAACGGCAAGCCGCGCCGGATCGACTACGGCTGCATCATGCCGCCGCCCGGCAACAGCGTCTGGCAGGACGGGATGCGGACCGGCCGCGAGGGCATCCGCGACTACATGGCGTACATCACCGAACTGATCCAGCGGTACCCGGACCGGTTCATCGGGAACTTCATGTACAACCCGCGCTTCGGGCCCGAGAACGGCGCGAAGGAGCTGGAGTTCCACGTCAAGGAGTACGGCTACAAGATGGTCAAGCTCCATGCCAACATGCACGCCTACCGCCCGGACCGGGCCCTCGACTGGCTCCGTCCCGTCCTGCGGGTCTGCGACGAGCTGGGCCTTGTCGTGCTGATCCACACCGGGGACGGGCCCTACTCGATCCCGACGCAGTTCTACCCGATCATCCGGGAGTTCAAGGACGTCAACTTCATCCTGGCGCACTTCGGGGTGCAGACGGGCGGCGTCTACTGCTTCGAGGCGCTGTACATGATCCTCGACTCGCCCAACGTGTACGGGGAGTCGGGCTGGCTGCTCCAGTCACGGATCGTGGAGTTCGCCCAGCAGATGGAGCGCCACCAGCTGGTGTTCGGCACGGACTCGCCGCCGAACGAACCGGGCATGTGGGCGCGGGAGCTGGAGGTGCTGTGCGGCCCGCCGCCGCAGGGCATGCACCTGTCCGAGGAGGACCTGGAGGGCTACCTCGGCAACAACATGGCCAAGCTGCTCGGCCTGAAGCCCACTCCCCCGCCGCGCGACCAGGAGGAGGCACGGCTGCGCCTGAAGGACACGTACGCCTCGCTGGATGCGGCGTCGCGGGCGTAACTCGTCGGCGCGTCGCCGCCCTTGAGATGCCAAGGGCGGCGGCCCGCCTTCCGCTCCGCCCGTGATCACGGCGACCCCCGCGACCCCCGCGATGAGAAACGGACTCACCCCATGCAGCGCATCGGCCACCTCCTCCCCTCCACCTCGCTCGGAGTCGACCGCTGGGCGGTGCGGATCTGCGCGCCCGTCGCGGTGGAGACCGCCCACCCGACGGCCCGCGCCGCGCTGCCGGAACAGCTGTGCGGCCCGGCGATCGCCCGCGCCCAGTCGGATGAACTGACGCGCGGCGCGACGCAGTTGGCGCAGGCGGGCGCGGACGCCGTGGTGTGGAACGGCAGCTCGTGCGGTCTGCACGGCGTGGCGCACGCCCGCGCCATCGCCCGTGCGATCGGGGCCACGGCGGGCGTGCCGGCCTCCACCGTCACCCTCGGCCAGCTCGACCTCCTGGCCCGCCACGCCCTGCCTTCCCTGGCCCTGGTCACCGCGGGCTCACGGGAGACCGCCGGGCGCGTCGCCGACACGTACGTCGCCGCGGGGCTGCGCGTCTCCTCGGTCACCGCACTCGGCCTCGCGACGCCACGGGAGGCGGCGGAGCTGCCGGTGGCGCGGCTGCGGCGGCTGCTGCTCGACGCGGACACCGAGGACGCCAGGTGCCTGGTGGTGGCGGGCACGGAGCTGCCGGTGGCGCCGGTGGCCGCGCTCGTGGAGCGGGAGCTCGGCAAGCCGGTGTTCGACGGGGCGCGGGTGGCGGTGCACACGGGCCTGGGGCTGCTCGGGCTTCGGGTCGACTCCCCGGGCTGGGGGCGGCTGTTCGCCTCCGACGCGCACGCGGGGGTGTGCTGTGACACGCACTGAGGCGGCCCCGCGTACGAGCGGTCAGGATCTGCGGGCGTTCCTGCGCGCCCACGGTCCCGGGCAGGCCGACGACGTCCTGACCGTGGCGGAGGAGATCGAGGGCGAGGACGTGGCCGCGCTGGTCGCGGAGCTGGCCGCGCGGGGCCGCGACGATCTGCTGGTGTGCCCCCGGGTCAAGGGTCTCGGCACGACGCTGATCACCAATGTCTTCGCCTCGCGGGACCGCCTCGCCCGCCTCCTCGGCACCGGCCGCGCGGGCCTGCACCGCGCCTACCAGGCGGCGTCGGCGGGCCGCCGCGAACCTCGTGTGGTCGCCGACGGCCCGGTGCTGGAGGTGGTGGAGGAGGGCGCCGCGATCGACCTCGCCGCTCTGCCGCTCATCCGTCACTTCGCCTCCGACCGGGCCCCGTACATCACCAGCGGCGTCATCACGGCGGAGGCGCCGCGCGACGCGCCGGACCGCGCGGGCAACCTCAGCTACCACCGCTCCATGGTCCACTCCCGCACCGAACTGGCCACGAGCCTGCACTCGCGCGGCCATCTGTGGCAGCTCCTGAGGCTGGCCGAGGAGCGGGGCGAGGTCCTGCCGGTGGCGATGGTGATCGGCGCGCATCCGCTCTTCCTGCTCGCCGCGTCCGCCCGGGTCGGCCCCGACGTCGACGAACGCACCATCGCGGGCGGGCTGTTCGGGGCGCCGCTCGACGTGGTGGAGACACCGCGCCGCGGCATCCGGGTGCCCGCCGGGGCGGAGATCGTCCTCGAAGGGTTCATCGACCCGGAGCGGCGGGCGGAGGAGGGGCCGTTCGGGGAGTTCTCCGGCTACTCGTCGGACCGCTCCACGAACAACGTCCTCACCGTGGAGACGGTCCTGCGCCGCCGCGACGCCCTCCTCCTCGACGTGGTCGGCGGCAACAGCGCGGAGCACCTCAACCTCGCCCGGCTGCCCCGCGAGGCGGAGCTGGCCGCCCAGCTGCGGCGCCGCTTCCCCGAGGTCACCGCCCTGCACTACCCCACGTCCGGCACGCACTTCCACGCGTACGTCGCCCTGCGCCCGGCCCGCCCGGGCCAGGCGCGGCAGGTCATGCTGGCGCTGCTCGGCTGGGACCCGTACCTCAAGACGGTCGTCGCGGTCGACGAGGACGTGGACGTGACCCGGGACGCGGACGTGCTGTGGGCCATGGCCACGCACCTTCAGCCGCACCGCGACGTGTTCGTCGTCGACGGCCTGCCGGGCAGCCCACTCGACCCGTCCTCGACCCCGGACGGCACGACGTCCCGCATGGCCGTGGACGCGACGCGGGGCCCGGACTTCCACGGCGTACGCATCCGCCTGGACCCGGAGCGCCTGGCAACCGCCCGGCGGCTCCTGGACACCGCGCGCTGAAACGGACTGCCCCGCTACCCCGGCCATGTGACGGTGCTCGTCGGCGTACTGAGTCGTGGACCCGCTTGACCTGTATGTCGAGGGAGCGCCTTGTCGTCATGTCCGCATTGTCCGTCCGGTGGGCGGTGGACGCGCGCGTGACCCGTTCGGGCGAGCAGCGCGGGCCGCGGCCCCCGCGCCCTGTTGCAGTGAGGCCATGACGGGACGCATCGGCAGCATCGACCGGCGGTGGTTCGCACGGGTGGCGGCCGCGCGGCTGCCCGGCGCGGAGCAGGTCCTTCCACCGCTGAGCACCGCGGCGAACCACGGGCGGCTCTGGCTCGCAGCGGCCGCGGCGCTCGCCGCCGCCGGCGGGCCCGCGGCCGGGCGCGCCGCGCGCCGTGGCGTGGGCGCGCTGGCCCTTGCCTCGCTGGCCACCAACGCGGTCGCCAAGTGCGCGGTGCGCCGCGGCCGTCCCGCGTACGACGCGGTGCCCCTGGTGCGCCGTCCGACGAAGACGCCGTGGACGTCGTCGTTCCCGTCCGGGCACGCGGCGTCGTCGGCGGCGTTCGCCACCGGGGTGGCCCTGGAGTCGTCCCGCTACGGCGCCGTCGTCGCGCCGGTCGCCGCGGCCGTCGCGTTCTCCCGGGTGTACGTGGGGGTCCACTACCCCGGTGACGTGCTCGCCGGTATCGCGCTCGGCGCGGCCGCCGCGGCGGTCACCTGCTACTGGTGGCCGCCCCGGCCGACGCCCGCGCGGTCCGGGCGGACGCGGGTGGCCGCCCCCGCGCTGCCGGACGGCGAGGGGCTGGTGGTGGTCGTCAACTCCCGCTCCGGCAAGGGCGTACCGGGCCGACCGCCCGCACGGCAGTACGTGGAGCGGCTGCTGCCGAAGGCCGGGATCGTCGTGTGCGGGCCGGACGACGACCTCGGGCAGCTCCTGGACAAGGCGGTCGCGCGGGCCGCCGAGTCGGGCGGGGCGCTCGGGGTGTGCGGCGGCGACGGCACGGTCAACGCCGCCGCCCGCCGGGCCGTGGCGGCCGGACTCCCGCTCGCCGTCTTCCCCGGCGGCACCCTCAACCACTTCGCGCTCGACGCGGGCACGGCCACCTTCGAGGACACCGCGCACGCGCTGCGGCACGGCGAGGCCGTGCGGGTGGACCTGGCACGGGTCCGCGACGGCGAGGGCGCGGACGTCACGGGCTTCCTCAACACCTTCAGCATCGGCCTCTATCCCGAACTGGTGCGCAGGCGCGAGGCGTTGGAGGGCCGCGTCGGCAAGTGGCCCGCGGCCGCCGTGTCGCTGCTGGGCGTCCTGCGGGACGCGACGCCGCTGCGGGTCCGCCTCGACGGCCACGACCGCGTGCTGTGGCTGCTCTTCGCGGGCAACGGCCGCTATCTGCCGGACGGCCTCGCCCCCACGCACCGGCCCCACCTCGACGAGGGGCTGCTCGACATCCGTACGGTCGACGCGGACGCGCCGCTGGCCCGCACCCGGCTCGCCCTCTCCGCGCTGGCCGGAGCGCTGCGGCGCTCCCGCGTCTACCGGGCCGAACGCGTCGAGCGGCTGCGGATCAGCGGCCTGGAAGAGGTGCCCGACCTGGCGTACGACGGTGAGAGGGCGCCCGCGCCCGACTCCCTGCTCCTCGACAAGCGGCGGGGCGCGCTGACGGTCTACAGCCCGGCCTGACGGTCCCCGTGGCATACCCCTTGCGCCCGGAGCGCGCCGTTCACTTCAATGCGGCGTATGGCAGGCCGTGGAACGACCTCGCAGCGGTACGCAGAGCCTCCCGGCGGCGGGCTGCCGCCGACCGCCTGGGCGGTGCTCGGCCTGCTCTCCTTCCCCGGGGAGCGGACCGGCTACGAACTCAAGAAGTGGGCCGACGCCTCGCTCCGCTTCTTCTACTGGTCGCCCGCCATCAGCCAGATCTACGCCGAACTGCGCCGCCTGGAAGCGCTCGGCTACGCCACCTCGCGCCGCTCCGGCCCCGACGCGCCCCGCACGAAGCGTTCGTACGCGATCACCGACGAGGGCCGCGCCGCGCTGGCCTCCTGGGCGGGGAGCGGGCAGGACGCCGGGCCGCCCGTCCTGAAGCATCCGCTGCTGCTGCGGGTCTGGCTCGGTCATCTGACGGCGCCGGACCATCTGCGGGCGCTGGTGGCCGGGCACATCGCGCGGACGAGGGGCGAGCTGAAGGAGGTGCGGGACGCGCTGGCGCGGGCGGTCGGGACGGTCGGGGCGGACGGGGCAGCGGCCTGGTCGCACCCCGAGGTCGCCCTGCGCTGGAGCGAGCGGCGTCTGGAGGCGGAGGCGGGGCTGGCCGAGGCGATGCTGGACGACCTCGACCGCCTGGCGGGGGAGCGTCCCGCGCCGCCCGGTCAACCCGTCGGGGACTCGCCCACCTGCGGGTGACGCGGCTCGCCGCGGTGGCCCCGCTGCCGGTAGGACGGGTGGGGTCAGCCGTCCCCGCCGTAGGGAGCAGCGCAGCCGTGAGCACCCGTGCCGTCCTTGTCGCCGCCCTCGTCACCGGACTGGTCCTCGGCATCGTGGGAACCAGATCGGAGGGTTCCGCTCCTCCTCGTCCGGGCGGTTCCTCCGCCGAGGCGGGCCGTTAGGCTGCGACATTGCCGCGTGGCTGCTCCGTCCTCGCCCCGCGGCCACCGAGCCGCCGTCGACGGAAGCGAGTGGACCTTGAACTTCCTCACCATCGGTCATCGCGGGGTCATGGGTGTCGAACCCGAGAACACCCTCCGTTCCTTCATCGCCGCGCAAGCCGCGGGCCTCGATCTCATCGAGCTCGATCTGCATCTGAGCAAGGACGGCGCCCTCGTCGTCATGCACGACGCCGACGTGGCCCGTACGACCGACGGCAAGGGCCCGATCGCCGAGAAGACCCTCGCCGAGCTCCGGGAGCTCGACGCGGGCCGCGGCGAGCGCGTGCCCGTGTTCGAAGAGGTCCTGGACGCCGTGCGGGCGCCGCTGCAGGCCGAGATCAAGGACGTGGCGGCCGCGCGCGCCCTCGCCGAGGTCATGCACCGCCGAGACCTGGTCGCGCGCGTGGAGGTGATCTCCTTCCACGACGAGGCGCTCGCGGAGATCGCGCGCCTGGTCCCGGGCGTGCGCACCGCGCTCGTCGCCAGCCGCTACGGCCGCGACGTCGTGGAGCGCGCCACCGCCGTCGGCGCCACGACCCTCGTCCTCAACATCCGGCGGCTGACGCAGGAGATCGTCGAGCACGCCAGGAAGGCCGGCCTGCGGATCATCGGCTGGGTCGTGAACACGCAGGACGATCTGCGGCTGGTGCGCGCGCTCCAGCTGGACGGCGCCACCACCGACTACCCCGACATCAAGCGGACCGGCCGATTCACGGCCTGAGGTCCTTCACCCCGAGGTTCCTGACCCCGAGGTCCTTCACCAGCAGCTCGAACTCCAGGTCGGCCCGCTGCGGGATGCCGAAGCGCTCGTCGCCGTACGGGAAGGGCGTCATCTTCCCCGTACGGCGGTAGCCGCGCCGCTCGTACCAGGCGATGAGGTCATCGCGTACGGAGATCACGGTCATGTGCATCTCGCGGGCGCCCCACTCCTCGCGCGCGACGCGCTCCGCCTCGGCGATGATCACCTTGCCGAGGCCCGCGCCCTGCTGGGCCGGGCTCACCGCGAACATCCCGAAGTACACGTGCCCACCGCGGTGTTCCAGCTGGCAGCAGGCGACGAGCGTGCCGTCCCGCTCGACGGCCAGCAGACGACTCGCGGGCGAATCGATGACCTCGACGACGCCCTGCGGGTCGGTGCGCTGCCCCTCTAGGATGTCCGCCTCGGTGGTCCACCCGGCGCGGCTCGCGTCCCCGCGGTAGGCCGACTCGATGAGCGCGACGAGCGCGCCGACGTCGGCCGATACCGCGTCGCGGAAGGTGAGTTCGCCGGGGAGGAGAGGCGGGGCGGTGTCCATCGACTTCGTTCTCCGATCTGGGCGCTGCTTACGGCTCCGCCGAGCCTAACTCGCCGCTAAGGTGCGGCCGCATGGTGCATGTACTGAGCAGCAGGACCCTTCTCCACCCCACCGACCCGGAGCGTTCCCGCGCGTTCTACGGCGAGGCGCTGGGACTCGCCGTCTACCGCGAGTTCGGCACCGGCCCCGAACGCGGCACGGTCTACTTCCTCGGCGGCGGCTTCCTCGAACTCTCCGGCCGCTCCGACACCCCTCCCTCGCCCGAGCTCCAGCTGTGGCTCCAGGTCCCGGACGTGCACGCGGCGCACAAGGAGCTGACCGGGCACGGGGTCGAGGTGGTCAGGCCACCGGTCAAGGAGCCGTGGGGTCTGATCGAAATGTGGATCAAGGACCCGGACGGCCTCAGGATCGTCCTCGTCGAGGTCCCGCACGATCACCCCATCCGCTACCGACCGGGGATCTGAAACGGGTGTGAAGCACATCACACGATTCATCCATCCGGGATGCAGGGGTACAAGGCCACGGGTACGGTCCCGAGAAGATCCAGAAGATCCAGAAACCCGAGAAGATCCAGAAAGACGATCTCCCACAGTGTTGGAGTGACATCACATGGCAGCTCCCCGGATCCTCATCGTCGGCGGCGGCTTCGCCGGCATGGAGTGCGCGCACAAGCTGGAGAAGAAACTCGCGCCCCACGAGGCGGAGCTGCGGCTGATCAGCCCGACGGACCACCAGCTCTACCTGCCCCTTCTGCCGCACGTCGCCTCCGGGGTGCTCACCCCGCAGGCAGTCGCGGTGCCCCTGCGCCGGATGCTGCGCCGCACGGCCATCGTGCCGGGCGGCGCCATCGGCATCGACGCAGAGGCCAAGGCCGTGATCGTACGGAAGATCAGCGGCGAGGAGGTCGTGGAACGCTACGACCAGCTGGTCCTGACGCCGGGCAGCGTGACGCGGCAGTTCGACATCCCCGGTGTGGACCGGCACGCGGTGGGCGTCAAGACGCTCGCCGAGGCCGCCTGGATCCGCGATCACGTCATCTCGCAGCTGGACCTGGCCGCGGCCACCTCGAACCGCGAGGAGCGCGAGCAGCGGCTGCAGTTCGTCGTGGTCGGCGGCGGGTACGCGGGCGTGGAGACGGCCGCGTACCTCCAGCGTCTGACGTGCGCCGCCGTCAAGCGCTATCCGGGCCTGGACGTGTCGCAGATCAAGTGGCACGTGGTGGACGTCGCCCCGAAGCTGATGCCCGAGCTGGGCGAGCGGCTCGGCGACAAGGCCATGGAGATCCTCCAGCGCAGGGGCGTGAACGTCTCGCTCGGGGTGTCCGTGGCCAAGGCGACCGAGGACACCGTCACGCTCACGGACGACCGCGTGCTGCCGTGCCGCACGCTGATCTGGACCGCGGGCGTCGCGCCCAGCCCGCTCATCGCGACGCTCGGCGCCGAGACCAACCGCGGCCGTCTCGTCGTCAGGCCGGATCTGACGGTGCCGGGCCTGGACGGCGTCTTCGCGCTCGGCGACGCGGCGGCCGTGCCGGACGTCGTCAAGGGCGGCGACGCCATCTGCCCGCCGACCGCCCAGCACGCCATGCGGCAGGGCTGGGCCGCCGCGAAGAACGTCGTATCGGCGCTGCGCGGCCTGCCGCTCGCCGACTACCGGCACAAGGACATGGGCCTGGTCGTGGACCTCGGCGGCATCCAGGCGGTGTCGAAGCCGCTGGGCGTGCAGCTGACGGGGCTGCCCGCCCAGGTGGTGGCGCGCGGCTACCACCTGGGGGCGCTGCGCACGCTGACCGCCCGCTTCCGCACGGCCGCCAACTGGGGACTCAACGCGGTCGCGGGCAACGACTACGTCCGTACCGGCTTCCAGGCCCAGCGCCCCGCCACGCTCGCGGACTTCGAGAAGACGGACGCGTACCTGTCGCGGGAGGAGATCAGCGCGCGGGTGGCGTCGGCCGCGTCGTGACGGAGGTCACCGTGCCCGTCACCGCGAGGTTGGCGGCGAGGGGCCGCATGCGCCCGCCTCAGAGCCTGTCTTTGAACCCCCGTCGTTCGCGCGGAGCGCGGGCGCAGCGGCGGTCGGTGCGTGCGATCGGCGTGCGGTGTCCCAGGTCATGTGGCGGAGCCACCTGTCCCGGGGCGCTGTGCGGCGAGCGTGCGTGCCGGGCGTTGCTGCGCAGGGCTCTCAGCCCCGCCGCACTCCGAGCCGCCCCTCCAGCTGGGCCAGCAACTCGCCGAGCAGGCCGCTGAGTTGCCCCTGCCCGTCCCCGTCGAGGACGGACAGCACCACCGTCTCGTAGGCGAGCTGTTCCGGCAGGATCGCGTCGACCAGGTCGCGGCCCGCGTCGGTGAGCCGCACGTGCGCGACCCGCCGGTCGCGCGCGTCGGCCCGGCGCTCGACCAGTTCCCGTTCCTGGAGCTGCTTGAGCCGCTTGGTGACCGCGGCGCCGGAGGAGAAGGTCTCGCGCGCCAGCTCCCCGGGCGTCAGCTCGTGCCCGGTGCGGCGCAACGCGCCGAGCAGGTCGAACTCGGCGCGGGTCAGGCCCGCCCGGCGCAGCGGGGCGTCCTCGGCCTGCTGGAGGAGGGCCGCGCAGCGGTTGATGCGGCCGATCACCTCCATCGGCCCGGTGTCGATGTCGGGGCGCACCGTCTGCCACTGCCGCACCACCGCGGCCACGGTGTCCCCACCGATGCCCGCCACCGGACCGTTCTCTGCTCTCATGCTCGTGCGCCCTCCCAGGCGTCGGCGACCCCTTCGCGGGGCCGCGTCCCCTGACCGTTCTCACCGCTCTGCCGTCGGACCGTCGCCGCGAGCGTACGGTGTCCGGCGCGTTCGGCGGCGACCACGCGCTCTTCGGGCAGGGCGCGCTGCCACCATTCGCCGGCGGCCGCGTCGGTGGCGGCGCGAAGGTCGACGAGGGCGGCGGTCAGCCGGCGCCGCGCGGGCGCGACAGGGCCGGGCTCCGTCAGGTCGGCCTCGGCGCGCTCCCTGGCCCGGTCGACGGCCTCGACGGCCTGCTCGATCTGGTCGGCGGCGCGCCGGTTGGTGACGAGGACGGCGGCCGCGACGCCGAGCACGGCGCCGACGAGGGTGTCCACGACGCGGTCGAGGATCAGCTCTCCGGGCTGCTGGAACCGTGCGAACTCGGTGACGAGCAGCGCCATCGGCGTCACGCAGACACTGCCCAGCCAGTAGTTGCGGCTGATCAGCGCCTCCGCCCCGAAGGCGAGGGCGAGGCAGCTCACGATCAGCTCGGCGTGGCCGAGGTGGGCGAACGGCGCGATGGCGGCGAAGGCGAGCACGCCGACGAGGTTGCCGACCACGCGCTGCACGCCCCGGTTCCAGGTGAGCGTCACATTGGCCTGGTAGAGGGAGGCGGCGGTGACCAGGGCCCAGTAGGGGCGGCCGATGCCGAGCGCGAGGGATCCGTATCCGGCGAGCGCGCAGCCCACGGCGGTGCGCAGCGCGATGGGCAGCAGCGGGGAGCCCGGCGCGAGCCGGCGCCACAGCGGCACCCTGGGTTGGGCGAGCGCCGCGGCGACGCCGAGCAGCTCGTCGCGCTCCCCGGGGTGTACGTCGCCGGGGCGCGGTACGGCGCCCGTGCCGCGCAGTCCGGCCGCCCAGGAGCGCAGCGTCGCGGGGTCCGCGGCGGTGGGCGCGGCGAGGGCCTCTTCGGCGCGGACGACGAGGCGGGCCAGGGCGCGCCGCGCCTCGGTGGTCGGGGCGCCGGTGGCGAGCAGCGACTGCCAGGCGGCGTGCACGGCACCGGCCGCGGCGGCGCGGGCCCGCTCGGCGGCCGGCCCGGCTTCGGTTGCTTGGGCGGCTTGGGCTGCTTCGGCGGACGCGGCGGCGGCGTGCAGGGCGCGCGCGGTGGCCCGGCGCTCGGGTCCGTGCGGCCGCACCAGGGCGGGCGCCATGCCGACGAGCCAGGCCACGGCTCCCCCGGCGAGAGTGAGCGCGAGGTGGCCTGGGACCTGCCCGATGCTCTGCGGCGCGAAGAGGGTCGCCGAGCTGATGAAGGTGAAGATCAGATGGCCGGGCGGGCCGATGCGGGTCGCGTCGCACAGCGTCTTCTGCGCGGCGGCGAGGACCGCGCCGACGGCGACGAGGACCGCGGCGGAGCCGGTCAGCGAGGCGGTGACCAGCGAGACGGCCACGCTCGCGAACATCCCGGCGACGACCCAGGCCAGGGCGCGCGCCCGGGCGGCGTACGGGAGGTTGTGGGCGTACAGGGCGCAGAACGAACCGGCCATCGTGTACATCACGAGGTCGAGCCGTCCGAGGGCCAGCAGCGTCAGATTCGGTAGCGCGGTGGCCACGACCACACTGCTCGCGGGCTTGAACCAGATGTCGGACGGCTTGCCCGGGCGCAGCACCCCGGCGAGCGGGAGCCTGCGCGGACGGGTGGGACGGGGGGACGGGTGCGAGGACGGTGACGTACTGCTCATACCTAAAACATTAGCAAGTGTTTTACTCAGAAAATATTTCGGTAGGCCGCCTTGCTCCCCAAGTGCGCCCCGTGCACTCCCATGCGCTCGCGTACGGCTCCACGGCCCTGGGCATCGACCCGACGACACCGTCGACAGGGGGAGGTGCGCGGTGCACGGACCGGCGCAGGCCGCCTGGCTGCTCGTCGCGCTGTGCGCGGCGACCGGGGCCTACTGTCTGCTGCGGATGCGCAGCCGGATCGAGGAACAGCGCCGCACCGCGGGCGGCGAGGCGCTCATGGGGTTCGGGATGGCGGTGATGGCCGTGCCCGCCGCGGTGGTCGCGCTGCCGCGCTGGACCTGGCTCGGCTACGCCGCGGTGTTCGGGGCGGCCGCGGTGCACGCGCTCTGGGCGGCGCGCGCCGGCCGCCACCACGTCCACCACCTCATCGGTGCGTTCGCCATGGTGTACATGTCGGTGTCGATGATCACGGCTCCGGGCGCGCACGCGGGCCACGGAGGCGCGGGCCTGCCCCCGCTGACCGGCGCCCTCCTGCTGTACTTCGCCGGATACGTCCTGTGGTCCGGCGCGCGGCTGGCTCCCGCAGGGACAGCGGGGACAGCGGGGACAGTGGGGACAGTGGGGGCGGTGGGGGCGGTGGGGGCGGTACGGACGGCCGCGGCGGGCGAAGGCGGCGGCTCGGCGGTCCTCGGCTGGGGCGACCGGCCGGAGCTGGCGCTGGCGTGCAGGCTGTCGATGGGGATCGGCATGCTGGCGATGCTGCTGACGCTCTGACCGGCGCGCCGCCGGGACGGCCGCGGGGGCCGCCCGGTTTCAGTGGGCGATCAGCGTGGCAATCGGCGTGAGGCAGTCGATCTGCCAGTCCGCCGTGTCGGCCACGGCCGGGTCCTCCGCCCACAGGTGGCCCCACGGTCCGCGCCGGATGTGCGCGGCGCGCAGGCCCGCCTGCTTCGCCGGGAAGACGTCGTGGGCGGGGTGGTCGCCGACGTAGAGCGTCTCGTGGGGCCCGGCCTGGGCCACTTCGAGCACCCGCGTGAAGAAGGCGGGGTCCGGCTTGGCCACGCCCCAGTCGCCCGAGGTGACGACGAGGTCGGCGGGCAGGTCGAGGTCGCGCAGGAGTTCGGCGGCGCGCGAGGTCGCGTTGCCCGCGATGATGACGCGGACCCCCAGCTTGCGGAGACCTCCGAGGGCGGGCCGCACATCCGGATACAGGTCGCTCTCGGCGAGATGCTCGCCCCGGCCCGCCGCCTCGCGCGCGTGGTGGGCGGAGGCGATGTCCATGTCCGGGCTGATGAGCCGCAGGGCCTCCAGGCCGTCCCCGCCCTGCGCGACGACGGCGCCGACGAGCGCGGAGAGGGTGTGCCGCGGAACCTTCAGCCAGTCCGCCCAGGATGCCCAGTAGCGGTCGTCTTTGGTGAGGGTCTCCCCCACGTCGAACACGATGGTCTCGATCATCGTC
Source organism: Streptomyces sp. NPDC003379 (assembly GCF_053589195.1). NCBI lineage: Bacteria > Bacillati > Actinomycetota > Actinomycetes > Kitasatosporales > Streptomycetaceae > Streptomyces > Streptomyces sp. NPDC003379. The sequence goes on along the minus strand of NZ_JBSFRK010000011.1, from coordinate 1,154 downwards.
CGACACTACGGCGTCCCACCTCCCGTACGCCGGTCGCCACTCGGCGGTGACACAGAGCGATCCGATCACGGCCCATTTCGTACGCGACGTGCCCACATCGACCGTGGCGTCCGTCACTTGCGGAGGCGGCCCATACCCCTCGGTAGCCCGGCCCTCATAGGCTGGGCGGCATGATGGTCCCCGTCGCGCTGTTGCTGCTGGGCGCCCTGACTGCCCTCGTCGCCCCACGGATGCTCGCCCGCGCCGACTGGCCGGAGCGCGAACCGGTGGTCGCGCTCTGGGTCTGGCAGTGCGTGGTGGCGGGTGTCCTGCTCTGCTGCGCGCTCTCGATGACGCTGAGCGCGGCCGCCGCCTGGCAGGCCGTGCGCGGTCATATCTTCGCGCCGGCGCCGAACGCCGTGGTCGAGGCGTACGCCCTCCAGGCGCCGGGCCCCTGGGCGGCGGCCACCGCCGTGGTGCTGGCCTGCGGCGGCGTGTGGACCGCGGCGATGCTGACCCGGGAGATCGCCCTGGCCCGGACCCGGCGGGCCGGACGGCGGGCCGAACTCCTCGTACGCGCCCCGCTGTTGCCCGGCGAGGAGCCGGGCGCCGACCGTCTCGTCGTCCTGGAGGGCGAGCGCCCGGACGCCTGGTGGCTGCCGGGCCAGGCGCCCCGACTGGTCGTCACCACGGCCGCTCTGCGCCGCCTGAAGGGCCGTCAGCTCGATGCCGTGCTCGCGCACGAGCAGGGCCACGCGCAGGCCCGGCACGACTGGCTGCTGCACTGCTCGGGCGCGCTGGCCGCGGGGTTCCCGCAGGTACGGGTGTTCGCGGCGTTCCGCGACCAGATGCACCGCCTGGTGGAGCTCGCCGCCGACGACGTGGCGTCGCGCCGCTTCGGCCGGCTGACGGTCGCGCTCGCCCTGGTCGAACTGAACGAGGACCGCGGCGTCTTCGGCCCCTGCCCGACACCGCAGGCGCACGTCCCGCAGCGCGTCCACCGACTGCTCTCCGCCCGCCCGCGCCTCACCGCCGCCCGCAGACTCCGCCTGACGGCGACGGCGGCGCTCGTGCCGGTGATCCCCATCCTGGTCACGTTCGTACCCGGCCTGCGGGCCCTCGGCTAGACCGCGGTGCACGGCCTGGCGGCCGGGCACCGGGATGGCCCCCACCCC